>DATANP010000646.1:0-26199 GCA_036266195.1 Thermoanaerobaculia bacterium | reverse complement strand
TGACCTTGAAACTCATCTTTCTCCTCCTGGGGTCTTCGCCCCGGAAAAAAACTTCAACTGCCCTGGTTATCTCCGTCCTGGCTCAGGAGCCAGATGTCTCCCTCTTCGACCGCACGGACTGCGAACAGGCTGCGGCCGTCGGGGCTGGCGCTCACGGCCAGGTATGCGGAGCTGGGTTGAGGCGCGAGGACGTCCCGCGTCTCGTACGTCCGGGAGTCGAAGGCGAGCACCTTCCCCGCCTCGGTGTAGAGGAGCCTGCGATCGTCGCGCAGCCAGACCGGGGTGATTCCGCGGCTCGTCCATCTTAGATAGGTGCGCGACGACAGGAAATACACGCCTATCCCTTCGAAAATCGAGCCGTCGACCCGGGAAATGTTGCCGGCCAGGCGCTGGCCGTCCTTCGACCAGGAGGTCGGATAGAAGGATTCGCCCAGGGCGCTGGCCGGGGGGAGAGGCCGCGGACGGCGGCGCAGCAGCGGCTCGTCGAGGTCGACGATGGCCGGACGGTCGTCGTAGGTACAGGCGATGCGGCGGCCGTCCGGCGACCAGTTGGGAAAGGTGAGCGGCTTGCTGCCCTGGGGGAGGACGCGCTCCATGGACCGGTCGGCCAGGTGGAGGATCCAGGCTTCGTAGTCGCCGCCGCGGTTGGAGTAGAAGAGCAGCTTCCGGCCGTCCGGGGACCAGAACGGGTGGCGGTCCTTGAATACGTCGTCCGTGAGCTGCACCTGGCCGGTGCCGTCCACGTTGACCAGGAAGAGGTCCTCGCGCGGCGCCACGCCGGAGTAGGCGATCCTCCGGCCGTCGGGGGAGACCTCGCAGGAGCGGATCATGTGGGAGCCCCGGGTGATGGCCGTGGGGGGGCCTGTGGGCTTCAGGGTCTGCTCGTCGAACGGGTAGCGCTCGACGTTGGCCTTGGTCTCGTTGGCGGCGTAGACCAGCCGACGGCCGCTGCGCGAGACGCTCCAGAAGCCGCTGCCCATGGCGGGCGTGGTCACCATCTCCGCCTCGCCCAGCACCTTCCCGGTGCTCTCCTCGATCGGCAGCCGCCAGAGGTTCAGGCTGCCGGCGCGGTCGCTGCCGAAGTACAGGTAGCGCCCGTCGGGCGACCAGACCGGGTTCCAGTTCAGGAAGCCGTCGTCGAGAGTCTTGACCGGGTTCCCCCCGGCGGCCCCCCCGGCGCTTCCCCCGGCAGATACCGTCCAGAGGATGCGCCGCGCGCCCTCGGCCGGCAGGCCCCAGTAGGCGATGCGCAGGCCCTTGGGGGACCAGCTCGGCTGGACGCCGTCGTGCGCCTTGGGGAGGAGCTCGCGGCGGCGGCCGGTGGCGAGGTCGACGATCCAGATTGCGCTGTCCATCTTGCGGCTGATCGGCTCGACGATCCCTTCCGTGGCCACGGCGATCTCGTTCCCATCGGGGGACCAGGCCGGGTTGTAGCCGAAGTCGGTGAGGCGCCGGGCCGTGCCCCCGGCCGCGGGGATGACCCAGATCCCGCCGCCCTCGCGCTCGGAGCGGAAGGCGATCCGCTTGCCGTCCGGGGAGAAGGCGGGCTGGGTGTCCTCGTCCGGCGAGTCCTGCGTGAGGTTGACCGGCTCGGCCTTGAGGAAATCGCCGCGGGCATCCTTCAGGCTGCGCAGGAAGATGTCTGTCTGCCCGTCTTCGGAAGCCACGTAGGCGACCGAGAGTCCGTCCGGCGAAAGGGTCGGATAGAGCTCGCGCCCCTCCTCGTCGGTGACGCGCGAGAAGGTGGCCTGGAGCGGCTCGGGCGCGCGATGGAGCGCCAGCCAGACCGCGAGGCCGGCGACTCCCGCGGCGGCCGCGATCCCGGCGGTCCAGGGCCAGACCCGGCGCCGGCGGGAGGCCGGCGCTTCCAGGAGAGCGTTGAGGTCCGCGAGCGCCTCGGCCGCGGAGGGATAGCGCTCCTCCGGCGACCGGGCCAGCATGCGCGAGACCACGCGCTCGACCGCCGGCGTCACCTCCGGCCGCAGGCGGGCGAGCGGCTCCGGCCGGTCCTCGAGGAGCGCGCGCAGGACGGCCGTGAGGTCGTCTCCTCCCCGGAACGGTCGCACGCCGGTGAGCATCTCGTAGAGCACCACGCCCAGCGACCAGACATCCGCCCGGGAGTCGACCTCTTCGCCCCGCGCCTGCTCCGGCGACATGTAGGCCGGGGTGCCGAGGAAGGAGCCCGCCACGTTCACGGCCCCGGCGCCGCGCAGCTTGGCGACGCCGAAGTCGAGGATCTTGACCACGCCGTCGGTGGTGACCACCAGGTTGGCCGGCTTGATGTCGCGGTGGACGATGTGGTTACGGTGCGCCTTGGCAAGCCCGAGCGCGGTCTGGCGGGCGATGTCCAGGGCCTCGGCCACGGGCAGGGGGCCCCGCGCGATGCGTGCCCGCACGGTCTCGCCGTCGTAGGAGGCCATGGCGAGGTAGAGATGGCCGTCCGCGGTCTCGCCCACCTCGTGGATGGTGCAGATGTTCGGATGGTCGAGCGCCGACGCCGCCTGCGCCTCCTGGAAGAAGCGCGCCTTGGCCATGGGGTCGCCGCCGATCTGGGGCGACAGGAACTTGAGCGCCACGGTGCGGCGCAGGCGGGTGTCCTCGGCCCGGAAGACCGTACCCATGGAGCCGCCGCCGAGCAGGCCGAGGATGCGGTACTGCGCGATCGAGGTCCCCGGGGCCAGCTCCATCTCCACCGTCTCCCGCCGGCGGGGCGCGGATGCGGGCCGGGAGGACCGGGACGAGCGTGAGGGGGTGGACGGGTTCGAGTCCAGATCCGGGCTGGTCTCCGTCTCCTCGTCGGCGGACCGGGCGGAGCGCAGCCCGGGCACCTGCACAACGGTCGAGTCCACCTCGTTCAGCCCGCCGCCCGCCAGCATGCCGCGCAGGGTGACGAGGAAGTCGTCCATCCGCGCCGGGCGTCCGGCCGGGTCCTTGGACAGGGCATGGGCCACGATGTCGTCGAGCTCGGCCGGGAGCCCCGGGTGGATCGTGGTCATGGGCTCGGGCTCGCGCTCCAGGACGGCCGCCATCAGGTCAAGGCGCAGGTCGCTGCGGTCCCCGCCCCGGAATGGATGGCGGCCGGTAACCATCTGGTAGAGAATGACTCCGAGCGACCAGATGTCCGTGCGGGCGTCCACGGCCTCGGCCTTGCCGCGCAGCAACTCGGGCGAGCGCCAGGCGGCCACGGACTCCGGCGCGGCGCCGTTCTCCGGCAGGAGCCAGGCGAGGCCGAAGCCCGAGACGCGCACCTGGCCGTCGCCGGTGATCAGGACGTTGGCCGGCCGGAGGTCGCGGTGGACGATCCCCTTCTCGTGGGCGCGGCCGAGGGCGGCGGCGATCTGGGAGGCGAGCCCCACGGCGTGCTCCGGCGTCAGGGCGCCGCGCTCGATCCGGCTGCCCAGGGTCTCGCCGTCCTCCTGGGACCGCGCCACGAACACGCGGCCGTCGGGGGTCTCCCCCACCTCCAGCACCGGGCTGATGTGCGGGTGGTCGAGCCCGGCGACCGCCGCGGCCTCCTGGCGGAGGCGGTCGGCAGCCCGAACATCGCCGGGAGCCGGGAAGACTTCGACCACCACGGAGCGGCCGTCGCGACCATCGTGGAGATCCCGCGCCTTGTACACCTCCCCCGTCTCCTGGCGGCTCAGGAGCTCGATCAGCTCGTAGTGCGACACCACACCGCCGGTCACCGGGGGTCCTCCATGAACGAGATCAACAACGTCCTTGCTGTTCAGGTCTCTTCCTTCTAGGTGTCGCCTGAAGCCTTAACCGTGTCCGGCAATCTGGCGAAGCCGAATCGTTACTGAAATAAAGCACTACCAAACCCACTACGAGAGAAGGTTTTCCTCAGCGCCTTTGGGGATGGGTTAAAGAGTACGGCTTTTCCGGAGCGTTGGAAAGCCCGTCAATCTGGCATATCCGACAGCTTCAGAGCAGGTGCTTCTGGACCTTGCCGAGAGCGTTCCGGGGAAGCGACTCCACGATACGGACCTCGCGCGGGACCTTGAACGCGGCCATCTGGTCCCGGCAGAACGCGAGGAGGGCGGCCTCATTCAGCGGCGATTCCGGCGACTCCACGACCAGGAAGGCGACGGGAATCTGCCCGAGATCGGAATCGGGCCGGCCGACGACCGCGGCCTCCCTGACCCCGGGGTAGGAGGTGAGCACCTCCTCGACCTCGCGCGGGTAGATGTTGAAGCCGCCGCGCAGGATCAGCTCGTGCCGGCGGCCGAGCAGGGTGTAATGGCCGGTCTCCGGATCGCGCCGCGCGAGGTCGCCGGTGCGGAACCAGCGCCGGCCGAGGTCGTCGTGGACGAAGCTGGCCGCCGTCTTTCCGGGATCGCGCCAGTAGCCCGGAAACACGTGGCTGCCGCGCACCAGCAGCTCCCCTTCTCCACCGGCCGGCAGGTCCTGGCACCCGATACCCTCGGCGTCCACGATCCGGGCCGAGACGCCGGGCAGCGGAGTGCCGACCGTGCCCGGGATGCGCAGGCCGGCGTAGGCGTTGCTCAGGCTCATGCCGGTCTCGGTCATGCCGTAGCGCTCCAGGATCTCGTGGCCGGTGAGCTCGCGGAAGGCCTCGAACGTCTCGGGCGCGAGCGGCGCGCTGCCCGAGCAGAACAGGCGCATGCGGCGCAGGGCCTCTGCGTCTCCCCTCCGCCGCAGCTCCTCGACCAGCCGCACGTACATGGTGGGCACCCCGAAGAAGAGCGTGGGCTCGCCGCCGAGCAACCCGGCCGCGGTCTCGGAAGCGTCGAATTTCCGGTGCAGGAGCACGGTGGCGCCCGCGGCCAGCGCGCAGTGGAGGCCCACGACCAGTCCGTGGGTGTGGAACAGCGGCAGGGTGAGGAGGAGGACGTCCTCCGCCTCCCAGGCCCAGGCCGCGAGCAGGCCGGTCATCGTGGCTAGGACGTTGCCGTGCGTGATCATCGCCCCCTTGCTCCGGCCGGTGGTGCCCGAGGTGTAGAGGATCATCGCCAGGTCATCGTTGTCGATCCGTGCGAAGCCCCCCGGATCTCCGGACAGGCCGTCGAGATCCTCGGCCAGGATCACCTCTCCGGGCCGCTCGTCCGGCTCCAGCTCTTCGAGCACCGGCAGGCGATCGCGGTCGGTCAGGAACAGGCGCGGCTCGGCGTCGGCCAGGATATGGGCGATCTCGCGGCGCCGGTAGGCCAGGTTGAGCGGAACCATCACGGCGCCGAGACGGATGACAGCCAGGTAGGCGATCACGAATTCCGGGCCCTTTCCGAGATTGCCGAGGAAGAAGGCGACCCGGTCGCCCGGACGCAGCCCGCGGTCGCGCAGGCCGGCCGCCAGCCGGTCCGCGGCGCCGAACAGCTCGGCATAGGTGAGGCTCCGGCCTTCGAAGCGGAGCGCGGTCTTGCCGGGCGAGCGCCGGAGGGGGATCGAGAACAGGTCGTGAAGGTTCATGGAGGGCAATGCTACGATGACAGGGCCGTCCACACATCCATGAGGAGCTTCGGCATGCCTCGATCGACCCTGCGCCTCCTCGCGGTTTTCTCCCTGGTGGGCCTTCCGGCGGTCGCCGCCATGGCGCAGACCGAGCCGGATCCGACGTTCTACGAGAGCATCGACGTCAACGTCGCGAACGTCGAGGTCTACGTCACGGACAAGCAGGGCAAACGCGTCCAGGGACTGACGAAGGACGACTTCCTGGTCTTCGAGGACGGCCAACCGGTCGAGATCACCAACTTCTTCGCCATGTCCGAGGGCAAGGCGGTCGCCGAGGAGGAGCCGGAGCTTACTGAGACTCCGAAGCCGGCCGCGGCCAATCCCGCGGTCCCGAAGCCGGACGCCCAGCGCCTCTATCTCGCCATCTTCCTCGACAACCGCACCCTCGTGCCGGCCACCCGCAAGCGCGTCCTCGACTCGGTCAAGGAGCTCGTCTCGCGCCTCCAGCCCGGCGACCGCATCCTGCTCGCGGGCTACGACAACTCGGTGGTCATCCGCCAGGGGCTGACGAACGATCCCGAGGCCCTGGCCGCGGCCATCGAGGAGGTCTCCCGGGCGGCCGCGGGAGGCGCGAGCCGCGACTCGGAGCGCCAGCGCATCCTGCGGCAGATCGACGCCTCCGATCCCGTGGACGGACCCCAGGGCGGCGAAACCCAGCGCGCGCAGGCGGCGATCATCATCGCGCAGCAGCTCTACCAGGACATCAAGCTGTTCGGCACGTCGCAGCTCGACGAGACCCGCGCCGCCCTGCACGCCCTGGAGCAGTTCGTCGACTCGCTGGCCGGCCTGCCCGGCCGCAAGGCCGTGCTCTACGTGAGCGGCGGCATGTCGCTGCGCCCGGCCGAGGCCCTGATGCGAGCCTGGGAGACCAAGTTCGGCAGCCTGGGTGCCTCCGTCGGCTTCTCCCCGTTCGACGGCCGGCGGGACGACGCCACCCCGTTCCTCAAGGATCTGATCGATCACGCCAACGCGAACCGGGTGACCTTCTACGCCCTGGGCAGCACCACCGAGCTGTCCGGCCTCTCGGCGGAATCCACGGCGAGCACCGTCCTGACCACCGAGATGGCCGTCACCGAGAGGATGAACCTCCAGAGCTCGCTGGAGATGATCGCCGACGGCACCGGCGGCCTGGCGAGCATCGACGCCGCGGAGCGCCCCCTGATCGACCGCATGCGCCAGGACTTCGACACCTACTACTCGCTCGGCTACGTCCCCCGCGCCGGCCGCGACGGCAAGAAGCGGCATGTCGAGGTCAAGGCCCGCAACGCCGCGCTCAAGGTCCGCCACCGCGGCACCCGCAGCGAGCGCACCGAGAGCGAACGGATGACCAGCCGCGCCATGGCCGCCCTCCTCCTCGGCGAGGACGACAACCCGCTGGAGGTGTCGGTGGAGCTGGGCAAGGAGAAGACCAACGACAAGGGGCAGATCGAGGTCGAGGTCCTGGTCAAGTTCCCGCTCGCGAACCTCGTGCTGGTGCCGCAGGACCAGTTCCACGAAGGGCACCTGAGCCTCTTCCTCGGCGCCCGCGACAGCCACGGCCGCAGCTCGGCGATCACCGAGGTGGACGTGCCCATCCGCGTCCCCAACGACCAGCTCCTCACCGCCCTCGGCCAGATCGGCGCCTGGAAGACCACGATGCTGCTGCGGCCCGAGCCCCACACCGTGGCCGTGGCCGTGCGGGACCGGATCGGCAACGTCGACGCGGTGGCGCGGGCGGAATACACGCCCCAACCGGCCTCCCCGGCGCCATGAAGCGGATCATCCTCCTGCTGTTTCTGGCAGCCCCTCTTGCGGCCCAGCCCGAGGCCCCGGTATCGCCGGCGATGCGCGTCCTCCGCACCGGCGGCCTGCGGGTCGAGACCGCCGCCCTGCTGATGAGCGGCCAGGAGGGCGGCACGATCCCCCTGGCGACGCTCATCCTGCCCATGCCCGGAACGGGGGAGCGCTCGCGGGTGACCGTGCTCCTGGAGATGGACGGCTCCGAGATCGTGGCCGGCCAGACCTCCGATCTCCTCCGGCTGGAGATCTGCCTTTATGCGATTCAGGCACCGTCGGAGAGCGGTCCGGGCGGCAGGGTCGCGGGCTCGCGCATGGACACCGTGGAGATCGATCTCTCTCGCCTCGGACCGGATCTGGAAAAGAGCGGCCTCAAGTACGTGGGCGATCTCGATCTGCCTCCGGGCGAATACTTCCTGCGCGCCCTGGTGCGCAACGCCGGCACGGGCGAGGTCGGCCTCCGTTCGATCCCGGTGACGATCCCGGACTTCCGCCAACGCTCCGGCCTGCTCCTGCCTCCCCTGCTGCCGGAGCCCGCGAACGCCTGGCTGGTCGCTCGCGGCGCCGGCATGGCCTCTCCCCCGCCGATCTTCTCCCCGGCCGCGGACACCGCGGACACCGCGGACACCGCGCTGCCCTCGGCCCGGCCGATCCTGGCCCCCTCGGTAAAAACCGCGCTGCGGATCGCGGCCTGGAAGCAGCAGGGCGGGTTGCGCGTCGAGGTCCGCCGGCCGGGCGGAGCCCGCGTCGCCGCCTTCCCCCTGGAGATCACCGGCCGGGAGGCGTCCGCCATTCCCGGCCTGGAGATCCTCACCGCCTCGTTCGAGCCCCAGGGCGTCGAGGAGGGGGTCTATGAGCTGCGGGCCGTGCCTGCGGAGGGGCGGGGCGACGACGCGGCCCTGCTCTCGACCTCCTTCGTCCTCCTGGAGCGCGGCGGCGACGGCCAGGTCTGGGCCGCGCTCACGCAGGCCCGGCAGGGCGCCGGAGCGCCGGCCGGAACGACCCAGGCGAGCCGGAACCCGCCCGCAAAACGCGGCAAGAAGGTGCGCAGGATCGAAGCCGGCCCGGTCAAGGCCAGGTACCGCGAAGCCCTCGCCGTTCTGGCCGGCGGCGACCGGGAGGGGGCACGCGCGGCGGTCGCGGCGCTGGAGACTTCGACTCTCACCGGCGAGAGACCGGCGTCGAGCGAGGACCTGCTGGACGTTGAGCTGGACGTCGCCAGGGAGCTGGCGCGGGGCGATACCGGGGCGATCATCCCCCTGCTCACCCTCCACCAGGTGATCTACCGGGACGCGGTGCGCAAGCAGACCTTCCTCATCTCGACGCACGACCGCGAGCTGGTCTTCCGCCTGTCCGCGCTCTACGCCGAGCTGACCGGCACTCCGGAGGGGAAGAAGAAGGCCGCGCGTTTCCTCGACGGGATCGCGGCCGAGATGATCTGGACCGCGCCGCCGGGCCTGCGCGCGCGGCTGTTCCAGCAGATCCTGGCCTTCGATCCCGAGGACCGGACCGCGCTCCTCTGCATGGCCGTGGACGCCGAGCGGCAAGGCCGCTACGCCGAGGCCGTGGCGGGCCTGGAGCGCCTGGACCGCATCCTGGCGAGCCAGCCCGAGGTCCGCCTCCGCCTCGCCGTGAACCTCGCGCGGGTCGGCAAGGTCCAGGAGGCCCGGCGCGTCCTGGCCGACATCCCGGGCCTGGCCACGGCCGAGCCCTGGCACGTGGCCCTGGCCGCGCAGGAGCTGGCGCGGCTCCTGGTCGCCTCGGGCGACCTCGACGCCGCCGAGGCCGCGGCCCGGAAGGGGCTTGAGCGCCTGCCGGACGACGACAAGCTCGCGCTCCAGCTCGGCATGATCCTCGACCTGCGCAAGGACCCGCGCGGCGCCCACGACGCCGTCGCCAGGGTAGGAACAAAGACCGGGGGTATGGGTGGAGAGGCGCGGCACCGCTACAACCGCATGCCCCTGGAGGAGCTGGACCGCGCCTGGACCGAGCTGCAGCAGACCGCGCTCGGCCTCCTGCCAACCCTGGCCGAAGCGCTCGGCGTGCCCGGCCCCACCCAGGCTCCGACGCCATGAAGCGGATTCTTCTCCTCCTGATCCTGCTCCCCTTCCCAGCCGTCGCGGCCGAGGTCCGTCTGGTGAGCCCGGCCCCGAACCAGCCGCTGTTCGGCGAGGTGGAGATCCGGGCCGAGGTCCAGGGCGCGCCCGTCAGCAAGGTCGAGTTCTACGTCGACAGCCTCCGGGTGGGCGTGGCCGAAGCGCCGCCCTGGAGGATCGTGGTGGACGTGGGCCAGAACAACCAGGAGCACTCGATCGAGGTCCTGGCCTACGGTCCGAACGGCCCGATCGGCAGCGCCGCGCTGAGGAGCCTCCTTCTCCAGGTGGACGACGAGATCGAGGTCGGCCTGCAACAGCTCTACGTGGTCGTGGAGCGGGGGAACCGCCGGATCACCGATCTGTCCCGAGAGGACTTCACGGTCCTCGACGACGGCGTGCCGCAGCAGCTCATCACCTTCGAGCGCGGGGAGATCCCATTCACCGCCGTGCTGCTCGTGGACGCCAGCACCAGCATGGCGGGAGACCGCCTGCGCACGGCCACGGACGGCGCCAAGGGGTTCGTGGCCGGCATGAAGCGCCTGGACGAGGCGAAGCTCCTGCTGTTCTCGGACCGCATCCTCCTGGAAACCCCGTTCACGAGCGTGCCGTCGATCGTCTCGCTGGGCCTTTCCGGCGTGCAGGCCCAGGGAGGAACCGCGCTCAACGACGCCCTCTACCTGGCCTTGAAGCGCCTGGAGGGGAGCCAGGGGCGGCGGGTGGTGGTCCTGCTCTCCGACGGCATCGACATCGAGAGCGTCCTCTCCATGGAGCAGGTGCAGGAGATCGCACGGCGCACCCACGCGGTCCTCTACTGGTTGCGGCTGCGGCGGTATGCCGAGCAGGAGCTGCCCTTCGTGGAGATCTTCAGCGCCTGGCGGGACGGCGAGGGGCATCGCCGCCAGATAGACCTCCTCCAGAGCACGGTCCTCGAAAGCGGCGGCCGGATCGAGACCCTCGACACCCTGGACCAGGTGAAGCCGGCGCTGGAAACCCTGCTGCGCGAGTTGCGGGACCAGTACGTGCTCGGCTACTACCCGAGTACCTCCAAGGGCCGCGGTACCTGGCACGACCTGGAGCTGCGCGTGAAGGGCGAGGGGCTTACGGTGCGCACCCAGGAGGGCTATCTGGAGCGTTAGAAGAAGGACCCAAGGGACTGCAACGACTGCAGGGACAACAGCCTTTGGTCCTTGAAGTCCTTGCGGTCCTTTGGGTCCTTTATCCTAGCCTTCGAACCGCAGCTCGGGGTTGCTGCGGGAGCGCCGAAGGTAGCTCGCCATGCGATCGAGGAACCCGGCCGCGACCCGCTCCGCTTCGGAGGCCTCGCGGAACAGGAGCAGGGCCGCGATGGCCTCCGGGTGGACCTGGCAGGCCTGGAACACGGGCACGATCTCCGACACGATCCGCTTGACCGCGGCGGCGTCCCCGCGCCGGGCGTGGACCATGGCGAGATCGAGCGACGCCAGCGCGGCGTCGAAGTAGATCCCCTGCTCCAGGAACGCCTCGCGGGTGAGGGCGAGGGACTGCTGGGCCGCGTCGAGACGTCCGAGCCCGAGGGCGACCCGCCCCTCCAGCCAGCGCAGGCGGACCAGGTGCATGCGGTTGCCCATCTCCAGGTAGAGGTGCCGGCTCTGCTCCAGCGCCGCGTGCGCGTCGGCATGCCGTCCCAGGTCGTTGAGGAACCAGATCAGGTTGTGCCGGGCGGCCAACACGAGCCGCGGCTCCCGGTCCGTGTCGATGCGCGCCAGGCCGCGCCGCAGGGTGCGGATCGCCTCCCGCAGCCGGCCGCTGTCGCCGAGGACCATGCCCTTGAGGATGAGGGTGCGTCCCTGCTGGTGGCGGTCCCCGGCCTCGCGGTAGAGCTCGAAGCAGCGGTCGAGGAGGCGGGCGCCCTCGTCGAACCGTCCCTGCGTGTTGCGCAGGGAGGCCCGGAACCCGAGGATCTCCGCCTCGGTCAGGAGATCGCTGCCGAGCTCCTGCTGGATCTCCTCCGCGCGGTCCAGGGCCTGCTCGGCCCGGCCCAGGTGCGAGGCGATGCGCAGGGCATTGCCCAGATAGGCCCAGGCGAGCGCGCAGGTGTCCGCCACCAGGCCGTCGCCATAGGACTGGCTGTCGAGATTCTCGGCGACGGCCAGGGCAAGCTCCGCCAGCTCGACGGCGCGCGCCGGGTTATCGGCCCAGGCCTCGCGGCTCTCGGCCTCGAACCGCTGGCAGAGCTTGACCAGATGGAACCGGGGATCGGCCCGGATCCTCTCCTGCCGCCGGGCGGCGGGCTCGCTCAGGATCTCCTGGAGAAGAGCCGGTACCCGCATGGTTTCGTCCAGGACGCGGTGCACGCCGCCGCCGATACGGTCGGTCGCCCTCTCGAACGCCGGTCCGTAGTTGCGCCCGGTAATCCGGGCGGGCCTTCCTGGAGGTGCCTTCCGCATTCGGGCATCCGTAGACAAGAAGTTGCCACAACTACCTGGAATTTGACAACGAAAGCGGGGGAAAGGGAAGAGGGGGGCGCCCAGCCCGGCGCCCCACACCGTTTTGGAGACCCTGGGAGGGATCAGCCGTTGGGATCGATCGAGCCCCGGTTGTCGCCGTCGGTGTCGATCACCTCGATCACCGTGCGCCAGAGCGTCGTCAACAGGAATTCTCCCAGTCCCCTCATCATGCTGACAAACATGGAAACCCTCCTTGCGGACGGG
Organism: Thermoanaerobaculia bacterium; assembly: GCA_036266195.1. Lineage (GTDB taxonomy): Bacteria > Acidobacteriota > Thermoanaerobaculia > Multivoradales > UBA5704 > DATMER01. The sequence goes on along the minus strand of DATANP010000646.1, from coordinate 14,168 downwards.
TCACGGCGAGCCGTCAGTAGCCAACCCATGCCCGCCCTTAAGAAGAGTTGCTGCCTGACGTCAAAGCGGGACGCAGGGATGAAAAAAGGCGGAGCGCTGAGGGACAAGGGGTCAGGAACGGAGGCGGTGGGCGAGGAGCCGGGCGGCAAAGGCTTTGGGGTAGATTCCAAGTTCGTCGAACACAGGGATATTCTCCTCCACCAGCCGCCGAGCTTCTCCTCGACGGTCTTGCTTGCAGAGCACCATGCTGAGTTGCAGCGAGACCACCGCCCACTCAAGCACGCGTTGCTGCTGCTGGAGCTGTTCTCTCGCCGACCTCATGGCGGTTTCCGCCCGTGCCAAGCGCCCCAGACCCTCATCGATCGAGCCCTCCAACCAACGGAGCTTCGCAAAGAAGGTCTCCTTGCCAAGATTCTCATACAGGTGGCGCTCCCGCCCCAGGATCTGTTCGGCCTCGCAGGGTCTACCCGCTTCCGCAAGAGTAACCAACATATTATGATGCACCATCAGCAGAAGATCCTGGTCCGCAGTTAGATTGAGGCGCGACAGCCCCTTGCGAAGAAGCCTGATGGAATTTCGGAAGTTGCCTCTCCCTGCTATAGCCTGCGTGCTCGCGGTCGTTCCCTTCGCGAACAGAGCCCAGCCTTCGAGATGGCGGTCGTCTGCTTCCCGGGCTCTCTTGACGACCCGATCCCAGAGCGACAACGACTCTTCGAACCGGCCCTGATTTTTGAGAAGGGAGGCCTGGATGCCCAGGATCTTGCTCTCGGTGAGGGGATCTCCGGAGAGTTGCTGGTATTCAGTAGCTTTTCTCAAGGCCAGTTCTGCAGACCTGAAGTCGGACAGGATGCGATAAGAATTTCCCAAGTCCGCCCAGACCAAGGCCCGGGAGTCTGCCGCTATGCCGGAGCCGCAGCGTGCCTCATCGAGGCGTTCAGCCACCGCAACCTCCAGTTGAGCCAACTCAAGAGCCCGGGCCGGCTCCTCGAACCACGCGGCCCGGCAGCGCTCCTGAATCAGCCGCAGGAGCTTCAGAGAGAGCGCCGGAGATGCCCGCCGGAGACGATCCAGAGGCTCGGGCCCGGAGTCGCGCAGGAGCTCGCCCAGCAGCTCTCTCGCGTGGTGGCTCTCGTCTTCGAGGCGCTTGAGCCAGTTGGCGGCACCCTGGGCAGCACGCTGGATGGCGGCCTCGTAGCTCACCGGGATGTTCTGCGAGGCCTCCGCCGACATGCGGTGCTCCCGGCGCTGGCAGAGCGGGCAGTTGGAGAGGTGCCTGCCGACCCTGCGCCTCTGGGGAAGCGGCAGCTCGTCGCGGACATGCCTGTCGAGTTGCTCGCGGGAGGGGTGCCAGCCCAGCATACGCCTAGACTGACACAATTTCCGGCTTCCCGGCCCGCCTGGGAGTGTTCCCGGCTCGCCCGGGAGACTACCGGCAGTGGCGGGGAGACTACCTGGCGCGCCAGGAACCGTTCCCGGCGCTCTGGGAACCCTTCCCGGCGTTCCGGGAACCTTCCCCAGCACTCCGGGAACCGTTCCCAACGTTCCCGGGAACCCTTCCCGTCGCTCCGGGAACCCTCCCGGATGGGCCGGAAACCCTCCCCGGCGCATCGGGAACCCTCCCGGACGGGCCGGGGAGACTCTAGATCTCGCTGACGCAGCTCGCCATGCAGGCGTCGAGCAGGACGTCGAAGTCGCGGAAGTCCGTCAGACACCTGGCTTCGCAGAGATTGCCGGGCAGGACCGGCGCCTTGGCAAACTCGATATCGGTATAGAGCGGCGGCTCGTCCGGACCGGGTAGGTGCAGGACGGCCGGCACGGTCTGGATAGGACGGATTTCCGATGCCGAAGCCGGAATGCTTGCGACTGCCAGGAGCACCACCACCATCACCCACTTGGCTCTGAACATCACAGGCCCTCCTTCGGAAGGAGGGCCTGTTCAATAAACGTACCAGGGACGGAGGGGAGGTCAGGCTTCGGCGACCGGCTCCGGGGCCACCCGCCTCTCTTCGCGGTGCAGCCGGGCGTGCTCGTCCAGGCGGCGGCGCGCGGCGGCGAACGCCTCCCGGATGGCGACCGACAGCTCCTCGTGGGCCTGGTGATTGACGACCAGCTCATGGCCTGGGACGCTCAGGTCGATGCGCACGTCGAAGAGCCCTCCGTTGCGGTGGTGACGGCTGGGACCGGCGATCCGCACATGACAGCCGATCAGCCGGTCGTAGAACCGCTCCAGCTTGGCCGCCTTCTCGCGGATGGTGTCCTCGATCCTCTTCGGCAACGTGATGTCCTGCGCAGTGATGGTGAGCGGAAGCTCCATTGTCGTCTCCTTCGCGTCAGACCTGCGAACACGATCCCAGGCTATACGGAGCCCGGCGGAGGCCGAACCGCCTTTCGGGTAGGGCTCTGCCACACACAGGGGTGGAAAGAACGGGACCTTCGTCGATCCCACCACCCCTGCGCCGCGCGAGCTTCGTTGCGCCGCTTGTCACTGAGGAGATGATACGCCCGTCATCCCCTCTCTGCCCAGAGGGCCTTCAGGGAGCGCCGCAGCCGACTTCGATCCAGCAGCTCTCGACTCCGTCCGCGGACGCGCCGGACAGGGTCAGGAAGACGTTCCAGCGCTTGCCGTCTCCCACCCGCAGCTCGGAGGCCGGAATTCTTTGCAGGTCAACCGCCCAGGCGCCCGGTGAGCTGACGATCTGGACCATGCCCTGCTCCACCCCGCCCACCTGGAACGGCAGCACCGCGCCGGTGTCCCGGAGGGTGGGCTGGCCGGGCTCGATCCGCCAGTCCCCGCCCGTGCCGCCGCGCAGGGTGTAGCGCGGCCGCGCGAGCTTCATATCCGCGGACCGGCGGTCCGAGGCCGGCGGGCAGGACGGGTAGTAACGCAGGCAGAGGCGCATGCCGGTGACCTGGGCCGCGTTGAAGGCCTCGAGATCCTGGACCACCAGGTTGTTGGACGAGTCGACGCTGAACGTCCAGGTGTTCGCGCTGGCTTCGGACTGTGCCGAGACGCCGGCCACACCCAGGATGGCGAACAGGGCCGCGAGGGCCAGGACGCACCTCACCCGCACCCGCACAGTCTCTCTCTCCTTGTCTTGCATCGGAGAACCTCTCGGAGCTTCATCAGCGGGGTCGGCATGTTTGCCGTCTGAATTGTCGATCAATTCCCTGCCAGTATCCCAGAACCGCGACTCCCCGCGCAACTCAAGCCAGATCGGGCTCGCCGCAGCGAGTCAGAATGGCCGCCCGCACCGCGTCGCGCAGCCGGACGGCCGCGGCCCAGTCGGTCCCATCGGGCCGGACCGGCGGCGCCAGCTCCACGTCCACGCCGCCCCGCCACGGGAACCAGCCATCCCCCCGCAGCTTCGAGCGCGTGCCCCGGATCGCCACCGGCACCACGGGCACGCCGGTGCGCGCGGCCACCACGAAGGTGCCCATGCGGAACGGCCGCAGGCCGGGGATGCGCGAGAACGTCCCTTCCGGGAAGATGACGAGCGAGTCGCCCCTGGCCGCGGCTTCCGCCACCTTGCCGGTCTCCGCCTCGCCCTGGCCCGCTTCGAAACGCTCGACGAACACCGCCCCCAGCCGCGTCAGCAAGGCGCGGGCGAAAGCGTTGCCCTCCAGCTCCCGCTTGGCCACGAAGCCGGCGTCCGGCGGCAGGGCCGCGGTGAGCACGAAGGCGTCCAGGTAGCTGGCATGGTTGGAGGCGAGAAGGACGGTCGAATCGGGCAGCTTCTCGAGGCCCTTCACCCGGATCGGCGTGCTGGTCAGGGCCGCCATGCCGCGGGCCACGTTCCGGGCCAGGCGCCGGCGCCGCTTCCGGCCCGGGGTGATCAGCAGGGCCGCGGCCACCGGCAGGACTGCGAGGGCGAAGACGGTCCAGAACCAGGCGCCGTAGAGGAGGTTCGACAGGCGCCGGGCCCGCTGCGCCGCCCTCGCCTTCAGCCCCTGCCAGCCCAGATGGACGAGCTGCAGCCAGACCGCCGCGCCGCCGCGTCCGATCCGGCTCAGCTCGTAGAGATCGCGGCTCGCGGCCCGCCGCACCTTGCCGCTGGAGGTCTTGGGCACGGCGTGCGGCGGCGCCAGGACCACGTCGTCCGCGGGAGTTCCGAGGAGGTCGACCGCGACCTCCTGGACGGCGTTCCGCAGCCGCTCCAGGGTCTCCTCTCCGTGCTCCCGCGTTTCGGCCAGGACGACCACGCGCTCGGTCCCGCTCGCCGGGTCCGCGGCTCCGAACACGGCCACGCAGCCCTTGCGGATGCCGGGGATCTCCCCCACCGCCTCCTCCAGCTCGTGGGGGTAGAGATTGCGCCCGGCGCGGATGATGATGTCCTTGACCCGGCCGGTGACGTACACCTCGCCGCCCGCGATGTAGGCGCGGTCCCCGGAATCGATCCAGCCTGTCTTCGGGTCCCGGATCAACTTCGCGGTGGCCTCGGGGTTGCGGTAGTAGCCGGAGGTGGCGGACGGCCCGCGGAATTCCAGCCGCCCTTCCTGGCGCTCCCCCACCTCGTTGCCGCCCTCGTCCACGATCCGGATCTCGTGGTCCGGCACCGGGATGCCGCAGGAGACGAAGCGCAGCGCGCCCGGATGGCCGGCCGGCACGGGCGCGGCCTGGCCGGTTCCCTGGAACGTCTCGCGGTCCACGGTATCGAGGACCGGTCCGCGGCCCAGGGGCGTGAAGGCGAGCGCCAGCGAGTTTTCCGCGAGGCCGTAGACCGGCGCCATGGCTTTGGGATCGAAGCCGTACGGGGCATAGCGCTCGGTGAAGCGGCGCATGGCCTCCGGGCTCACCGGCTCGGCGCCGTTCAGGGCGTAGCGCCAGGAGGACAGGTCGAGGCCGTCGATCTCCGCCTCCTCCACCTTGCGCACGCACAGCTCGTAGGCGAAGTTGGGCGCCGGCGAGAGGGTGCCGCGGTGGCGGTGCAGAGCCCAGAGCCAGCGCGACGGCCGGGCCAGGAAGGTCAGGGGGGACATGAGCACGAGCGGCAGGCCGAAGTAGAGGCTCCCCATCCAGGAGCCGATGAGGCCCATGTCGTGGTAGAGCGGCAGCCAGCTCACGACCACGTCGTCCGGCCCCATCTCCACGGCCTTGCCGATGGAGCGCAGGTTCGCCAGCAGGTTGGCGTGCGTGAGGGTCACGCCCTTGGGATTGCCCGTGCTGCCCGAGGTGAACTGGAGGAAGGCGATGTCCGAGTCCTTCACGCCGGGGAGGACCGGGCTGGTCCCGGACAGCTCCGGGACGGTGACGACCTTTCGCAGCTCCGGGAGCTGGGCGCGCAGGAGCCGGGCCAGCGGGAGCACGTCGGAGAAGGTGATCAGGACGCCCGCCTGCGAGGTCGCCAGGATGCCGGCCTGCCGCCGCAGGTGGTCCTCGATCTGGCTCTTGCGCGCGGGCGGATAGAGCGGCACCGGGATGGCGCCGGCCATCTGGGCGCCGTAGAACGCGGCGAAGTAATCCAGGCAGGAGGGGAGCATGATGCCCACGGCCTGGCCCGGGCCGACGCCCAGGTCGCGCAGGCCGGCGGCGACCGTGCGGGCGCGGCGGTCGAGGCCGCCGAAGGTCAGCTCCTCGGGATCGCCGTCGCCCGGATAGAACAGGATGTGCCGCCGCTCCGGATGGCGCTGGACGTGCCAGTCCAGGACCTCGAGGAGCGTGCGGGTGCCGTCCGGAACCCGCTCGGCCGCGTCGCCAAAGCTCTCTTCGACCGGGAGTCTCTCGGCGGTGACGACATCGGCGGACGCCAGCGCGTTCACGAAATCGCGAGGGGTCTCCGCGGACGCCAGCAACGCCTCGGGCAACCGCACGCCGAACGCCTTCTCCAGGCGCGTCAGCAGCTCGGCGCGTCCCAGGCTGTCGAGCCCGAAATCGCGCTCCAGGGACGAGTCGAGCGAGGTGCGACCCAGGCCGCGGCGCCCGGGATGAAGCTCCAGGGCCAGGGTCCGGATCAGGCCAAGGATCTCCTCGGCGGTTCCGGACGCAGGGGTGGGCTCGGCGGTTTTCACGGGATGGAGGGAATTGTATCCCGCCAACCTAGCCCTTGATGACTCCGAGCGGCACCAGGCGGGCCACCTTGCGGGCGAGTCCCGCGTGGTGGACAACGTTCACGACCCGGTCCACGTCCTTGTAGGCGTAAGGAGCCTCCTCGGCCAGCTCGCCGGTCGAGGCGCAGCGCACCGTGATGCCTCGCCCCTCCAGCTCCTTCCTCACCTCCTGGCCCGACTTCACCTTCTTGGCCGCCGTGCGGCTCATGGCCCGGCCGGCGCCGTGACAGGTGCTGCCGAAGGAGCGGTCGATCGCCTCGTCCGTGCCCACCAGCACGTAGGAGGCCGTGCCCATGCTGCCCGGGATCAGCACCGGCTGGCCGACTTTGCGGTAGACCTCCGGCGTCTCCGGGTTTTCGGGTCCGAAGGCGCGCGTGGCGCCCTTGCGGTGGACCACCACCTGCCGGCCTCCGCCATGGTCCTCCAGCTTCGCCATGTTGTGCGCCACGTCGTAGACCAGGTGGAGGCCGCCCTTCGCCCGCAGGGCACGGTTGAAGACCTGCCGGGCCGAGTAGGTGATGGCCTGCCGGTTGGCGAAGGCGAAGTTGGCCGCCGCGCACATGGCGCCGAAGTAGGCCTGCCCCTCCTTGGAGTGGAACGGCGCGCAGGCCAGCTCGCGGTCCGGGAGCTGGATGCCGTGCCGCTTCATGACCGCGTCCATGCTGCGCACATAGTCCGTGCAGATCTGGTGGCCCACGCCGCGGGAGCCGGTGTGGATCAGGATCACGAGCTGGTCCTCGCGCAATCCCATCGCCGCGGCGGCCTCCTGGTCCAGGATGCGCTCGACACGCTGGACCTCGACGAAGTGGTTGCCGGAGCCGATCGTCCCGAGCTGTCCCCGGCCGCGCTCGCGGGCCTTGTCCGAGACCTTGGAGGGATCGGCGCGCTCGAACGAGCCGTTGGCCTCGGTCCTGTCGAGATCCTCGGGCATGGCCATGCCGATCTCTTCGAGATAGGCGCAGCCTTCGGCGAGGATGCGGTCCATGTCCGTCCGGGCATGCCGGTTCTGGCCGCCCTTGCCCATGCCCGAGGGGATCGCGCGGGCGAGGTCCGTCATCAGCCCATCGATCTGGGACCGCACCTCCTCCACCTGGACCTCCGAGGCCAGGAGGCGGACGCCGCAGTTGATGTCGTAGCCCACTCCGCCCGGCGAGATCACACCGTCCTCGGCACGGAACGCGGCCACGCCGCCCACCGGAAAGCCGTAGCCCTCGTGGGCGTCGGGCATGGCCAGGGCCCAGCCGGTGATCCCGGGCATGGTGGCCACGTTGACGAGCTGTTCCAGGGTGCGGTCACCGATGGCGCGCTCCCACAGCACCTCGTCCACGTAGACCCGGGCCGGCACGAGCATGTCCTCGCGCGCCGAGGCCGGGATCTCGACCGTCCAGGGGTCGATCCGCTCGTACGGGTAGCGTGTCGTCTTGGTCTCGGTCATACGTCCAGGATCACCTCCGCTTCAAGGCCTTCCGGCGTCTCCAGCACCTGGAGGCCATGGAAGGTGGCGGCCTTCACGATCGAGGGAGGAACCTCGACCTCCGCTCCCCGCGCCCGCGCCCGGATGTGGGTGTCGGACGCCTCCAGCACCTCGAATTCCAGGGGAACCCAGAGCCGGACCTCGGCCTCGAAGAGCAACTCGTTGAGCCAGTCCACGAGCAGCGCCTCGCGGTCGTGGGAAGAGACCTCGATCACCCGCGCCTCCCCGGCCGCCTCCGCCGGTCTATCCCGCAGCAAGAGCCTCGCCAACCCCCGCCCCGCCTCGGCCAGCATCTCCGGAAAGGTCGCCGCATGGACCCGCAGCCCGATCTCGGAGGTATGGTCGACGAAGCGGTGGGATGCCATTCAGGGCAGCGTGTAGTCGAACGTATACGAGTGCTTCCCGCCCTCGATCTGGATCGCCATGGTGCCGGTGAGGCCTTCCAGTTGGCCGGTGCCGGAATCGGGCACCACGGTGATCGTGAGCTGCGGGGTGCCCCGGTTCATGAGGCCGGTGTGCTGGAGCACGAAGGTGCCGGTGCGGCCCTTGAGGCTGCCGGTGACCTTCTCCAGGGCGACGTAGCCGGCCGAGCCCTGGACCGCCGTCATGGCGCTCAGCATCTCGCCCTTGCTGGTGGCTTCGAGGTCGCCGTGGAACTGCTTGTCGAGCGCCATCCGGCCGAGGTCGGCGGCCTCGGTCGCCTGGGGAGTCAGCTTGACCTCGAAGGTCCCGCTGGCGTGCGTCGTCACGGCCCCCTCCTTCCCTGTCTGCGCCTGAAGGGCGGGGATCAGGAGGAGCAGGAGCCCCGCAGTGATCCCGGCCGCGGCGCGAATGCGCTTTTGCATGGTACCTCCGTCGCGGACGGCCGGGATGATATCTCAGGTCAGGACGGCCAGATGTAGCAGAGGACGAGCGAGCCGTAGGCTCCAGCCGTGGCGTCGAGCACCGAGTGGGCCGAGATCTCGCCGGGATTCCCGGCGGCCTTCGCCAGGATGACCCTCACGTCGTTCCGGAGGAGGCTCCAGAGGTCCGCATCCATCCGGCCGGCGTGGTCCATGGGCAGGGCCACCATCCGGTGCAGGTTCACGAGGAGGAAGTGGCGCGCGTCCCAGCGCATCCGGGACTGAATGCCCAGGTCGGCGACGTACTGATCGATCGCCTCCGCGATCCAGTGCAGGGGCTGGTCGTCCGGGTGCGCCTTCAGGTAGGCCGCATGGAGACTCTCGAAAATCGTCTCCATCTCGGCTCGGGCCCGGCTGTCTCTGGTTTCAAGGGTTGCCGTTGTCATGGCAGGCTCCTTTCTCCCTCCTTTATAGACGGTGCGGCGGACGGCTGCAACGTTGCCGCCGGTCAGTCGTCCAGGAGGCTGTCGCTGAACCAGGGCCGTCCCGCGGTGGAGACCAGGAAGCCATAGGCGGAGAGCCCCAGGAGCAGGGTCATGGCGATGAGACCGCTCCAGGCGTACCAGGCGGAGAGGTCCAGCGTCATCGAGTAGTCGTAGGTCATGACCATGGCAAGCCAGTAGAGAAGGCCCGCGAGCAGCCCGAACCGGGCCCAGCAGAAGACGCCGAGCAGGGAGATGAGCCCGGCCAGCGGAATCGTGACTGCGAAGGGCCGGCCGTAGATGAGGGTCAGGAGGACCATCCCGTAGAGCCAGGTCACGGCCAGGGCCGCGGCGTCGCGCCGCAGGACGATCCGCAGGATGAGCAGGAACACGAGTTGGCTCAGGGTGATCAGCAGGCCGCTCACGAGGTCCGCCAGGAGCCCCTCCACGAACGCCGGGACACTGCCCGCGCGGAATCGGACCTCTTCGGGCAGCAGGCCGCCCATGAGCGGAGCGGCGAGCCGCCGCTGAAGCAGGAGCAGGAACGCCACGGAGCTGCCCAGGAGGCAGCCGATCAGCACGTCCCGGCAGGATCTCGGCGGAGTACGGCATCGGGGCGCGGAAGACGAGGAGGCCCCGCCTGGCCAGCAGGATGCTGCCGAAGCAGGCGAGGACGACTCCGGCCAGGCAGGCGAGCGCGACGCCCCGCTTCAGCCCTCCCACGCTGGGGGCGGCGGCGACCATCTCCGGCGACGGGGTCTCGCCGGCGGCCAGGGCGGCGGCCAGGGGGTGGAGCCCGGGCAGCGCGGCGGCCAGCCGCAGGGCCGAGGCGGGCCGGGTCGACGGGTCGAGCCCGAGGCACTGGAGCACGGCGGCGTCGACCCGCGGATCGAGCTGCGGCACGAAGACCGAGGGCGGGGCCGGGCGCTTCCACGAGGACGGACGGCCGGGCTCGGCAGGAGGGGCGGACGGGTTGTGGCCCGAGAAGATCTGGTAGAGGACCAGCCCGAGAGCGAACAGGTCGGACTGAACCGTCGCCCGGCCTCCCGCCCGCTGCTCCGGGGCCATGTAGGCGGGCGTGCCGGCATGGATCGACTCGTCCGGCGAGCCGGACAGAGCCGAGATGCCGAAGTCCGTGATCCGGGCCCGCCCCTTGCCGTCGAGCATGATGTTCGACGGCTTCAGGTCGCGGTGGAGCACGCCGCTGTCGTGGATGGCGGCGAGGCCGGCGCAGAGCTGCTGGGAGACCTCCAGCGCCTTGTCCATGGAGAGGCGGCCGATGCGGCGCATCAGCGACTTCAGATCCTCGCCGTCGATGTACTCCATGGAGAGGAACGGCCGCCCGTCCGCCTCCCCGATGTCGAACACGCGGCAGACGTTCGGATGGGCGACCTGGCGGGCCAGGCGGACCTCGCCGTAGAAGCGCTCCACGGCATCGGGACGCCGGGCCAGGCTTTCGGGCAGGAACTTCAGGGCCACGGCGTGGCCCAGCTTGAGGTCGTCGGCCCGGTAGACCTCGCCCATGCCGCCACGGCCCAGCGGCGCCACGATCCGGTACCGGCCGGAGACCAGGGCTCCAGGCACGAGCCTGAGGCCCTCGTGCGGCGCGGAGCTCTCGTCCGTGCGCCATGGAGGAGCGGCCCGGGGGCCGTCAACGAGGGTCTCTTCGCTGTCCTCCAATTCGACGCCTTTGACCAGCCCTCGCTACAATGGATACGTCCAGAGCTCGAAACACTCCAGCTGCTCGTAGATCTCCGCCGTGGCTTCGAGCACGGCGTGCGACGAGATCTCGCGGCCGTGCTCGGCGGCCTTGGCCAGGATCGACCGCAGGTCCCGGCGCACGATGTCCCGGAGGCCCTCCGCCGGCGATTGGCTCCGTTCCTGGGGCTGCACCACCATCTGGTCCATGTTCACGAGGAGGAAGTGGCGCGCGTCCCAGCGGAACTTCTAGCGCGATTCCAGGCTTGCGATCGCCTCGTCGATGCCCTCTCCGATCCAGGTCGCGGACCGGTGCGCACTCAGATATTCATGGTACAGCCTTTCGAACTGCCGGTTCGTCTGATTTGCCATGGCGGCCCTCTCCTGGTTCCGTCCGCCGATTGGCGGCTACCTTGTGAGTGGGAGGGAAAACGTCGGAATTTCAGGCGTGCCGGCGGCCTCTCCGGCGTGCCCGGCCTGGCCGGCGAGGCGGCGCATGGCTTCAAATTCCTCGTGGAAGCCGGCGACGATGTTCTCGGGGTCCGGGACGAGGCCGGCGTCGGTGCCCACTCCCATGCGCACTCCGCCGGCGTAGCTGCAGATGCTGATGCCCACGCCCACCCGGCCCGCCTGCGGCACCCAGAAGAAGATGTCCTGGATCGGCCGGCCGGCCAGGTAGAGGGTCTGCTTCGGGCCCGGCACGTTGGTCATGACGGCCGTGGCCTTGGTCGCGAAGATCTTCACCACGAGCTTCTGGATCTGGTGCGGCACGATGCCGAGCGCGTCCAGGATGCGGAAGACCACAATCGGCTCCAGCGAGCGCTTGAGCGACCGGGCGCGGCGGCTCAGCTCCGCCAGGCGCTTCAGCGGATCGGCGATGCCGACCGGCAGCGACAGGAAGATGAGCCCGAACTGGTTGCCGAGCTGGTTCATCCGCTCCATGGTGCGGAGGTTCACCGGCATGGCGGCCCGGAAGTTGAGGTCGTGCGGCGGCTCGCCGTGCCTCTGGAGGTAGCGCCGCAGCCCTCCCGCCATGGTCGAGAGGAGCACGTCGTTGACCGTGCCGCCCAGCGCCTTCCCGATCGCCTTGACCTCGTCGAGCGGCAGCGAATCGGACCAGGCCACGCGCTTCGGCACCCCGAGCGGCCCCTTGAACACGGTGCGCGGATCCGCCTTGCGCAGCACCAGCCGCCCCAGGTTGCCCGTGGCCACCGGCCCCTTGAGCCAGCCCTTCACGGAGCGGAAGGCCTCCGCCGGATGAAGGAGCAGGCGCATGCCGTCCGGCATGATCTCCTCGGCCAGCTCGCGGATCGTGGCGAGGTCGAGGCTCCCCTCCCCGTCCGGCGGCGTATACAGGCTGAGGAACGGGTTGCGCACCGAGGGGTCGGCGTCGGGCGTGCGGTCGGTCAGCGAGAGCAGCACGAGCATCAGGGCCACGCCGTCGCCCAGGCAGTGGTGCAGCCGGCCGAGGATCACCGATCCGCCGCGATAGTTGTCGATCAGGGAAAAGCTCCACGGCGGATGGTCGAAGTCGAACTGGGTGCTGATGACCGATTCGACGGCCGCGCGCAGCTCGGCGTCGCCGCCGGGGTCGGGCAGGACCATACGGGGCACGTGGTTGGCAATGTCGAACGCCGGGTCCGGCTCCCAGTAGGGCCTGCCACTCTTCGGCACCACCGCCCGGTTGCGGAACCGGGGGATGGCCAGCAGCCGCTTCCCGATGACCTCCCGCAGGCGCTCCAGCTCGATCGGCTTGTCCAGAACCAGGACGCCGTTGATGTGCATCAGGTTGGTCGGATCGTCCATCCTCAGCCAGGCGAAATCGATGCTGGAGAGCGGTTCCCGGCCGGCGGCGTTCGGGGATGGGGAGGTCACGAGGACAGTCTACACCCGCTCCCGAGTCCCGGGACACGGCTCTGTTTTCCGTGTATTGCGCACTGTCTATATTGAATGGATGTCCACAACCCGAAAGGAGCGTTCCGATGACGAAGAGGAGATTGGTCCTGCTGTTCCTCGCCGTGGCGATCGTCGGTCTGGGTTGGGTCGCACCCGCAAAGGCGGCCGGCGGCTACGCGGAGGCGCCGATGCGGGTGGTGACCAAGGGCCTCACGGCAGAGCAGCACCTGGCGCGGCAGGCCGAGCTCAGCCTGCGCCTGGTGCGCGAGCTGCCGGCCGAGGCCGCGGAGAGGGCCGTCCGCGTGCCGCTCACCGCCGCCGAGGTGGCCGCCGTCGACAGGGCCCCGCGGACGCAGTCGCCGCTCCGGGTCGGCATCGTCAAGGCCATGCTCCCGGCCGTCGCCCTGAACGGAGCCGACTTCGACCAGCCGCTCCGGCGGACGGCGGACGGCGGTGTCGTCTGGGCCGCGGTGGTGCGCTCCGAGGATGCCGGCGCCATCCGGCTGCACATCCAGGACCTGTCGCTGCCCCGCGGCGCCGAGCTCCACATCTACAGCCGCGACGGCCAGGCCTACGGCCCGTACGTCGGCCGCGGCCCGAACTTCGACGGCGACTTCTGGGCCACGGCGATCTTCGGCAACGAGGCGATCGTCCAGGTCAAGCTGGCCCGGGAGGCGGATCTCGCCAGCGCGTCGCTCCGGATCCCGGAGGCCGGCCTGATCACCCGGCACTTCGTCGGCAGCCTGACCGAGCCGATCCTGCCGACCGCGGAGGACGGCATGAAGCGGGCGACGGCCGCGGCCAACTGGCCCTGCGGCAACATCAACTGCCTGGTCGACGCGACCTGCTCGAACGTGGCCGCCGCCAACCCGGCGAAGCTCGCGGTCGCCAAGATGGAGTGGATCTCCGGCGCGTTCATCTACACCTGCACCGGCGGCCTGCTCTCCGACACCAACCCCACGCAGGACAACTTCTTCCTGACCGCCAACCACTGCGTGAGCAAGAACAACAACGCCTCGAACGTGAGCTTCTACTGGCGCTATGCCACCTCGTCCTGCAACGGCACCTGCCCGGCGAACAATGGCTGGCCCTATGTGACGACCGGCTCCACGGTCTCGGCCACCAACCGCAAGGGCGACTTCACGCTGCTCCACCTGAATTCGGGGCCGCCGGCCGGCTCGGTGCAGCTCGGCTGGACGAGCGCCCCGGTCGCCAACACGAACAACGCGCAGCTCTACCGGATCAGCAACCCGAACTTCGGACCCCAGGTGTACTCGCAGCACAACGTGGACACGAGCGCCGGCACCTGCTCCGGCTGGCCGCGCGGCGAGCGCATCTACAGCCGCGACATCACCGGCGCGATCGACGGCGGCAGCAGCGGCTCGCCGATCCTCAACGCCTCCTCCCAGGTGGTCGGCCAGCTCAGCGGCACCTGCGGCACCAACCCGAGCGACGCCTGCGCCAGCGGCCCCGGCGAAGCCAACGCCACGGTGGACGGGGCTTTCGCGTTCTACTTCAACACGGTGAAGCCGTTCCTGAACCCGTAGGCAAGGACATAAAGGACTGCAGGGACTCCAAGGACCAAAAGTCCTTGCAGTCCTTGCAGTCCCTGCAGTCCCTTGGCTACACCCTGGGGAAGCTCTCCAGCGCCTTGAGAGTCTGGTCAACGTCCGCCGGAGTGTGATCCGCCGAAATCTGGAACCGGATCTCCTCGTCGCCCCTGGGGACCAC
>DATANP010000645.1:0-2018 GCA_036266195.1 Thermoanaerobaculia bacterium | reverse complement strand
CCCACGGTGGCGACGTGGTCCATCTCGAGCTGCGGGGAGACCGGCAGCCGCCTCATCACGCCGTCCTTCCCGATGCGGAAGGTCCCGTCCGGACCCACCGCCCAGAGGACGCCGGAGCGGCGCCGGTCGACAGCCACGCCGTACAGGGCGATCTGGTCGGCGGGGATGTCGTTGACCGGCGTCCAGGTCCGGCCGTCGTCCGCGCTGCGCAGGAGCCCGGGACCGGCGGTGAAATAGTGATAGAGGTAGAGGGCACCCCCGCGATCGCGTCCGATGAAAGCGGCCTGCGGATATCCCATCCCGACCTGGTCCTGGCGCGACCACGAGCGGCCGCCGTTGCGCGACAACTGGAGCCCATCCCCGTCGGTGCCGGCGAACAGGAGACCCTTCCGGGCCGCGATCAGGGAGAAGGCCGCCGGGCGCGAGCCCAGGACCGTCCAGGTGGCGCCACCGTCCTGGCTAGCCGCGACGCCTCCGAGGCCGGCCGCGTAGACCTTCGCAGGCATGGCGGGGTCCACGGCCAGCGCGGTCAGGTCGGCGACGCCGGGGTCGCCTCCCGGACGCCAGGTCGCGCCGCCGTCCTGGCTCGACCAGCTCCGTCCGCTCCCGCCCGCGTAGAGCGTCGCGGGCCGCGACGGGGAGACCGCCACGGCGGTGAAGCCCTCGCCGCCCAGCACGAGCGAGAAGGTCTTGCCGGCGTCGACCGTCTTCCAGAGCCCGGCGGTGGATGCGAACCAGACGGTCCGCGGCTTGGAAGGATCCACGGCCATGGCCGAGACGGCGCCTTCGACCGGATTCGAGCTGCTCCAGCTCTCCCCGTTGTCGCGGCTGACATAGAGAGACAAGCCGCCGACGTAGATCGTACCGGCCGCGGTCTTGATCGAGGCGATCCCGGGCGTGTAGGTCTCCTGGTCCACTGGCCAGCGCAGGTGGCCCCAGGAGCGGCCGGCGTCCACGCTCCGGTACACGTCGCCGGGCTGCGTCACGGCCGTCATCACCCGCGGGTTCAGTGGATCGGCGGCCATCAGCCCGCCGACCGAGGCCAGGTATTCCCAGGTCACTCCACTGTCGCCGCTGCGGAACAGGCGGCCGTCGGAGGTGATGGAATAGAGGCCCTGCGGCGTCAGGAGAAGGTCGAGCACCGTGTCGTCGCCGCGGCCGAACGGGGTCCAGCGGTTCACGCCGGCCTTCGCCATCAGCGGAGTCACGAGCAGGAGGAGGGCGAAGGCGGTCTTCTTCATGACGGCTCCCTGTCAAGGCGGCGCAGGCAGGGTGACCACGTCCACGGCAGGTCCGGGGAGGCTGGTCACCCGGTTCGGATTGTCCGGATGAGGGTCGGTCACGGCCCGCACCCGGAACCAGTGCCTCGTCCGCGGTTCCAATCCTTCTATGTTTACGGATGACGAAAGCTTTCCGTCTGTGGAGGCGATCCGGGTGAACGGGCCGTCCGGCGAGGTCGAGTGCAGGACGTCGTAGCCGCCGCCGGACTGGTAGCGGCTCGGCGACCAGGAGAGCTGCACGCGGGCCGGCCCGGCCAGGTGCGCGGCGAGGTTGCGCGGCGCGAGCGTCTGCGTGCTCCGCCAGTCGCCGGCCTTGGCGTCGAGCCAGGCGGCGACGTCCTGGTCCGCGGCGGAGAGGGCGTTCCAGCGCAGGTCGAGGCCGTTGCCGTCCAGGAGCCGGGCCAGGCGGAGCAGCTCCCGCGGGACGACTCCCGCGAGACGGTTGCCGGCCAGCCCGAGGATCTCCAGCGATGGGAACCGGCCCCACTCCGGCGGGATGCCGCCGGCCAAGTGGTTGTGGTCGAGCCGCAGCACGCGCAGCGCGGCGTTGCCGGCCACCAGCGGCACCAGGGCGCCGGTCCGCTCCGTGCCGCCCAGGTCCACGTGGCCGATCCGCGTGGAGGCCAGGAAAACCGGCAGCGGGCCGGGATCGAAGGCGTTGTCCCGGAGGGAGAGCAGGGTGAGAGGCAGCTTCCCGGCCCACTCCGGCAGTGCGCCGGTCCGGTTCGTGCGGTCGAG
>DATANP010000644.1:0-15978 GCA_036266195.1 Thermoanaerobaculia bacterium | reverse complement strand
GCCCTGACCCGGGGTCCGAAGCACACCAACATCGAGCGCTCGGACGTGCTCTTCGAGTACGTGCGCCGCAAGCAGGGCGAGGTCCAGGTGGACCTGCTGGCCATCGCGTCGGCCCTGCGCCAGGCCCGCGGCCTGCCCAAGGTGCCGGGACTCTGCCTGAACGTCCACGCGGTCACCCTGGAGCGCGAGAAGGCGCTGCCGCACTGGCTCTCCGAGCTGTCCGACGAATACGGCATCGCGCTCGACGGCCTGATCATCGAGATCGTCGAGCACGCGCCGCCGTGGAGCGGTCCGCACTTCCTCGCCACGCTCGAACGGCTGCGCCACCTGGGCGTCCGCATCGCTCTCGACGACGTCGGCCTCGGCCAGTCCAACTTCCGCATGATCGTCGACTGCCAGCCCGACCTGCTCAAGATCGACCGCCACTTCGTGGAAGGCGCCCACGACGACCCGTCCCGCCGGGCCGTGCTGGAGTCCATCGCGGACCTCGCCACCCGCCTCGGCGGCCGGGCCGTAGCCGAAGGGATCGAGGACGAGCGCGACATGGCCGTGGCCAAGGCTGCGGGCATCTCGCTCCTCCAGGGCTACCTGCTCTGCCGGCCCTGCACCACGACCGCCCTGAAGCGCATGGCCTTCATGACGGAGATCACCCCGGGCGAGGGGGTCGGGAGCGGGCCGTTCAACGACCTCACGCAGGAGCTGCCGCTGCTGCTGCGCAGGGGGGGATGAGGGCCGAGGAGCGTCGAGGGGCGCGATGAATCGCGCCCTCTTCTTCTACTTGAACAGCTTCAGGAAGACGATGTAGAACACGAACCCGTCGTCCGGGCCGGCGACGGGCACGCCCACGTCCAGGTTCACCACCGTCTGCCACGGGCCGATGAACGTCCCGGCCAGGCCCACGCCTCCGAGCAGCTCGTTGTCGAGACCGGTCGCCTCGTCCGTGGCCCAGGCCACGTCGCCGACCGCGTCCAGGCGCAGCAGCTCGCCCACCTCGAAGCCGTAGGTCCCATGGACCGCCAGCGCCTCCTCGGCGCGCACCCGGTTCGACTGGTAGCCATGCACCCGCGTGCTGCCGAAGAACCCGAACTGATACTTGTTGAAGCGGTCCAGGTCCGAGCCCGAGACGTAGTCCACCTCGGCGCCGACCTTCTGGAAGTGCGGCAGGTACCAGTTCTTGCTCAGGCGGGCGCCCCAGCGCGTGAACTCCTTCTTGTCCGCGCTGTAGTCCGGGTTGTCCGGGAAGCCCCAGGGGTCCCACTGCGACCGCCGGCTGAGCCCGTAGTGCGTGCTGAAGCCGTAGCCGCCGCGCGAGAAGCTGAACGTCCCCTCGAGCGAGTGCGTCTGGTTGTCGCTCGGCGGCACGAAGCCGTCGGCCGTGTTGTCCGTGTCGCCGTAGTTGAGGAACAAGACATCGTAATCGAGCCCGACCTTGATGAAATTGCCCAGCGGCCGGCCGAGCTTCAGGCCGAAGCTGCCGGTCCGCAGGTTGACCTCCTCGGCCGGGACCTCCGCGCCGTCGCGGTAGAGCGTGTCGGCGAAGGGCACCGCCAGTGCGAAGAGCTGAGCGCCGAGGTCGAACTTGCTGCCGAACAGCCGCGGCTCGGCCGCGTTCGCGGTCAGCAGGGCGCCGGCGAAGAACACGTTCACCTGCTTGCCCGTGTTGCGGAAGTTGAAATCGAAGTAATTGACGCCTCCCAGGGGGAGGGGATAATCGAGCGCGTCGTCGTAGAACACGCCGCCGGCCAGGAAGAGCTTGTTCGTGTCGAACCCCTCCTTGACCACGCGGTCCTCCGAGCCCTCTTCCTTGACCAGGTAGCGCAGCCCCTTGTCCGTGTCGCGGACCATGGTCACGTCGGTCTCGGCCACCTGCTTGCGCTTCTCCTCGAAGTCGGCGGAGTTGACCTTGACCTCGGTCAGCTCGGTTTCCCGCTCCACCACCGTGGTGGCGTTGACCACCGAGAGGATCTGCTGCGCCACGATCTTGAGCGGCAGCACGAAGCTCTCGCCCGACCAGGCGGCCGGCTGGCCGTTGGCGTCGATCGGGGTGTAGGTCATCGTCTCCTCGTTCGAGATGACCTCGCCTTCGAGGCCGACCTGGACGGCGCGGGTCTTGAGGCGCGCGTAGATCTGGCGGTCCACCCACACCGTGCCCTGGTAGAGCTTGCCGGGCTCGCCCGGGCCGGCCGGCGCGAAGTCGACCACCCAGGCGTCGCGGCCGTCCACCTTGTCCGTGCCGCGGAGGCGGTAGCGGTACTGCTTCGTGAAGTGGATCTGGAGAGGCAGCGCCGCGGCCTTCTCGGGCTGCACCAGCGGGATCTCGGGGATCGACTTGCTGCGCCACTTGACGCCGTTGACGTAGAGCGTCTGCCAGGCCCAGTCCGAGCCGGTCTTGTCGCCGACGAAGAACGGACCCTGGAGCGTAGCTTCAAAGGTTTGCGACCCGGCGGCGGGCTGGAAGCGCAGGTGCGTGGTGTTGACCGCCTGATAGTGGTCGAGCTTGCGGTCCTGCGCGTCCTCGAACGCCTGCAGCCGGCGGAGGATCTCCTCGACCGGCATCTCGCGCTCGGTGGCCACGCTCACCTTCTCCTCGACCCCCTCGCGCTCGGCGGCCGTGGCCCGTTCGAGGCCGATCACCGCCACGCGGCCGGGGTTGTCCAGGCGGATCACGAGGTTCTGCCCCTGAACTTCACCTTGAGGGGCGCCGATCTTGTCCCGCGTGTACGGGAACCGGGACGGCCGCCGCAGGTAGGGATCGGGGAACTTGAGCGTCAGCTCGTTCGTCCCCTCTGGAGCGAGAGCGATGACGCGGAGCGCGACGTCTTCCTCCTTCTTGCCGCTGCGCACGAACGTCCACGCCTCGCTGGCGCCCGCCGGATTGTCGCCGGCCCCATAGGAGACGTCGCCGGTGAATTCCCGCGCAAGCAGGGCCAGGGGAGAGAGGACGGCCGGGCCGACCTCGGAGGCCCGGAACAGCGTGAGCCCGATGCCGCGCACCGCGTTGCGGGCGGAGTCCGAGAGCACCTCGCCGGCCGCGGCCGGAAGCGGAGCCGAATCGAGCACCACCGGCCGCCCCGGATCCAGGTTCTGGACCGCGGTGGCCGCCGCTTCGAGAGCAGCCCCGTCAGCCGACCGGAGCGCGACCGCGTCCACGTAGGCCGTGACCTCCTCGCCGTAGAACGTCTCCAGGAACTTGGGATCGGCGGGCAGGGCGTCGGAAGCGACCCGGGCGTCTGCGCGCGCACCGGTAAGAGTCACGGCCGCGCGCTTGATCAGGAACGCATACTCGGCCGGAGGCATCTGCCCCTCCTGTCCCTCGGGCCGCCAGACGATCTGGAACCACGCCTGGGCCGGGGACGAGGAGGCGATGGCGACCGCCGCCCGCAGCTCCGTCTGAAGCCGCTCGGCGTTCTGGGCCACCGGAGCCGGCGTCCGGAACACGAGAGAGATCCAGGGAGTCCCGCCGGCCTCGACGATCTGGGAGGCGGTGTCACCCGGATTGGCGGTGCCATCCAGGGGCACCTCCCAGGCCACGAACAGAGGGCTGCCCTTTTCGAGTTGGGCCTGCTTCAGCAGAGCCACGAAATCGGCCGGGTTGTTGGGGACCGCCGGCTGCGCCGGAGCCGCCTGGACGTCGGGGGCGGGAGCCGGATTGAGAGGCTCCGCATCGGAGATGGGAACGGACTGGACCGGCTCGAACCGCACACCCGCGCAGGGCATGCAGGGGAGCACCTCGGCCCATATCGAGAACGGAACCAGAAGAAGCGAGAGGAAGAGGAGCTTCGTACGCATAGATCGGAGAGGATACCAGGGGTCGCAACCCTGGCCTCCCAGGAGGACGGTGGGGCGGGGGGAGTGACTCCGGGAGAGGTCGATTCAGGCAAGCCGCCTACCGCAGGGAACGAGGCTTTCCCCCGATCCGGCAAGCCGCCTACCGCAGGGAACGAGGCTTTCCCCCGATCCGGCGAGTCGCCGACTGGAGGGAACGAGGCTTTCCCCCGATCCGGCGAGTCGCCGACCGTAGGGAAAGAGGCTTTCCCCCGAGTCGGCAAGCCGCCGACCGTAGGGAACGAGGCTTTCCCCCGAGTCGGCAAGCCGCTGACCGTAGGGAACGAGGCTTTCCCCCGAGTCGGCAAGTCGCCGACCGTAGGGAACGAGGCTTTCCCCCGAGTCGGCAAGCCGCTGACCGTAGGGAAAGAGGCTTTCCCTCGAGTCGGCAAGCCGCCGACCGTAGGGAACGAGGCTTTCCCCCGAGTCGGCAAATCGCCGACCGTAGGGAAAGAGGCTTTCCCTTGAGTCAGCAAGCCGCCGACTGGAGGGAAAGAGGCTTTCCCTGGGGTCAATGAGCCGCTGACTCAGGAGAAAGAGGCGACTCGCTTCGGCGATGCTAGACTCATTTCACGACGCCCTCCAGGACGGCCAGTGGGTAAACGTCTTCGCGGCCCGGTACCATCCTGGGAAGGAGGGGCAGGTGGTGCCGTCCGGAATCCAGGCGCCGCGCGTCCCGCTCACGCCTCCGTCGAAGTGGTATCGCCCCACCTGGACGGTCACCACCCGGACGATCGGCGACCGGTCCGCCTGGTGGGAGATCCTGGCCTACAAGCCGGGACCCTGGGAAGAGGAGCTCGATCCGCTCGTGAAGGCTGCCGAGAAGGCGGCCTTCGAGGCGGAGAAGAGCTGTTTCGGGCTGTAGCCGCCTACTTCAGGTGCTCCCGCAGGAACGCCAGCACCCGCGGCCACGCCTGCTGGGTGGCTCGGAAGTTTGCGCCCTCGCGGCCGTCCTGCGAGCGCAGGAAGGCGTGCCCGGCCCCTTCGTAGGTGTGGACCTCGTAGGTCTTCCCGAGCTTCTTCATCTCGGCCTCGGCCGGGCCGACGGTGACGTTCACCCGGGCGTCGTCGCTGCCGTAGAGACCCAGGACCGGCGCCTTGATCTTCGCGAGGTCCGCGGTCTCGGGCGAGGTGCCGTAGAAGACCACGGCGGCATCCAGGTCCGGCTGCGCCGCCGCATAGGCGAAGCTCACGCCGCCGCCCCAGCAGAAGCCCAGGGTGGCGGTCTTGCCGTTCGCGGCCGGGATCTTCGTGGCGTAGTCGTGGATCGCGTTCAGGCGAGCCTGCACCTCGGCCGGCGCAAGGCCGCGCACGAGTTTGACCACCTCGTCGTCATTGGCCGCCGCTTCGGAGCCGCCGCCGTTCGGGCCCATACCGGAGATGAGGTCGGGGACCACGGCGATGAAGCCCTCCTTGGCGAGTTGGTCGGCCACGCCACGGATCCAGTAGCCCAGGCCATGGATGTCGAAGATCAGGATCACCACGCCCGCCTTGTCCTTGCGTTCGGGATAGACGACCCAGGTCCGGATGGGAGTGCCGGCGGCGGTCTTGATGTCCACGAACTCGCCGTGGCGAGGCGAGGCCTTCACGGCGGCCTCACCCTGCGGCTCGGAAGGCGGCAGGTTTGGGTCTCTGGGCGTCGGAGCGGCCTGCGGCGCGGGAGCCGGCGCGGCATGGCCGGCGTGAGGGTCAGGCTGGGCTGCGGGGGCCTGAGCCAGGAGAACAGTCGTCAGGAGAACGGTCCACATCGCGCACCTCCTACCAGAGGGTTGGTCGGACGCGGGCATTCTAGACGCGGGCATTCTAAAGGACCACTGGGACATCCAGGACTCCAGGGACGTCCTTGATATCCTTGGAGTCCTTCAGGTCCTTGCGGCCTCCGCCGTCACCCGCAGGCCTGAATCCGCGCGAAGTCGTCATCTTCGCCTTCGGCAGGCATGGCGAGCAGCAGTTTCTTGAAGGGACGCTTCGCTTTCACGGTAAGCAGAGCCTGAAGCAGGGTTTCCCGGTGCTCGGCTTCGGCCGAGCGACCGGCCGGTCGCTCGGAACTTGAGCTCGCGGACTACCTCTTCCTCAAGATTGCGGACGACTCAACTGGTTTCCGGTTGCCTTGCCTCTCATGCAGGTAAGGCTATGATGTCAAGCTCCGGCCATCACTTTGGATCTGCGAGGTCCATGCCGCTCATATCGGCAAGCGCCTCCACTTCATTGCGACGGGCTTTGCTCAGGGCTACGCAGTTCTCTTTGTTGTTCGCAGGTTTCTTCCTCCGGCGTCAAGCGTATCAGTTCCAAGGGATATTTCAAGTCGCCGGCTGACGACCTTTACCCATTGCGACCTCCGCAGCACCCGCGGCAGAGCCGCTAGTTCCTCGTAGGCGTGCTCGCCCATCAGGTAGATCTTCCGCTCGACTAAATATCCGATGAGGCAGCTCGTCTCGTAGCCCCGTCGTTCTAACTCCTGGGCGACCCGGGTTGACGTCGCCTCCGGCGGCAGCATAACTCTACTTTGTCAGATTACCGGTAGCCCTTTGTCGTCGGTAGGCTGAGTCGATGGCGGCTTGTCGTTGCCGATGGCGTTGCTCGATCTGACGGATGATTTTTTCGGGGTCTTGGTCGCGGCGTGGTAGAACCCGAGCCAGGACCTTGATATCGCCAGCGCTGAGCAGGGGAAGCGCCTCCCTTTGAAGCTGCCGTTCCCGCAGAAGAAACAGCAGGGCCATCATGACGAGGGCCATGTGGTGGTGCCAGGCCTGCCAGCTGCGGGCTTGGTATTCATCCATGCCAGCTTCATTCTTGGCTTCTTGAAAGGCTCTCTTTACCCAGTAGCGCTGCCGCTGCATGTAGGCGAGTCTCGACAGCGAGGTGCTCAAGGCAGCGTTGCTCAGGCTGTACTTGATCGCCTCAGGATCGCCTTTTTCCCGAGTGATCACCAGCTGCCAGCAGCGAGCCTGCGTATCCTCGCCTTCCAACAACCAAACCGGGCGTCGTAGGGCCTCGACTCGCAGCTCCCCCTGGCTACTGTGACGAACCCAGACCTCCTCCCAGGCCTCGGGAGGCTGCTGAGCAACCCATTGCTCTACAGTGACTGGGGCTGCGGAGGTCTGCGAGCTCGGCAGGCCGGGCTCCTCGAGGAAGATTCTCTGGTTACGATGAACGTCGATCACGAATCTCTCGCCCGCATCGTCGAGTGCCCTGAGAAGCGCCCGATTCTGACCGTACCCGCCATCAGCCGCCACCCAGGCAAAGCACACTCCGTTGCGACGCGCTCGCTGCACAAGCTCCAAGGCCAGAGCCGGTTTGGTCTTCAAGACTTGGCGCTCCAGGGGAACGCCCGCCTCTGCACAGCGTCGAGGATCCTTGACCCACTCCTTCGGCAGATACAGTTCGGCGTCGATCAAACTGACGCAGTTGCCGCGAGCCAGAGCCGCAAACACTGCCACCTGGCAGTTATCCGTTTTCCCCTGCCGGCCCATCCACTGTCGGGCCACTCCCACGGACTTCTTGCCTTTCTTGGGGAAACAAGTTTCATCGAGCAGAAGGCAGGAGTCCGAGTCTCCTCCCAGCAGGGCATCGACGTCGCGAGCCACCTGATCCATGACGGCGCGCCAATCCCAAGGCGAATGGGTCAGGAAGTGATGCAGGGCCTGGGAATCGGTATCCGGGACGATCTCGGCCATACGTTGGATGTTGCGTCGTGCGGCTTGGACAAGCCCCCTCAGATACTGGAGGGCACGAGGACTTGCATCTCGGGTCCGAAGGCGAAACAACGGCGTATATTCCTGGCCGAAGGCCAGGAACCGCCCACCCAGTCCTTGCAGGGGCGATGAGGCATGGCTTTTCTCCTTCCGGCTACGAACCTTTCAGGGGTGGCATAGAGCAGCTACCAGAGTCGCTTTCCATCGAGCTACATTATGCCTGCCAAGCACACTCGATTCAAGAGGTTCTGGAATCTGACAAAGTAGAGATAATCGCGATCACGGCCGAGTCGGTACCCATGGCGAGTGTAAGCGGCCGCTAGCACTTCCTCTTCTGGTAAAATCCTGACACTCTCATGGCAGACGCCCCAGACTTCTTCCTGAGCCATAACTCGGCCGATAAGCCTCTAGTGCGCGAGGTCGCGCAGGCCCTCCGGCGTCGAGGATTTAAGCCATGGTTCGACAAGGGCGGGCTGACTCCAAGTCGCACTCGGCAGGTTGCTGAAGAGGCGATCAAGACCTGCAAGGCTGTCGCGGTTTTCGTCGGAGAGAGCGGTCTCGGACCCTGGGAGCGAGAGGAAGAGAGAATCCTGCTTACCCAGGCAGTGAAGCGGGGGCTTCCCGTGATTCCTGTCCTCCTCCCCGGTGCGCCGAAGAGACCGGATTTTCCTATCTTCCTGGCAGAGCGCACCTGGCTAGATTTCCGGAAGGAAGGCATTACCGCCGCTGGCATTGAGCGCCTTGTCTGGGGGATGACTGGAGAAAAACCTCGACCTAGAAAGGATCGGGCCGATCTCGAGCCGCTTGGGCCGCCCCCACTCCATAACCTTCCCTACGCACCTCTTGGAGACCTCTTCAAGGGCCGAGACGACGAGTTGCGTGATCTCGCTGCGGCTCTACAGGGTGACAGCAAGGCGAGAGCCATTAGCCAGAGCGCTCGAACTCTCTACGGTCTAGGCGGCATAGGCAAGACGCGCCTAGCCGTGGAATACGCTTGGCGTTTCGGGGCTCGATATAAAGGGGGATTCTTCGTCGGTGCAGAGTCTCCCGAAAGCCTAGACAACGGTCTCGCCTCATTAGCTATACTTCTTGACCTGCCGATACGACAGGCTCAGGTCGAGACAGTCCAAGCCGTCCTTCTCTGGCTACAATCCAACCCTAATTGGCTATTGATCCTGGACAACGTCGATTCACAGGAGTCAGAGCGAGCCGTCCTGGAAATCTTGCCGAGGCTGACCCGCGGTCACGTCCTTATCACCTCTCGATTGAGAAACTGGCCCAGGACTATCAGCAGGCAGGAACTGGATACAGTTTCCACTGAGGAGGCGTTTACCTTCCTTCTCGAGAGGACCAGAGGCAGGCGCCGATCGGCCGCGGACGATGAAGTTCATGCTTTGAGGCTCGCCAAAGAACTCGAAGGTCTACCCCTCGCTCTGGAGCAGGCTGGTGCTTACATCGTCTTCAACCGCCTATCTTTCTCGGAGTATTTGAGGATTTGGGACCAAGAACGGACACGGGTGCTGGGCTGGCATGATGAGGCTATAGGTTACCCCGCTTCTGTGGCGACTACATGGAAGGCCAGCTTTGATCGATTGTTACCCCCTGCCGCCACTCTTCTTAGGCTAATGTCGTTTCTTGCTCCTGAGCCGATCCCGGAGGAGATGTTCGAGTGGCAGGAGGCTACAATATCCCGGGAGGCTTTGGCTGAATTAGAGAGCTACTCCTTTATTTCTCGGGAGGGATCGGTTTGTACGGTCCACAGGTTGGTACAAGAGATGGTCCAGAACTGGATTCCTCCAGCGCAGCGGAGAGAGTGGGTCGAGAAGGCGTTGCAACTCGTAAATGGGTACGCACCGGGAGCGCCAAACGATTTCAGAACATGGGCAGCATGGGGTGTCCTGAGACCGCATGTAGCCAAGATTGTCTCTCTTGCGGACGCAACGGGAGTTGCCAGCCCGACCAGCCACCTAATGAGCGAACTGGCTATTTACTTACATGCCAGGGGCTGCTTCGCTGAGGCGGAACCGCTGATGCGCCGGGCTTTGGCCATCGACGAGGTCTCATTCGGGAATAATCACCCCAACGTCGCCGTTCGCCTCAACAACCTAGCGTTATTGCTCAATGATACAAATCGCCTTGCTGAGGCGGAACCGCTGATACGCCGGGCTCTAGCAATCGCCGAGGCCGCTTACGGAAGCGCCCATCCCGATGTCGCTACTGGCCTCAATAACTTGGCTCACCTGCTTCAGGCCATGAACCGTCTTGCCGAGGCGGAGCCGCTGATGCGCCGGGCGTTGGCCATCGATGAAACTGCTTTCCGAAACAATCACCCCCAAGTCGCCACTGGCCTCAATAACTTGGCTCATTTGCTTCAGGCTATGAACCGTCTTGCCGAGGCGGAGCCGCTGATGCGTCGAGCGCTGGCCATCGATGAGGCCGCCTTCGGAAGCAGTCATCCCAACGTAGCCAGAGATCTCAACAACCTGGCTCAATCGCTCCAGGCTATGGGCCGTCCTTCGGAGGCAGAACCGCTGATACGTCGGGCGCTGGCCATCGACGAGACCGTCTTTGGAAGCACCCATCCCAACGTCGCCAGAGACCTTAACAATCTGGCTCAATCGCTCCAGGCTATGAACCATAATTCGGACGCAGAGCCATTGCTGCGCCGGGCTCTGGCGATGAATGAGGCTGCCTTCGGGAGCTATCACCCCAACGTCGCTATCGGCCTCAATAACTTGGCGTTATTGCTTCAGGCTGAGGGCCGTCTTGCGGAGGCAGAGCTACTGATGCGCCGGGCGGTCGCTGTTTTTGAGGCTTCTTTGGGAAGTGAGCACCCTTCGACGGTCCCCAGCCTTAAAAATCTCGGCATGCTTTTGGCTCACCAGCAGCAATACGCCGAGGCCAGATCCTATTTGGGTCGTGCGGGCTCTATTGCCTTAGAACAACTCGGGGATCAGGCCCCGCTCACGCGTGAAATTGAAGCTGATCTGAGAGAACTTCAGGGGAGACGTATAGATCCACTCCTCCTAGCATTCAGACTCGTTCTTGGTAACTTTGCTCCTCCCGACCTTCTCCTCTCCGTTACCGTCGAAGGGCTCCGAAACTGCATAGATAAAATCCCCTTCGACCGAGGAAGGGAGAACCTGTTTGCCGCAGCATTGGAGTGGCTCGAATCCCAACAAGTGGAGATTTCTCCGAATCCACTATGGCTTTCATGGATGCGTGCCTCGCGGGGTGAACAACTTGCCCAGGTAGAGAAGTCGATTACAAATGAGTTTCCCTCAGCAACAAATTGAGAGATTGGTTAGGCGCCTCCTGGCAGGCGAAGTTGTATTTTTTGTGGGTTCTGGCTTTTCTATTGATAGTGAGAGGAACTCGGCCACTGCGCTGATCGCGCGCTTGCTTGCGCGCTTCGAGGCGTTATCGCTTCTTATTTCGGGAGAACACCGTCAGCGCTGCGATGCGCTTCGCAATGCCCTCCGAGCCACTTTCCGGCTCAAGCAAAATGGCTCTGGTGGTCTCTTTTCCTGGGCTAATGTCGGTGCTCTGGCGCGTGATTACTATAACTTCAACGATTGGATTTGCACTGCATTCGCTGATCTCTTGGGACTTCTCGATCTCTCCAAGTGTGCGGACTTGGGCGACAAGGTCTCTTGGCTTGAAAACCGTCTGCTTATTAGATTTGGCGAGCGACGTCCAATTAGGCCAATCAACTTCAAACTGCTAGCAGATTTGAATAGTCCTAGAGAGCGAGGAAAGGTTCTCTTCCTGAATACTATGGGATTTGACAATCCTGAGGTCATGGCTGGCAGGCCCCTCGCCCCTAACATCGAGGAGGTGCGCGAAAGTTTCAGAGGACGCCTTAGGCCAAGGCACCGCGTTCTTGCACAACTCGCGAGGGAGGGGGTAAGTTCTACTCTGCTGACCACAAACTATGATTTACTTGCCGAAGGTGCTTATAGAGAGGCAGGTATGGTCCCCCAAGTTGTGAATGTAGGAATTCCGCCGCCAGAGAAACTCTTCCTCCCGCCCTCAAGGTTGAGACAATTCTCGCGGATTGCCGATGCCCTTCATTTCTTCGGCCGAGGTGAAGACCATGCGACTGCGTTGATCCTAAAGATTCATGGCTGCGCGGAAGTGTTTAGGCAATATTCCAGGTCGGCTCCAGACTTGGCGGGTTATTTGCCCTCAATCGTATTCACCTTCCGTGAGATCCAGAACTGGCGGGAAGATTCTTGGTCTCGGGATCTGCTTCGAACTCTGTTGCGCACTAGGACGATTGTGTTCTGCGGTTACAGTGGGGCGGACCCTGTTATTCACGACACTTTTAGAAGTGTTTATGAGGAGATGGGAGAGCGGCGACGTAAGAGGGCGTTGTCAGGAGCAGATTGTCGCTTGGAAGACGCTCCCGCTTTCTTCCTGGGATTGGCGGGTAAGCGGGAATTCTACGGGTTGGAGATACTGCGTTCTGCTGGTGAGGCGGTTGGCGCCGCGAGCCTCGATCTGACCGACCATCCCAACTATATTCAGTTCTACCCAACTAAGGATAGGGGACGGCGCTTTCCCGTGCTCGACGAGTTGATGCGTTGGCTGTACCACGGAGTTACTCGATCTCGGCAGCAAGATTCGCTGGATACGGATCTCCGCACCGTTGCATCGGCGTTGCTCGGGAATCCGCCCGCAAAAGCAGAGATTGAGATTATTCAGAAAAAATTCAAGGAATTGCGCGCGAGTGAAGCAAGCGTTGCAGAACGGTGGACAAATCGCAATTCCTGCCGTGCCAGCTTCGAACGAGTCGTTGGATGGACGGAAGGTTTTCACGCTGGCTTGTTGCGGGAGATTGCGTTGGCGGATGTGATGTTTCGCAGTGAACGACCCGCGAATGATTTCCGGTCTGCCGCCAGTTGGCCTTGGTATAGCCCAATGGTTGATCACCCGGATCGAGTTGCCTGGGGGGTTGTCGTAGAACTGGCACTGCGGCGGCTCTTGGCTGTAGCATCTGGCGAGCCTGCGCAGTGGGCCTCTGATTCAGCAACAGTGAGCATTGCTAGTGACTTTCCTCCAAGTGTGAGTTTCTGTTGGAAGCAGAGGCAGACGCCTGTATTGTTGAGCCTGAAGGTCCTCGGCCCTGGTCGCCCTAGGGAAGGTTCTGCGCGCCTTCGTGGAGCATTTAGCCGGCAGATAGTCTGGGAACTGCCACCGAAAGACCTTCCGTGGCCACGAAAGAAGAAGGATTTGTTGTGTACACCCTCCGCAAGGGAGATCTGGCGATTTGCAATTGCGGACGTCTCAGTTGCACAGGCGCGAAAGGCACTCAAATGTCCGACCTGAAGATCGATCGCGTTGTAGATGAAATCAGCCAGTATCTAGTTGGGATTGGTATACAAGAATCCGCATCTCTTGAGCGTCTCTTGAGCGCCGGTGCCGCTGTTTTCTTGCGACGGCCTCGTTTGAGGGTTGCAGAGCAATTTGATTTTGCGCCCGATTCTTTGATCTACGACAAGAGTCTGAGAGTATTGGGCTGTGTTCATGTCGTTGATTCATCTGATACTGATGTCGCAGATCAGGTTGAAAAAATGATCGACGCGAGTACATTCTTGCGCCATCTGCTGCTCACTTATAATGACAAAAAGAGTGCCCTGCCGTGCACAATTGAGCTTGTGATTGCGGCGGAAGAAAGTGCCAAGAAAGCATTTGGTGAGTCGTTGCGGCATGCAGTGGAGGAATACACTTCGTTGCAGTCTATAGGCATCAATCTTCTATGGGTTGTGCCGAATGGAAGTGCAGTTCGTTTGGCCGACCCCAAGCGTGCATTTTCCTGGCTCCTGCGCCGTACGGGTGACTGGTTCTCGAAGTATGCTTACACAGAAAGCTTCCCCGCAGCACGTCTTGCGGGTGTGGCACTGGAGAATTTTCGACTCTCTGGGAGGCGGGAAATCGATCTCAGAGGCCGATCGCGATTTCATATCGTCCACGGCTTCAACGGTAGCGGCAAAACCAGCCTGTCCGAAGCGCTTGAGCTTGTTGTCACCGGATCGATCGAGCGGCTTGTTCGGGCGAAGGACTCGAACTATGACAAGGCGATACGTCATAACCGCTCGACTGCTCCTGCCCGGGTCGTGCTTTCCTATGAGAGCGGCCCGGAGCCTTACGAGGTGGTTCCTGACGGTCTTGCAGGGGGAACTCGAAAGGGAGTATCTCTCAGGAGCTTGTCATTCCGTTTCGATCAAAGCGTCATGGAACGCATGAGTCGGGGCGGCGACAGCGAAAGGACGGAATCGTTCCTGGGTGCCTTTTTCCCTGAGGATGAGAGGATCTATCTGGCACTAAGGAGTGAACGGCGAGCAGTTGAAGCTGCTTTAAGTCGGCTGCCAACGGATCTTCGAGGCTCCATTGAATCCAATGGAACGATTGAGGCGCGACTGAACGCGGCTGTGGAGTTACTGGACCTCCCGGAAGATTGGACATCGTCGGAGGGGCAGGAGGTTCTGGCCCGCTGGCTTCCAACTTCGCTGGAAAACCTCCGCAGGCTTTCGCCATTCGCTCCGGGTCTGAGTCGTGTGATTTCCCGACTGGAGAACCAGGCAAGCGGGAACATGAATCTGGATGAGATTGCGAGTGATCTGGATGCCGAACTGAGACCAGTTATATCCTCGCTGAACGAGAAACTGGCAACGATAAGAACAGCTAGTAGAGCTCTCGAACGGCTTAAAGGCTGGAGCTTTACGGGGGGAACCGAGACACGCGAGGATAACCCCGTCAACCTTCTGAATTCATGGCTCGAGTACTCCGCGTTAAGTGCTCTAGCCGAGACTCAATTACAACTGGCCGTGGTGCTGAGGGATGCCCAAGAGACGGGCCAAATAAGCCAGGAGCTGAACATAGCGATGGCGGATGGTCTGTTTGGCCAGCCGCCATCCGAAACAAAAAAGATCGAAGCCCTGAGAGAAAACCATGCGCGGTGGTCTCGGCAGAGAGATGACTTTTCCTCCAAGCTGGAGTCGGTTAAGGCAAAGGCTAGTGCTGTTAGTACTTCTAAAAGGGTCGAGACACCTCAACTGACTCCGGGCGAGATCAGTAGCCTGGATACAGTTGCGGGCTGGTATTCGCAGGCTGAAGGCAAGGCTCTGGATGAGCCACTTGGGCAGGCAATCGCAACAGCTCTTCGAGACAACAGGAATAGAAACGTAGGATCGCTGATAATAGGCAGCAAGAATTGGCAGAAACCGATCTTGAGCTGGCTTTTGGGAGCGGCCGAACTCTGCGAGGAACTCTTGGCGGAAGACTCGCTGAGGTCCACGACTGTAGAACGATTTGGGGTAATGCAAGCGCTGATAGGCCAAGCCGAAAGATTTCGAGATGCGAGCGAGCAGGCAAAAACGGCGATGCTTCAGAGGATCGAAGGTGAGCTGAAGGAGGCATTGTGGGAACTGGTAGTATATCTCACTCCCGCAAGATGGGCCTATGAAGAGATCAAGATCTCATATGTCGAGGATGGAGACGGCGGCCGATTGGCCCTAGAGGTGGGGGACGAAAACGCGAGGGCCGACACACGGTTGAACATGGCCGAGTTGAACATCGTGACTTTGGCGCTGTTCTTCCTTTGTGCCGTGCGAATGAAGAATCCTCTTTTTCTGCTGGTTCTGGATGATCCCTTCCAAAACATGGACGAGTTGACTCGCACGTACGTAGCTCGGGGGCTGGCAAAACTCGGCTGGCTTCTACCCGAGCCTTGGAGAGTTCTCATTCTTCTTCACGGCGAAGACGATTTCGCTTGCGTATCTGACGAGCTCCCGGCGACAGTACATCGACTTCCTTGGCTAGTTCCGGATGGTGCTGGTATCGACGATGAGCCGGCAACAGAGGTCAGGAAAGGAAAGTCCGAAGGAAGGCCCCAACTGGAGCACCTTTTAAAAGAAACCCCAAAGGTAAAGCGGAAGAGCGCCTAAAGCCGGTCTGTGGCCATGCCTTGGGCGGGATTTTTCTTGCAGGAGCGCCTCGGTCGGCCAGAATCATGCCACGCTCCGGCCATCACTGCCGGGTCGGCAAGATCCATGCCCTTCATAGCGGCCAAGGCTTCAACTTCTTCGCGGCGGGCTTGGTTGAGAACTGCGCTCTCTTGGTGGTTGGCTGGTGTCTTCCTCCGGTGCCGAGCATATCAGGTTCAAAGGACCAAGGGACGTCAAGGACTCAAAGGACAGGCCTTGCAGTCCTTTATGTCCTGGCCACCTCCGCCATCACTCGCGGCAACCCCGCCAGCTCCTCGCACGTGTGCTCACCCATCAGGCAGACCTGGATCCAGTTCCGCTCGATCAGGTAGCCGCTGAGGTAGCTCAGCTCATACCCCCGCCTTTCCAATTCGCGGCCGACCCGGGTGGAGGCGGCCTCGGGCGGCAGCGCGATCGTGGTCACGGCCGGCGAGGCATGAGCATCCGGAGCCACAATGCGCAGCCCGTTC
>DATANP010000643.1:0-23500 GCA_036266195.1 Thermoanaerobaculia bacterium | reverse complement strand
TTCTAGAGATTGCGTCGATTGCACATCCAGAGCAACCTGGGCCACCTCCCTCCAAGAGAGAGGTTCTCGTGGCAGTTCTCCGTCTGCGCCGAATCGCTACAGTCTGGCAGAGACTATCAGAGATTCGGCAACGGATTGCATGGGGGCGCGAAGTTGTGGCGCGTGTCGATCGCGATTACATTGTGGAACTCCAACCGAAGGACGCTCATCTCGAATGCCGCTATCTCGTCAAGCACCGTCGGCACGCATTGTTTGGCTTCCCGCCCCAGCCTGTGGAGCCCGTGCGTTGGGCGCTCGAGCCACCAATTAAGCGCCTCCTCCAGGCCGTGGGTACCCGATTCCCGGCACTCGACACAACAGAGATGGTCGAAACTATCTTGAAAGATCTGGCGAAGCGGATGCTTCCCTCGGATATTGTGCTGTGGGATCTTATATTCAGCAGTTCCGAAGAGGGCGAAACCGCCAAATGTCTCCTGCATGCATATTTTCTTCGCTATATCATTTCCTATACAATGCCGACCTCCTTTGACATTAAGGGGAAGCACATCCAGCGATGGCCCTTGCCTGAGATATTGGACATACTGGTGTCTAGTAGCGGGGTCAGTCCTCAGAGGGTCGCCGAAATCATGCCGTGGGTTACCTGGGCACCGCTCGACAAACGCGGGCGGTTCATGCCTCTAGACCTTGAGAAGACGCCATACGTTGATCTTGGTGATGCTTCTCTCGGTATTATACTCGTCACGGGTC
The DNA here is from genome assembly GCA_036266195.1 of Thermoanaerobaculia bacterium. GTDB lineage: Bacteria > Acidobacteriota > Thermoanaerobaculia > Multivoradales > UBA5704 > DATMER01. The sequence continues at coordinate 22,753 of DATANP010000643.1, read as the reverse complement.
TGCAGCTGAATCCGTTTGCCGAAACCCGCCGCATCCTGGCATCCATGAATCGCATTTCGTCGGTGGTTGGCGAATCGTATGAACTGTATATCCGGAGCTTACTTGCTGACGCAGGGTTTGATGTCCTGGGTCATTCTGCCAAAGTCACGGAGAATGGGAGGCTTGTAACTGATATCGACATTCTTGCCTTCAAGGATGGAGTCGTCGTTGTGGTCCAAGCGAAGCATATTGTGGAGCCGGACTCGCACCATGCAGCTTGGAAAGCAGCGAAGGAAATTGCTAAAGGAGTCAGGCAATGTGTTGTCGCGCGAAGGGCACTTCGCAACGAGCCGAACCAATTATTAAAATGGTTTCCGGATGTCCGTACGGCGGTGCCGATGGAGTTGTTCTGCTTGGTGGTAAGCCCTTCTATAGCCTTTGGAAGTGAACTTTATTGGCCAGTCGCAGTTGTTGACGATAACTACCTTCAGCATGTCGTACATATAGGGGTGGCTCGAAAGTACGACTTGGGTAGTAACGAGGTCATCGAGACTAGACAACTGTATGACGGGGACCATCCATCGGGCCCTGTCTTTCGGGATTTGATGATGACTCCCGAATTTCTCCGGTACTACCGAGGGAACGAGACAACCTTGGAGTCGACAGTTCATCGAATTGGGTTTCTCCAGTTTCGGCGGCTCGATGCAGTGGACTTGCAGCCAGGCGAGCGATGAGATTAAGGGTGGGCAGCCGGCAGGACTGGTCCCAACAGTATCCAGGGCATACAGGGAACGGCTGGCGCCACGCCTGATGCCCAACCCCAACGGCCTTGTCCCGACCTGAAGCGGCTACTTCACTCCGGTTGACGGGATTCTCGGCACATGAGAGCATTACACCGATGCCCTCAATGGCGCATGAAGTTCTCGTCGACCTGTTCAAGAACCGGCCGTCGCTGGCCGCCGAGATCCTGGCGGAGGTACTCGGCGTGTCGCTTCCGGCCTATACCGAAGCACGCCTCGCCTCGACCGACCTGACCGAAATCCAGCCGGCCGAATACCGTGCAGACATCGTCGTCCTTCTTCTGGACGGCGACACTCCGGTGCGGGTGATCATCGTCGAGGTCCAACTGGCGGCCGACCTCAGGAAGCGCCTGAGCTGGCCCGCCTATGTGACGGTCTCTCGCGCCATCCATGCTTGTCCGGCGGGTCTGCTCGTCGTCGCACCCGACCCGGCGGTGGCGGGGTGGTGCGCGGAGCCGATCGAGATCGGCGTCCCGGGCTTTATCCTGCGTCCGCCCGTGCTTCGTCGCACCAATGTACCGGTCGTGACCGATGTCGAAGAGGCGGCACGCCGCCCCGAGCTCGGCGTCCTCTCCGCGATGAGCCACGGCGAGAGCGAACAAGGAGCGACGATAGCTGCTGCGGTATTGCCCGCAATCCGGGAACTTGCCGGTGGTCGGGACAAGTTTTACCATGACCTCGTATATAATTCTCTCAATGAGGCGGCTCGCCTCGCGCTGGAGGAGCTCATGAAGGGCTACGAATACCAGAGCGATTTCGCGAAGAAATACGTTGCAGAAGGACGCGCTGAAGGACTAGTTGAGGGAGAGGCTAAGGAGGCGGCACGCAGCCTTCTGGCCGTGCTTCGAGCCCGTGGCATAGCCGTGCCGGATGCCGTCCGTGAACGTATCCTGGCTCAGAAGCAGCCAGAGCGGCTAAGGCGCTGGCACGATAAGGCGGTCGTTGCGGACTCACTTTCCGCAATCTTCGACGAGCCGAATTGAGGCGCGTCAGTCCAGCCGCGGATTCGCAATCAGGGTCAGGAACGGCAGGAAGTCGCGGCTGAGAACCAGCTCGTCCAGGATCGCGGCGGCGTCCTTCAGTCGGCCAGCCCAGCGAGAACATCAAACGCGAGGTCGATGAGATGGGCTACCACGAAATTCTTCGCGGCCGGCGTGACAAGGGAGCGAGGCTGCAGAGATGACCATGAGCGCTTCCGCGAGGGTCCTCGCGGCCCTCCTCGCCTTCAATCTTTCCTCGCTGAACGCGGCGGAGGTGCCTGCGCGCCTGGAGATCTCACGGGCCGGTTCTCCCGTCCACATCGACGGAATCCTGGACGAGGAGGCCTGGCAGCAGGCCACCGCCATCTCTGTCGATCATGAATGGTTCCCCGGCGACGGCCCAGCGCCGGTGGCGACCACGGCCCTTCTTACCTATGACGCCGAGAACCTGTACGTGGCCTTCCGGGCCGCCGATCCGGAACCGGCCAGGATCCGCGCCCGCTTCGCTGACCGCGACACCCCGACCGATGACGACACGGTCGGATTCATGGTCGATCCCTTTCATGATGGCCGCCGGGCTTTCCAGTTCCGGATCAATCCCCTGGGCGTGCAGATGGATGCGGTCAACTCCGACATCGAGGGAAGCGAGGACTTTTCCTGGGATGCCATCTGGGACTCTGCGGGGCAGGTCACCGCGGAGGGCTATGTGGTCGAGGTCGCACTTCCGTTCCGGCAGCTCCGCTTCCCGGCGACCGGCGAGGTCCAGACCTGGGGCTTCATGGCGACGCGCGACTGGCCGCGGTCGCTGCGCCACCGCATGCGGTCCATCGTCACCGACCAGGATCGCAACTGCACGGTCTGCCAGCTCCAGGACCTCACCGGGTTCCAGCGGATGGAGACCGGCCGTAACCTGGAGATCACCCCGACCTTGACCGGCCACTTTTCGGAAGAGAGGCAGGGATTTCCGGATGGCCGGTTCGAGTCCTCCGGCGAGGATCTCGATCCCGGGCTCTCGGCGCGCTGGGGGGTGACCCCGAACGTGGCCCTGAACCTCACGGTGAATCCCGACTTCTCGCAGGTCGAGGCCGACGCCGCCCAACTCGAGGTCAATACGCGTTTTGCCCTTTTCTTTCCGGAAAAGCGTCCGTTCTTCCTCGAAGGAGCGGACTTTTTCGAGACGCAATTCCCTCTCGTCTTCACCCGCACCGTCGCCGATCCGGTCGCCGGGCTCAAGATCACCGGCAAGCAGGAAGCCCACGCCTTCGGCGCCTTTTTCGCCCGGGACCGGATCAACAATCTGATTCTTCCCGGGAGCCAGGAATCGGGCCTCGCCTCGATCGATCAGGACGTCACGAGCGGCGTCCTGCGCTACCGCCGGGACCTCACGAAGGGGTCCACCCTCGGAGTACTGTGGACAGGCCGGGAAGGCGAGGACTACCGCAACCACGTGGCCGGAGTCGACGGCATCTATCGCTTTACCGGCAGCGACGTGGTGCGCTATCAGGTCGCCGGCTCAACCACCCGGTATTCGGAAGGCTTCGCGCGAGACGCGGGAGAGCCCGTGGGGAGCTTCGACGGCCATGCCCTCTCCGCGGCCTACCATCACGGTGACCATGACTATACGTGGAATGTCCGTTACCAGGAGCTCGCTCCCGAGTTCCGGGCGGACAGCGGCTTCGTCGATCGTGTCGGAGTCCGCACCGGCTCTGCGGACATCGAGCGGCGCCTCTGGGGGAAACCGGGAGGCTGGTTCTCGGTTCTCTTTTTCGATCTCGCCGTCGATGGCACGCGGGAATACGACGGCGCGTTCAACGAGTGGGGCTCGGATGTGGTCGCCGGCTTCCAGGGACCCCGGCAGAGCGAGGTGACCCTGGCGCTGGCCCCGAACCAGGAGCACTTCCAGGGCATCACCTATCACAATACCCGGTACAGCATCTTCGGCTCGTTCCAGCCCACCGGCGGCTCGACTCTGTCGATGCAGGTGCGCTGGGGCGAGGATATCGACATCGCCAACAATCAGAAAGGGACATTCGTCAGCCTGGCGCCGGGACTGGACCTGCGGCTGGGTCGCCGCTGGCAGGGAAAGCTCGACTGGATCCATCAGGATTTCGATGTTCATCGCGGCCGGCTGTTCACGGTCGATCTGGCGCAGACGCGGATGTTCTATCACTTCAACAGCCGGAGCTTCCTGCGGGCGATCCTCCAATATGAATGGCTGGAACGCAATCCGGATCTCTACAGAGATCCCGCGTCCGTGAAACGAAAAACGGAGGATCTCCTCACACAGATCCTCTTTTCCTATCGTCTCAATGCCCAGACCGTGTTCCTCCTGGGCTACTCCGACAACCATACCGGGTTCGACCGGATAGACCTCACCCAGACCGACCGCACGGTGTTTTTGAAGATCGGGTACGCGCTGCTGCTGTGAGTCTCTTCAGCAAATCAGGAAACAACGGCGCTGGCTGAGCGTACTGGTTCTAAGGTCAGCGGGAGGAACCAATGCGAGACAGAATCTTTGCGTCGACCGAGAGACGGAGTGTCCTGTCGATGTTATGGGTGTTCGTCGTGTTCAACTATCTCTACGCGGATATCGTCATCCTCATCTTTCGTCCCGGCGCGTACCAATCCATGGTGGGGCGGATGTCAGCATCGGCCGCTGTGGCCGCTACGCTTGTGATGGAGCTCCTGCTGGCCATGGCATTCCTCTCGCGCGTTTTGAACCATCCGGTCAATCGGTGGTGCAACATTATCGCCGGCATCGTCGGCACAGCCTTCGTGGCCGTGACGCTCAGCCCGAGGGCGCCGGTGGTGTATTGGATCCTCTCGAGCGTCGAGATCGCCTGCACGCTGTTTATCGTGTGGTATGCATGGACCTGGCGGTCGGAGACGTCTCCGCTCAGGTAATCTGCGGCTGTGGGGCCGGAAAGGGCATGGAGCCGACTTACGGGTTCTGCCTTCATAGGAAGTGGGAACTTCGCGCCGGTTGACTCCATCGTGCGGCACATGAGAGCATAACGGCGATGCCCTCGATCGCGCACGAAATTCTCGTCGACCTGTTCAAGAACCGGCCGTCACTGGCCGCCGAGATCCTGGCGGAGGTACTTGAGGTCTCGCTTCCGGCCTACACCGAAGCACGCCTTGCCTCGACCGACCTGACCGAGATCCAGCCTGCCGAGTACCGCGCTGACATCGTCGTCCTCCTTCTGGATGGCGATGCTCCGGTGCGGGTGATCATCGTCGAGGTCCAACTCGCGGCCGATTCCAGGAAACGCCTGAGTTGGCCGGCCTACGTGACGGTTTCTCGGGCCGTTCACGCCTGCCCGGCCGATCTGCTTGTGTTTGCACCCGATCCGGCGGTTGCCGGGTGGTGCGCGGAACCGATCGAGATCGGCGTCCCAGGCTTTGTCCTGTACCCGCCCGTGCTTCGTCGCACCCATGTACCGGTCGTGACGGATGCTGAAGAGGCGGTACGTCGACCCGAGCTTGGCGTCCTCTCCGCGATGAGCCACGGTGAGAGCGGACAAGGAGCGACCATCGCTGCCGCGGTACTTCCCGCGATCCGGGAACTCGGCGGCGGTCGGGACAAGTTTTACTATGACCTCGTATATAATTCTCTCAATGAGGCGGCTCGCCTCGCGCTGGAGGAAAAGATGAAGGGCTACGAATATCAGAGCGACTTTGCGAAGAAGTATGTCGCCGAGGGAGAGGCCAAGGAGGCCGCACGTAGCCTGCTGGCCGTGCTTCGGGCTCGCGGCATTGCTGTGCCGGATGCCGTTCGTGAGCGTATTCTGGCCCAGAAGGAACCGGAGCGGCTCAGGCGTTGGCACGACAAGGCGGTCGTTGCTGACTCACTTGCCGCAATCCTCGATGAGCCAAATTGAGGCATCCGGATCCGGGCGCCTTGCCGATTCCGCTCCTTCGTTTTAGTCCAGCCGCGGATACGCGATCAACGTCAGGAACGGCAGGAAGTCGCGGCTGAGGACCAGCTCGTCCAGAATGGCCGCGGCGTCCTTCAGCCGGCCCTCGGTTCCCAACTTCGACAGCTCCTCATCCCGGATCTGCCGGTAAAGCGCCGGCGTCACTCTTCGGCCATCGCCGAGCGGCACCTCATTCCAGACCCACTGCCAGAGCTGGGCCCTTGAGATCTCCGCCGTGGCCGTGTCTTCCATGAGGTTGTCGATGGCGGCGGCGCCGGTGCCCTGGAGCCAGGCGTCCAAGTAGCGGAGGGCGATATTGATGTTCTGCCGTACGCCGTTCTCGGTCACCTGGCCGCCCTCGATCCGAAAATCGAGCAGCTCATCCGCCGACACGTCCACCTCCGAGCGCAGGCGCTCCTTCTGGTGCGGACGGTCGCCGAGGTGGCGGTCGAAGACTTCTTTCGCCACGGGGACGAGGTCGGGATGCGCGACCCAGGTGCCGTCGAAGCCGTCGCGGGATTCGCGCTCCTTGTCCTCGGTCACTTTGGACAGCGCGCGTTCGTTGACCTCCGCGTCGCGGCGGCTCGGGATGAAGGCCGCCATACCGCCGATGGCGTGCGCGCCACGACGGTGACAGGTGGCGACCAGCAGCTCGGTGTAGGCCCGCATGAAGGGCACGGTCATCGTGATCTGGCCGCGGTCCGGGAAGTGCCAGCCGAGCGTCGGGAACTTGCGGATGGCGCTGAAGATGTAGTCCCAGCGGCCCGCGTTCAGGCCCGCCGCGTGGTCGCGCAGCTCGTAGAGGATCTCCTCCATCTCGAACGCGGCCACAATGGTTTCGATCAGCACCGTGGCGCGGATCGTGCCGTGCGGAATCCCCAGCACGTACTGCGCGTGCTCGAAAACGCGGTTCCAGAGCTGCGCTTCCAGGTGGCTTTCGAGCTTCGGCAGATAGAAATACGGACCGCTGCCGCGATCGATCAGCTCCTGCGCGTTGTGGAAGAAATAAAGCCCGAAGTCGAACAGGCTCGCGGACATGGGCTGTCCGTCGACCAGGACGTGCCGCTCCTCCAGGTGCCAGCCGCGCGGGCGGACGAGGAGGGTGGCGGTCTTGTCGTTGAGCCGGTATTCCTTGCCTTCAGGACTGGTAAAACCGATCTGTCGGCGGACCGTGTCGATCAGGTTCACCTGGCCGTCGAGGACGTTCTCCCAGGTCGGCGAGAGCGCATCCTCGAAGTCGGCCATGAAGACGCTGGCGCCCGAGTTGAGCGCGTTGATCATCATCTTGCGCTCGACCGGGCCGGTGATTTCGACGCGGCGGTCGAGGAGGTCCGGCGGCGCCGGGGCCACCTGCCACGAGGCCTCGCGGACGTCCAGAGTCGAGTCGAGAAACTCGGGGCGCGCGCCAGCCACGAAGTCGGCCGTCCTCCGGACGCGCCGCGCCAGCAACTCGTCGCGGGCAGGCCCGAAGCGGCGCTGGAGCTCATAAAGGAATCCCAGCGCCTTCTGGGTCAGGATCGTCTCCTGGCGTCCGTGAACGGGACCTGTTACTTGAATGTCCGAAGCGACGGTAGCCATGGATCCCCCCTCCGCTCAACTCGCCTGGGCGGCTGCGAACTGCTCCTCTTCCGTAGAGCCCTCCAGCGCCGCGGTCGACGCGTGGCCGGAGGAGATCACCTGGGCCACCTGGTCGAAGTAGGCGGCGCCCACGAAGCGCTGGTGCTTGACGGCCTTGTAGCCGGCGAGGCGCTCGTTTTCGAACTCGCGCTCCTGGAGCCGCGAGTAGGCGGTCATGCCGCTCTCCTTGTAGGCGTGCGCCAGCTCGAACACGGCCAGGTTGTTGGCGTGGAAGCCCGCCAGGGTCACGAACTGGAACTTGTAGCCCATGGCCGCGAGCTCGCGCTGGAACCGCCCGATGGTCTCGGCGTCCAGGCTCTGCTTCCAGTTGAACGACGGCGAGCAGTTGTAGGCCAGGAGCTTGCCCGGGTACTGCGCGTGGATCGCCTCCGCGAACCGCCGCGCCTCCTCGATGTCCGGGTGCGCGGTCTCGCACCAGATCATGTCGGCGAACGGGGCGTAGGCCAGGCCGCGCATGATCGCGGAGTCGAGGCCGCCTCGGTAGCGCCAGAAGCCCTCGACCGTGCGCTCCGGCACGATGAATTCGCGGTCGCGCTCGTCCACGTCGCTCGTCAGCAGCTTGGCGCTGTTGGCGTCGGTGCGGGCGACCAGGATGGTGGGTACGCCGCAGACGTCCGCCGCGAGCCGGGCCGCGATCAGCTTCTGCTCGAACTCGCCGACCGGCACCAGGACCTTGCCGCCCATGTGGCCGCACTTCTTGGCGGAGGAGAGCTGGTCCTCGAAGTGGACTCCGGACGCGCCGGCTTCGATCATCATCTTCATCAGCTCGAACACGTTGAGGTTGCCGCCGAAGCCCGCCTCGGCGTCCGCCACGATCGGCGCGAACCAGTAGGGCCCGTCGTGGCCGTCGGCGTGCTGGATCTGGTCCGCCCGCTGGAGCGCCTTGTTCAGGCGCCGCACCAGCGTCGGTACGCTGTCCGCCGGGTAGAGGCTCTGATCGGGATAGGTCTCGCCGGAGTTGTTGTTGTCGCCGGCCACCTGCCAGCCGCTCATGTAGATGGCCTTGAGGCCGGCCTGTACCATCTGCACGGCCTGGTTGCCGGTCAAGGCTCCGAGGGCCGGCACGTAATCCTCGGTATGGACGAGGTCCCAGAGACGCTCGGCTCCGAGCTGCGCCAGCGTGTGCTCGATCTGGATGCTCCCGCGGAGCTTCACGACGTCGAGGGCGCTGTACGGGCGTTGAATACCCTTCCAGCGATCGTTCTTCCAGAGCTCCGCCAGCTTGTCCGCTTGCACTTGGAGATGGTTCGTCATCGCCTGCCCCCCTTTCTGGCCGCGTTGCGGCAAACTCTCGGCATTGTGCGGCAATTCAAGCGAAGGCGCAACTCGCGACAGCGCGGATTCAGAGAGCAAGAAGCAGGCCATCGGAGGCTGCGGTACACTGGGCGAAGACTGTCCAGGAGGTTGTCATGCGCCTCATCCGGAATCTGTCCCACATCGCCCTCGGCCTGTTCCTGCTGGCCGCGCGGATCGCCGGTGCCCAGGAGGCGCCGCCGGTCGAGGAGTCCTTCTCGGACCAGATCGAGGTCAGCCTCGTGAACCTGGAGGTCATCGTCGCTGACAAGAGCGGCAAGCCGATCCCGGACCTCAGGAAGGAGGATTTCGAGGTCCTGGAGGACGGCAAGCCGGTCGAGGTGACCAATTTCTACGCCGAGAACGGGCAGCCGGCCGGCTCGCCAGCCGATTCCCCAGCCTCCAATACCGCGGCGCGGCCCATCGACCAGCGGTTGAACCTGGTGGTGTTCGTGGACGACTACAACATGGAGCCGCAGAACCGCAGCGCGATCCTCGACGGCGTGCGGGACTTCCTGGGCAAGTCCCTGTCCCCGGGCGATCGGGTGATGGTCGTCCGCTACGGACGTTCCCTGGAGGTGCGCAAGCCGTTCACCACGAGCGTGCCCGAGGTCCTGTCGGAGCTCGACGTGGTCGGCAAGCTCGCGGGCAACCTGGCGTCGCGGGAGTCCTCGCGGGATCATCAGATCCAGGTGGTGGCCGACGCCCTGGAGATCGGCGGCTGGGGGGCGACGGCCGAGGCGCGCATCCGGGAGTACGCGGAAGTCGAGACCTCGTATGTGGCCGCATCCTTGAACGCGCTGGAGACGGTGGTGGGCTGGCTGGCGGGCATCCCCGGGCGCAAGGCCATCCTCTACGCGAGCGACGGCCTGCCGTCGGTGCCGGGCGAGGATCTGTTCATCTGGGCCGAGGCTTATTCGGGTTTCCGGTCCGGGCAGCGCATCTCGGGCATGAACGCCGCCGCCTACGACGCCTCGGAGCTGTTCCGCCGGGTGACGTCCAAGGCCAGCCGCAACCGCGTGGCGATCTATCCGATCGAGGTCATGGGCGCGCGCTGGGTCCGGGGCACGCGGCTGCAGGAGGCGCGCATCCAGAACCGGCAGAACGGGCTCCGCTTCCTGGCGGAGGAGACCGGCGGCCGCGCCATGTTCAACGTGTCGCAGCCCGCCGAGGCGCTCCACCTGATGGCCTCCGACATCTCGACCTACTACTCGATCGGCTACCGTCCGCAGCGCGTGGCCGACGACCGGGACCACAAGGTGGAGGTCCGGGTGAAGCGCAAGGGCGCGCAGGTGCGCTACCGGCAGTGGTACCAGGACAAGCCGGTGAGCGAGGCCGTGGCCGACCGGACCGCCGCGACCATGGCGTTCGGCGGCGAGGACAACCCGCTCGAAGCCGCGCTGGAGATCGGGCAGCAGACGCCGGCCGGGCCGGAGAAGACGTCCTTCGTGGTGCCGGTCCGGATCAAGGTGCCGATCGGCAAGCTCTATCTGGAACCGAAGGGCGACAAGCGCGAGGGCCGTCTGCGGCTCTTCGTGGTAGCGAGCGGCGAGGGCAAGGTGACGCCGGTGCGCGAGACCAAGGTGGTCAAGGTGACCGTGCCGGAGGCCGATTTCGTTGCGGGCAAAGCCAAGGAGTACACCTACGAGGTGCGGATCACTCTCGAAAGCGGGAGCTACACGGTAGGGGTCGGAGTCCGGGACGAGATCGCCACGACCACCTCCTATCTGCAGGGGAAGTTCGAAGCCGGAGCTCCAGCCCGCTGATCGACCGGCGAAAGCAGGCGGATGATTTCGGCGCGCAGGCTGGGTCCCGGCTTTCTCCTGGCGCTGACGCTCGCCGTGAGCGGATGTCGAGGCGAGAAGCCGCCCATGCTGGAGTTCGTCCAATTCCCTCCGCAGGTGAACGAGGAGGCGTCGAACATCCAAGTGCCTCCGGCCGAGAGTCTCGTCGCGATCCTTGCGCGTCCGGAAGATTTCGATGGCAAACGGCTGAGTGTCCAGGGTGTGATCAACCTCGAGCTCGAAGGGGACCAGCTCTGCCTGGACCGCGGATCCCTCCAGTACCTGGCTACGAAGAATTGTCTTTATGTCCGGCTCTCCAAGAAGCTCTCGGCATCTTACAGGGAGATCGCGGCGTGGAACGGGCATTATGCCTGGCTGGAAGGTGAGATCGTGGCAAGCGATCATGGACACATGGGACTGTTTCGGGCCGCAATCGCCAAGGTCGATCGAATCGTGATCATCAAGCCGCCGGGACGAGAGCTGCCCGAGTGATCGGAGAGAAGGCACTTCGAATGGATTCTCTTGTGCCGCCCGCGGAAGAGCGGTTTCCTGCGTACCCCGCCTCCTGGTATCTGTTCTGTCCAGGGGAGGAGTTGCGCCACGGGCCTGTCTCCAAGCGCATTCTCGGGCGGCAGTTGGTGGCGTTCCGCACGGAGCGCGGACGCTTTGCTGTCATGGATGCCCACTGCGCACACCTGGGCGCGGATCTCGGCTATGGGGCTGTGAAAGGGGAGACGATCCAATGCCCCTTTCATCATTGGCGCTTCGGATGCGACGGCGTCTGCGTGGAGGGCTCCGAGTCGGCAGCTCCTCTGCAAGCCTATCCGATCGAGGAGCGCCACGGATATCTGTTCTTCTTCAACGGGCCTGAGCCGTTGTTCCCGCTGCCGTTCTTCTTCGGCGAAGATCCGGACCAGTTCGTCGCGGGCCAACCGTTCCGCTATGTGTCCGACTGCACGTGGTACATGAACTCGGCGAACGGTTTTGACATGCAGCACTTTCTCTGCGTACATGGCCGCGAGCTGCTGGCACCCTGTGAGGTGGACTGCCCGGACCTGTTCGCGAGACGCAACCGGTATCGGGCGAGCATCGTCGGCGATGGCTGGACCGACCGGCTCCTGCGCCGGTGGATCGGGAGCACGGTGGAGGTTTCGATCACCAGTTGGGGCGGTCCGTACATGCTGATGACCGCGGTATTTCCGCGCGCCCAAAGTCACTTCCTGATCGCCACGCAACCCATCGACAACGGGCAGACGCTGTGCGAAGGAATTGTTTTCATGCGCCGCAACCGCAATCCTCTCTGGCGGTCGTTGAGCCTTCGGGTCCGCGGATGGCTCACCTATCATTTCGTGGCGGACGAAGCGCGCACCTTGCGGGGCATTCGATACAACCCCGCGGGTCTGGGGAGCAGGGACCGGGAGATGATAGAATTCTTCCAATGGGCCGCGTCTCTGCCCCAGAGCGCGTCGTCCGCAACTTCGACACGAGAGATGCTTCATGTGCCGCAACATCAAAACCCTGCATAACTTCGAGCCGCCAGCGACCGACGACGAGATCCGCGCTTCCGCCCTCCAGTTCGTGCGGAAGCTGAGCGGCTTCACGAAGCCGTCCAAGGCGAACGAGCCGGCGTTCAACCGGGCGGTGGACCAAGTGACCGAGGCGGCCAGAGAGCTGCTCGACTCCCTGGTGACAAACGCTCCGCCCCGCGACCGCGAGGTGGAGGCGGCCAAGGCCCGGGAGCGCGCCGCGGAGCGCTACGGTGTTTCCTAGCGTCCGCCGTCGCCGGAGGTGAACAGCGGCGCCTGGACCTCCAGGGCCGCCACTTCCTGGGGCTCCGGCTCGGGCGCTTCTTCTACCATCTCCCGCTCCTGGATCGGCGGCAGGTAGACGTAGCGGCCCATGCCGCGGTGGTAGACGATGCCGGGATTGGCCTCGCGTGAGGCGCGAAGCTGGTTCAGCTTGGAGTCGAGGTCGTCGATGAAGTGAAGGACGACCGCCTCGGGGGTCATGGGCTCCACCGGCGACGCGAACTCCTTCTTGCCCTGATGCGACAGGACCATGTGTTCCAGCAGGAGCTGCAGGTCTTCGGGAAAGCCCGGGATCGCGGCGCAGCGGTCGCGCAGGAGGTCGCGGCCGATCACCACGTGGCCCACCAGCCGGCCCGCCAGGGTGTAGTCGTTGACCGGCATGGCGCCGAGCTCGATCAGCTTGCCGAGGTCGTGGAACAGCACGCCGATCACGATGAGGTCGCGGTCGAGATCGCGGTAGTGCTCGCAGACCTGGAGCGCCAGCTCGGCCATGGAGACGACGTGCTCCAGGAGGCCGCCGCGGTAGGCGTGGTGCATGGCCTTGGCTGCCGGGTGCTCGCGCAGGGCCCGGCCGTGGATCTCCAGGGTCTCGGCCGCGAGACGCCGGAGGACCGGCCGCTCGACCTTCTCCTGGAGGATGCGGGTGAGTCGCATCCAGAGATCATCGATGTCCTCGCGAGTGGACGGAATGAGGAGCGATTCGTCGAATCCATAGCGCCGGTCGTCGTCGGTGGCCTCGCGGCAGTCGTCGATGCTGAGCTGGAGCTGGTCGCGGTAGTTCTTCACCGAGCCCCGGAAGGCGATGAAGCGGTGGGGGTCATATTGGCCGTTGAGGGCCGGGCTGTCGGCCCAGACCTTGGCCACGATGGAGCCGCTGGCGTCGGCGATCTCCATGTCCAGGAAGCTTTTGCCGTTGCGGTCCTGGCGCTGCTCCTTCTTCGTGAGGAGGGCGAAGCCCTGGACGATGTCGCCGTTCTCCCAGGTGCGGATCGGTGCGTTGCGTTTCGGCATGGTGACGGGGTCCATAGTAGTCTGTCCGGACGCCGGTGCCAACCTTTCCTATGGCACCGGGCATGCAGGCAGGGGCATTCCGTGAGATATCTCAAGAGGTTTTTGACGCTGTGTGTCCTCGCCGGAGGACTGGCCGCTCCCGGCATTCTCCAGGCGCAGGCGGACCGACAGGCCGATCCGGCTGCCGCCGTGCTCACCTGGCCCGAGCCGCAGCGGGCGTTCTTCCAGGACGGTCCCGGGCTCCTCCTCACCCGCCAGCAGCGCGACGAGATGCTGGCGATGACGCCGGAGGCGCGCGAGCGGTTCATCCAGGAGTTCCTCGGCCGCGATCCGGTCCCCGGAACGCCGGAGAACGAGCTCCAGGTGGGCATCGAGCGCCGCCAGCGGCTCATGACCAACGAGTTTTCCGCGCCGCTCGACGTGCGCGGCCAGATCCTGTTCCTCAACGGCCCGCCCACGGAGCGCAAGGTGATCGACTGCGGCTGGGTCTACCAGCCGCTCGAGATCTGGAGCTACCAGCAGGGCACCGACCCGCGGGGCAAGCCGGTGATGAGGCGGCTCGTGGTGTTCAAGCCCTCCCCGACCGAGCCGTGGAAGCTGTGGCTGCCGACCGACGGCAAACGGCCGCTCTACACCGACATGATGCAGTACTGGATGGAGCAGTGGGAGGAGCTGAAGGGTCGCTACTACATCAAGCGCATCGACCTCCAGAACTGCGACCAGGCCACGGAGGTGGACGACGCCACGGGGGTCGAGGGCATGACCGGCTCGCTTCCCGGGACGAAGAACGTCCGCTGGAACCGGCCCAAGGATGCGAGCCCCTTCCTGGCGGCTCCCGCGGATCTCGCGGCCTGGGCGCGCGAGGCCGCGGCCACGAAGCTGCCGGATGCGCCGCCGCCGCTCGCGCTCTCGTCGCTCGACTTCCGCTTCCCCGAGATGGACTCCCAGCGCATGATGGTCCGCGCCTACGCGACGCTCAAGCAGGACGGTGTGAAGACCGTGGAGACGCCGGACAACCCGGGCAAGAAGCCCGAGGTCCAGCTCGCGGTGGATGGCGTGGTGGAGAGCGGCGGGCGGCCGTTCGAGGACTTCCGCCTGCGCTACCGGCTGCCGGCGCCCGCGGCCGGCGAACCGCTGGTGCTGGCGCTCGACCGCCGGCTGCGTCCGAACGAATGGTTCCTGATGCGGCTCCACATCAAGGACGAGACGAGCGGCGCCGAGACGCGGATCGCCAAGGCGTTCCGGGTACCGATCAGCCCGACCGGCGACGATCTCGCGAGCCAGGCGCCGGCCGCGGTCGGCGAGCTGGTGCCGGTCGAGGTCGGCCGCGGCAAGGACAGCCTGCTGCTCCTGCCGCCGCCGTCGGACGTGGTGCTGGGCCTCTGGCGCGCGGACGTGCTGGTCACGGGCGAGCGCATCAAGAAGGTGGTGTATCTGGTGGACGGCGTGAAGCAGCTCACGCGTACGAGCGCGCCGTTCTCCGCCGAGGTCCGGCTCGCCCGCTTCCCCACGGAGCAGGTGGTGCGGGCCGAGGGCTATGACGCCGAGGACAAGCTGGTGGCCGCCGACGAGGTGATCGTCAATCAGCCGCGCGGCGCGCTCGGCGTCTGGATCACGGAGCCGCCGAAGGGGACCCGCGTCCAACCGGGCAAGATCCTGGTCAAGTCGGATGTGTCCGTGCCGGACGGCCGGCGGATCGAGGCGGTGGAGTTCAAGGTCAACGATCAGACCGTGGCTACGCTGAAGCAGGCGCCGTGGCAGGCCCAGGTGCCGATTCCGAACGAGGACGTGGCCTATGTCACGGTGGTGGCGACGCTCGACGACGGCGGCCGGGCCGAGGCCGTGCGCTTCGTGCGCGCGCCGCAATACTTCGAGGAGGTGGAGGTCAACCTCGTCGAGCTCTACGTGGCGGTGACCGACAAGAGCGGCAATCTGGTGCCCGACCTCACGCAGGACGACTTCGAGGTGCTCGAATCGGGCAAGAAGCAGGACATCACGAAGTTCGAGCTGGTGGAGAACCTGCCGCTCACGGTCGGCATCCTGCTCGACACCTCGGGCTCGATGCGCACCTCGCTCGTGCAGGCCCAGAACGCGGCCTCGGACTTCCTGCGCAAGGTGATGACCCCGCGCGACCGCAGCTTCGCCGTGAGCTTCGCCTCCCGGCCGCGGCTCGCCATGCCTCCGACGGACGACGTGGAGGCGGTGGTGCGCTCGTTCGAGGACCTCCAGGCCGTGGGCGACACGGCGCTCCACGACGCGCTGGTCCACAGCCTCTATTACTTCCGCGGGATCAAGGGGCAGCGCGCGCTGGTGCTGCTTTCGGACGGCGACGACAACGCGAGCTACATCGCCTACAAGGACGCCGTGGAGTACGCCCGGCGCAGCGGCGTGGCGATCTACGCCATCGGTTACAACCTGGGAATGGAGCTCGGCCTGAAGAGCAAGCTCGGGGAGATCGCCGAGACCACGGGCGGCAAGGCGTTCTTCACCAGCAAGGCCGAGGAGCTGCCGGTCATCTACGCGCAGATCGAGCGCGAGCTGCGCAGCCGCTATCTCGTGGCCTACAACTCGAACCAGACGGGTGGGACGCCGGGCGCGTTCCGGGAGGTCGAGGTGAAGGTGAAAAAGGGCAACCTGAAAGCCCGGACGGCCCGGGGGTATTACCAGTGAGGGTCCGGGGTCTGGCCATCGCGATGATCGCCGGGGTGCTGCTCCCGGCAGCCTTGGCGGCGCAGTCGTCGGACCCCGTGCTCTGGCCCGAGCCGCAGCGGGCTTTTCTTCAGGATGGTCCGGGCCTTCTCCTGAGCGCGGAGCAGCGTCGCGAATTCCTGTCCCTGGACGAGACCGGCCGGGAGTCGTTCCTGGAGCGGTTCCTGGTCGATCCGATCCCGGCCACGCCGATCAACGAGCTGGCGGAGGGGATCGCGCGCCGACGCCGGCTCGCTTTCGAATCTCTCCCGCCCGGGGATGCCCGGGCGCAGCTCGTGTTCCTCCTCGGCAAGCCGGACGAGGCGCGGGTCATCGACTGCGGCTCGACGTTCCGGCCGCTGGAGATCTGGACCTACGGCCTGCCTCCGAACCAGCGCACCTTCATTCTCTACCGGGCGGCCGCGGACGAGCCGTTCCGCGTCTGGCTGCCGATCGATTCCAAGCGCGCGCTCTACACGCCGGACATGGCGAACTGGATCTACGACTGGACCGCGATCGGCATGGGCGGCAAGCGGATCGACCGCCGGTTCTGCCCGCAGTCGGCCGACGTGGACGAGCTGACGGGCATCGACGGTCTGCGCAGCCGGCCGGCCGAGAAGGCCGATGTGCCGAAGGAGAGGAACTACCACTGGACCGCGCCCGAGGACCGGGTGAGCGAGCTGGCGCGTCCAAAGGATCTGGCGGCCTGGGCGAAGAAGGCCGCGGAGGCCGTGGTTCCGCCGGAGCCGCCGAGGCTCGCGGTGGAAACGCTGGACATGGACTTTCCCGACCGCCGGGAGCAGCGCATGGTCTCGCGCATCCTGATCGGCCTCCGGCCTCCAGGCGCCGAAGGCGGAGTGGCGCTCGCAGCGGACGAAGGCAAGACGAAGATCAAGCTCCTGGTCGACGGTGTGATCGAACGGGAGGGAAGCGCCTTTGACGCGCTGCGCGTCCGCTATCGTCTGCCGGTTCCGGAGCAGGGTCCGATCGCCCTGTTCCTGGAGAGGACGCTCCGGCCGGACGAGTCCTTCCTGATGCGCCTGACGATCCGGGACGAGGTGAGCGGGGCCGAGACGCGGGTGGTGCGCGGGTTCCGGGTGCCGTCGAAGCCCGAAGTGCGGCTGGCTCCGAAAGCCGCGCTCGCCGCGGCGCGGGGAGAAATCTTGCCGCCTGGGATCGGCGGTCGCGACTCGGTCCTCCTGATGCCGCCGATCGACGAGGTCATGCTGGGGACCTGGCGCGCGGACGCGATGGTCTCGGGCGACCGCATCGCCAAGGTGGTCTTCCTGGTGGACGGCGAGGCGCAGCTCTCCCGCACCCGGCCGCCGTACTCGGCCGAGGTCCGCCTGTCCTCCTTCCCGCGCGAGCAGGTGGTGCGGGTCGAGTGCTACGACTCGGCCGGCGAGCTGGTGGCCGCGGACCAGGTGACGGTCAATCAGACGCGCGGGGCCTTCCGGGTGACCGTCGCGGAGCCGGCAGAGGGCGCCAAGATCGCCCGTCGCGGTGCCCGGGCCCTGGTCCGGGCCGAGGTGACGGTGCCGGAGGACCGCCGCGTCGAGTCGGTCGAGATGAAGGTCAACGATCGCCTGGTGGCGACGTTGACCAGCCCGCCCTGGCAGGCGGAGGTGGACGTGCCGGACGAGGAGATCGTCCACCTGGCCGTGAGCGCCGAGCTGGACGACGGCCATCGCACCGAGGCGGTCCGCTTCCTGCGCGCGCCGGAGAACCTGGAGCACGTCGAGGTGAACCTGGTGGAGCTGTACACCACGGTCACCGACGCGACCGGAAGCCTGATCCGGGGTCTCACCGCGGACGACTTCCAGGTGCTGGAAGCGGGCCGGCCGCAGCAGATCGCCCGCTTCGAGCTGGTCGAGAACCTGCCGTTGACGCTCGGGTTTGCGATCGACACCTCGGTCTCGATGGCCTCCTCGCTGTCGGAGGCCCAGAGAGCGGCCGAGGGCTTCCTGCGCAAGCTCCAGCCGCACGATCGCGCCTTCGCGGTAGGCTTCTCGTCGCGGCCGTACCTCGTCATGCCGCCGACGGACGACCTGGAAGCCGTGAGCCAGTCGCTGGAGGGTCTGAGCGCCATGGGCCGGACCGCGATCCACGACGGCCTCATCACCTCGCTCTACTACTTCCGGGGCTACCGCGGCCAGCGGGCGCTGATCCTGCTGACCGACGGCGAGGACACGTCGAGCAATACGCCCTGGGAGAAGGCCCTGGAGTACGCGCGCCGGTCCGGCGTGGCGATCTACACGGTCGGCCTGAACGTGCCGGCCATCAGCATGGAGGTCCGCAACCATCTGTCGGAGCTGGCCGAGGCGACCGGCGGCCGGGTGTTCTACGTCGAGAGGGCGGACGAGCTGGCGGGCGTCTACGGCGAGATCGAGCACGAGCTGCGCAGCCGCTACTACCTAGCCTACAACTCGGACCGGCCCGAGGATGAAGGCTTCCGGCCGGTCGAGGTGAAGGTGAAGCGGGGCCGGGCGCGCACCATGCGCGGCTATTATCCATAACCATTGGAAGCTTTTAGCCGCGCTCCGGGTTTACGTTGTTGATGAAGAGATTCCTCATCCTGATCCCCGCCGTCCTCCTCGTGGGAGCCGCACTCCCCTCGTCACCCGGGCAGTTCAGGTTCGAGCGGTTCAACCGCAGCTATCCCGAGGTGGTGCCGGAGATCTCGCCGATCGTGCAGGGGCCGCTGACCATCCAGCTCTCCGCGCCGAAGAGCAACCTGACCCTGCGCAATCACTTCCTGCGTCTGGAGCCGAGCCCCGGTGGGAGCCATACGGCCGAGCTGAGGGTGGAGTTCCAGGGTCAGGGCTGGCTGGTGGCGGACGTGGACGTCGCCGGCTTCACGGGGACCCGTCTGCAGGACCGGGTGATCGTCCCGGCGCAGGCCGCGACGCTGGAGGGCCGGGTCAAGGTGACGAGGGAGCCCGGAGCCTACGTGGTCACGACCGAGCAGCTCCCGAAGCAGCTCCGCGTGAAAATCCAGAGCGGCGTGGGGACGCAGATCGTGAGCTTCTGCAACCGGGTCCCTACGTTGATCGGGGATCTGGACTGCGACCGTCTCAACCAGGCGCTCTCCAGCGCCGTGGTCCCTCTCCCGCCAGCCGGCGAGAGCTATCTCCTGGAGGATGCGGACCTGACGCCCCAGGAGCGTCAGCAATTCGAGAGCTATCTGGCAGCCAGTCGGGGTCAGTGATCCGTTTGTTACAATGTCCGGCCGGGGTGCGCCCCGGCACCGATCCCCTCGCACAATCCAGCCCGCGAGTGACAAGGCTTGGAGGAACCAGCCGCATGGCCCGACGCATGATGAACCGACTGTTCTACTTCACGGTCGAGGACGAGAGCATCCTCGCCGATTCGTTCGCGCAGCTCGAGAAGGACGTCTATGCCATCACCTACAAGGTGACCGGCACCGAGGACGTCTTCGTCACCACGAGCGAGACCAAGGACGCGATGGACCGCAACGACATCCCGTACAACCTCCTGGCGGAGGAGGACGGCTCGCGTATCGCGGTCTATCACTCGCCGCTCTCCCGCGAGGAGCTGGGCGACTACGAGGACGCGGTCAAGGCCCTGACCCTCGCCTGCCGCGCCATCGGCGTGGCCTGCGTAGGGGTCAACGGCGAGACCAACCTCGGCTTCGACCTGTCCCAGGGCGCCAAGAGCTACACCTACTTCACCGCTCCCGCCGGGCATACCTTCATCTGGCGCCTGTTCCGCGAGCGCGACGAGGCGGTCGACTTCCTGTCCAAGCTGACCGGCGGCGACAAGAAGGCCGTGGAGTGGGCGGAGTCCATGCCGCTCAACTCGATCAAGGAGCTCAAGTCCTACCATTGAGTTGCCCTTGAGCCTGCCCCTGTTCGAACCCACGTACTCGGTCTCCCGGCTCTGCGGAGAGGTCCGCGACTTCCTCGGCGAGGCGTTCTCGTCGGTCTGGGTCGTGGGCGAGGCGCAGCGCGTCCGCCCCAGCCAGCGCGGCCATCTCTACTTCGAGCTGGTCGAGAAGGGGGACCGCGACGAGATCGTGGGCAAGCTGGAGGGGGTCATCTGGAAGAACGACCTCCTGCGTGTCCGGCGCCTTCTTGGCGCCTCGGGACAGCAGATCGCCGAGGGCATGCAGATCCGCGTCCGGGGCAGCCTCGACTTCTACGCGCCGGGCGGCCGGCTCCAGCTCTGCATCAAGGACGTCGACCCGGCCTTCACCCTCGGCATGCTGGAGCAGCGCCGGCGGGAGACCCTTGCCGCCCTGGCCGCGGCCGGCCTGATGGACCTCAACCGGTCCCTGGAGATTCCGGACCTGCCGCTCGACATCGCGCTGATCACCTCGTACGGCAGCGCCGCGTACCACGACTTCCTCTCCGGCCTCCAGGAGAGTGGCTACGGCTTCCGGGTGATCTTCGTCCATGCCTCCGTCCAGGGCAAGGAGGCCGAGCGCGAGGTCGTCTCGGCGCTGGCGTCCTTGAGAGGGCTGCCGATCGGGCTCGCGGTCGTGATCCGCGGCGGCGGATCGCGGAGCGACCTGGCGGTGTTCGACAGCCGGGCGATCGCGGAGGCCATCGCCAGGGCTCCCTTTCCGGTGCTCGCCGGGCTCGGGCACGAGATCGACCGCTCGATCGCCGACATGGTGGCGCACAGCTCATTCAAGACCCCGACCAAGGTGGCGGAGTTCCTGGTCGAGCAGGTGGCGAGCCAGGAGCAGATCCTGGAGGACATGCGCCGCCGGCTCCTGCGCGAGGCCATGGAGCCCCTGCGCGCCGGCCGCGAGGCTCTGGGCCGCGCCGAGCGCGGGGTGAGCCTGGCCCGGATGCGTCTCGCCGCGGCCGGCGAGCGGATCGAGGAGCACGCGCGCGCCCTGGCCCGTCTCGGCCGCACCGCCCTGAGACAGGCCGAGCGCCGGCAAACCGAGCTGCGTGTCCGGCTGGCCGAGGTGACTCCCAGGCGGATCGAGCGCGGAGAGCGTGACCGCATTCGTCTTGGCGAGCGCATCGCGGGCACCGCGAAAGGCCGGCTGCGCGAGACCCGGGCCACGATCCAGGGCATGGAGCGGCTCTGCGCCCAGCTCTCGCCCGAACGCACGCTGGAGCGTGGCTTCAGCCTCACCCGCGGACCCGACGGCATCCTGCTGCGGGACCCCGCCCAGGTCGCCGCCGGCGACCTCGTCACCACCCGACTGGCCGGAGGGACCCTCACGAGCCGAGTGGAGGAGCCATGAGCGACCTGTTTTCGAATCAGACCAACGGCGAGCCCGGCGCTCCGGAACCGGCTGCCCCGGCGCTGAGCTTCCGCGACGCCATGGAAGAGCTGGAGGGGATCCTGGAGCGGATCGAAGGCGAGGAGGTGGACATCGACCGCCTCGCCGAGGAGCTCCGCCGCGCCGCCCAGCTCCTCGACCTCTGCCGCGGCAAGATCCGCAAGGCGGAAGTCGAGGTCACGCAGATCGTCCAGAGCCTGGAGGGGGACGAGGACTAGCGGAGAGGCGTACCATGGTGGCATGAACGCGCCGATCCTCGCTCTCGCCCTGCTGCTCTTCCAGGCCGTCCCGGCTGCCAAGGAAACCCCGCCTTCGGAGCTGACCCAGGGCGTCCAGCTCTTTGAATCGGGCCGCTTCGAGGAGGCCCGGGCCTTCTTCGAAACGTTCGCAGCCGGCAATCCGAAGTCCGCGGCGGCTGCTTTCTACCTCGGGCAGATCTCGCTCACGCTCAAGCAGCCGGACAAGGCGGTCGGCTGGCTGGAGAAGGCGGTCGTCCTCGATCCCGAAAACTCCGACCTCCACCGCTGGCTGGCGCGCGCCTACGGCGTGGCCGCCGGCCAGGCGAATGAGGTGGCCCGGGTGCGCTACGCCCGCGACGCCAAGGCCGAGCTGGACAAGGCGGTCCGCCTCGATCCACGCAACCTCCGCGCCCATGAGGACCTGGCCGAGTTCTATCTGCGCTCGCCCGAGTTCCTGGGCGGCAGCCTGGACAAGGCCCGGGGGGAGGCGGAAGCCGTCCGCAAGATCGATCCCGTGGCCGGCCACATGATCCTGGCCAACATCCACTTCGCCCGGAAGGACAATGCCAAGGCCGAGGAGGAGTACAAGGCGGCCATCCAGGAGGTGCCGAAGGACAACCGACCGCGCATCGCCCTCGGCTTCCTCTACCAGGCGCAGCAGCGCTGGGAGGACGCGTTCGGGATCTTCGAGGAGGCGCTCAAGAACGACCCGGAAAACTGGAACGCGCTCTACCAGGTTGGAAAGACGGCCGCGCTCTCGGGCCAGCGCCTCGATCGCGGCGAGGAGTGCCTGAAGAAGTACCTCACCTACACGCCCAAGGGCGACGCCCCGCCGCTCGCCGGCGCCTGGTTCCGGCTCGCCATGGTCTACGAGAAGAAGGGCGACAAGCCGAAGGCCGCCGAGGCCTACCGCAAGTCGCTGGAGCTGGACCCGTCCAATGCCGAGGTCCGTCAGGGACTGGAGCGGGTCTCCGGCTGACCTGACAGGCTGCTTCTAAGCGGCTCTCAAGGGGGCCAGATCCGCATCCGGCAAGGGCGACAGACCGAGGCCGGCCAGGACGTGGTTGATCGTGGCTGCGGAAACTTTGCCCGGAGCCGTGATCTCCAATCCGATCGGTCGGCCATCCGCAGTGAAGTCAACCAGCAGACCCGGAGCCGCCTGCTCGGTCCGAGCGCTTCTCACGCCGCCTTCCCGAGGAAGGTAGAGATAGGCCGCGAGCGGACGGCCATGGCGGAAAGTGATCTCCAGATAGGGCTCGTTCATGGATCAGGTCACAGGATAGGCAGTGATGACGACCAGGAGTCGGACCTCGCTGTCCGGCTCGACGATGACTTCCCAGGGACTCTTCGCGT
>DATANP010000642.1:0-5753 GCA_036266195.1 Thermoanaerobaculia bacterium | reverse complement strand
GCCCTGGAGCTGAACGACAAGCTGCCCATCGCCTGGAACACCCTGGGCGTGGCGCTCTACCAGACCGAGGGTCCGGACGCGGCGGTCAGCGCCTGGCAGAAGGCCGTGGATCTGGACCCCAAGCAATATGACGCGCTCTACAACCTGGGCCTGGTCGCGGCCGGCCAGGGCCGGCGGGCCGAGGCGCGCAAGGCCCTGCGCCAGTTCGTGGACACCGCCCCGCCGCAGCGCTTCGCGGCCGACATCCAGAAGGCCCAGGGCATCCTCCGGGAGATCGGCGGATGAGAGTCTCCCGTCTTCTTTTGGTCCTTGCCGTCCCTGCTGCCCTTGCGGTCCTTTCCTGCGGCGGCAACACCGCCGGCGAGCCCGGCCCCTACAAGAACGCCCCGATCATCCTGATCTCGGTGGACACCCTGCGCTCCGACCACCTGCCGGCCTACGGCTACGACAAGGTCAAGACCCCGGCGTTCGATGCCTTCCTCCAGGATGCGGTCCTGTTCGAGCGCGCCTACAGCCACGTGCCGCTGACCCTGCCGTCCCATGCCACCATCCTCTCCGGCCGGTTGCCGGGCGAGCACGGGGTGCGGGACAACAGCGGCTACGTGTTCTCGGCCGCGAAGACCCCCTACCTGCCGAAGCTGCTCCACGACGCTGGGTACAAAACGGGCGCCGCGGTCTCCACCTTCGTGCTGCGGGCCGAGACCGGCATGGCCGAGGGCTTCGACAGCTACGAGTCGAACATCGAGGTGCGGGCCACGGAGTCGCTCGGCAACAGCCAGCGCTCCGGCCGCGAGACCTCGCGGGTGGCGCTCGACTGGCTGAAGACCGTCTCCGCGCAGCCGTTCTTCCTCTTCTTCCACCTCTACGAGCCGCACACCCCCTACGCGCCGGAGCCGGCGTTCGCGAGCTACGCCGACCCCTACGACGGCGAGGTGGCCACGGCCGATGCGATCCTCGGCGACTTCCTGGCCGAGCTGAAGACGATGGGGGTCTACGACAAGGCGGTGATCGTCCTGCTCTCCGACCACGGCGAGGGACTGCGCGACCACGGCGAGCAGGAGCACGGCATCTTCCTCTATAGAGAGGCGCTCCAGGTGCCGCTGATGATCAAGCTCCCGAAGGGCGAGCGTGGCGGCTCGACCGTCAAGGAGCCGGCGCAGCTCATCGACGTGTTCCCGACCATCCTCGGGCTCGCCGGCCTGCCGGCGCCCGCGGGACTCCAGGGGCATCCTCTGTTCTCGCTTTCCGGCGAGCGCACCTTCCTCGCCGAGACCTTCTATCCGCGGCTCCACCTGGGCTGGAGCGAGCTTCACTCGGCCATCCGCGGCGGCTCGCATTACATTGAAGCTCCCGAGCCGGAGCTCTACGACCTGGCCGCGGACCCGGCGGAGAAGACCAACGTCCTCACCCGCGAGCGGCGGACCTACGCGGAGCTGCGCAAGGCGGTCGACGCCGCCAGGGCGCCGCTCGTCGCACCCTCGGCCGAGGACGCGGAGACCACCGCGAAGCTCGCCTCCCTGGGCTACCTCGGATCGTCGGTGAACGCGGGCGACGGCCCGCTGCCCGACCCGAAGGCGAAGATCCATACCCTGGACGACTTCGGCCGCGCCCTCTCGCTCGCGGGCGCGCAGCGCTACGCCGAGGCCGTGCCGCTCTTCCAGCAACTCGTGAAGGACAACCCGTTCATGCTCGACTCCTGGGAGAGCCTCGGCCAGTCGCTCCAGAAGCTCGGCCGGCACCAGGAGGCGCTGGCCGCCTACGAGCAGGCCATGAAGGTCTCGAACGGGGCCGGGCACGTGGCGCTCTCGACGGCCTCGCTGCTGCTCGACATGGGGCGGCTCGACGACGCCCGCAAGCACGCCGAGATCGGCCTCCCCACCAGCCCGGCCGTGGCCCACAACCTGCTTGCCCAGATCGCGCTGGCGAAGAACGATACGGCGACAGCCGAGAAGGAGGCCCGCGCTGCGCTGGCCGCCCGCGGCTCCCGCCTGGGCCCGCTGGTGACGCTGGCCGGCGTGCTCGAAGCCCAGGGCAAGCTCGACGAGGCGCTCAAGCTCACCGACGACGCGCTCGCCGAGATGAAGCCGGGGCAGACCTTCACCGGCCTCTATCTGATCCGGGGAGACCTGTTCGGCCGCATGAACCGGGCTCCCGAGGCGGAGCAGGCCTTCCTGCACGAGATCCGCGACTTCCCGGCGGACACGTCGGCCTACACGCGCCTCGCCGTGCTCTACGCCTCGCTCGGGCGGCCGGCCGAGGCGGTCAACGCGCTGCGCTCCATGGTCGAGACCCAGAATTCGCCGGCCGCCTACATCGCGGCGGTCAAGACGCTCCGTATCCTCGGCGATCCGCAGGGGGCGGCCGCGCTCCTGCGGCACGCCATCGCCACCCATCCCGATAGCCAGGAGCTGCGGGCGCTGGCCGGCTGAGGCCGACGCTCCCGCCCCCTCTTCCGTAAGATCCCTCAGGAGTCAGACCCGATGAAGACCCACAAGACCGTCCTCCTCGTCGCCCTTCTCTGCGCCTGCTCGCCGGGCGACGCCCCGGCCGGCGCCGACGCGACCCCGCCGGCCGCGCCTCCGGCGGCAGCCACCCAGCCGGCGCCTCCGGCCGCAGCTCAACCTGCGCCCGCGCCGCAGATCTCTCCGGCCGGCAAGAAGTTCCAGGAAGCCGCGGCCCTGATCAAGAAGGGCGACAACGCCGGCGCCATCGCGATCCTGGAGGGCCTGCGCAAGGAGGGCACGGCTGAGCCGCACCACCTGTCGCTGCTCGGCGCGCTCTACATCGACCAGGGCCGGGTGGCGGAGGGCATGGCCATCCTGAAGCCGCTGGCCGCGCCCGAGGACGCCGACCCGGCGGTCCTCTACAACGCCGGCAAGGCGGCGCTCATCATGCGCAACTTCACGGACGCGCAGACCTACTTCGAGCGTTCCGTGGCCAAGGTGCCGATGTCGCCGGCGAGCCGCGAGCTGGGCCTGCTCCTCAGCCGCCAGGGCAAGGTGGTGGAGGCCTACCGCTACCTCCGGCCGTGGGCGATCGCCTCGCCGAACGACATGGAGGTGCGGATCATCGCGGCCACCCTCGCGCTGCGCCTGGAAAGGCCGGCCGAGGCCGACGCGCTCCTCTCCGGCCTGGCCGAGAACGAGCCGGCGATCCAGCTCCTGCGCGCCCAGGCGCGCATCCAGCGGGGCGACGGCAAGGGCGCGCTCGTCATCCTTGCGCCGATCGAGAAGAACCACCCCGCGGACTTCGACCTGGAGGTGCGGCGCACCCTGGCCGAGGCGCACCTGGCCGCGAGCGATCCGGCCTCCGCGCTCAAGGTCCTGGACGGCCATACGGAGGGTCATGCCAGCCTCCTGCTGCTCCAGGGCAAGGCGCAGCGGCTGTCGGGCAATTCCCAGGCCGCGATGGCGACGCTGAAGCCGCTCGTCGCGCAACTCCCGGACGATCCGAAGCAGATCGGCGATCCGCGGCCCGCCGCGGGCGTGGCGGTGGAGTATGGCCGCCTGCTCCTGGCGGCCAAGGACGTGCAGGGCGCGGTGCCGATGCTGGAGAAGGCCACCCGGCTCTATCCGTCGAGCCGCGAGGCCTGGGAGGTCTACGCCGAGGCCCTGACCGCCGCGGGCCGGGCTCAGGACGCGGCCGCCGCCCGCCAGAAGGTGAAGGCGATCGCCGACGCCGCCGCGGCGAATCCGAACGCGGCGCCGGCCGCCGCGGCCCAGGCCCCGGCTTCGACCCACGCCCCGGCCGGCGAAGCGCTCAGCCCGAACCTCGCCGAGGCCCTGCGCCAGATGGCCTCCGGCCAGAACGAGAAGGCCCTGGAGGCCGTGCGCAAGGAGGTGGCCGCCGCGCCCACGAACCCGCGCGCGCGGGCGGTCGAGGTCCAGCTCCTGCTGCGCATGCAGCGCTTCCCGGATGCCCTGAAGGCGGCCGAGGCCGCGGTCGCGGCCGACCCGAAGAACCCGGACTTCCTCTACCTGCGCGGCGCCTCGCACATCGCGCTCCAGCAGGTGGCGGACGCTGAGAAGGACCTGCGGGCCACCCTCGCGATGTCGCCGCAGCACATCGGGGCCCTGAACGACCTCGCGGTCGTGATGGTGCTCCAGAAGAAGCCCTCCGAGGCCCAGAAGCTTCTCGAGAAGGTGCTGGCCCTGAACCCGAACGACGCCGCGGCCAAGGCCAGCCTGGAGAACGTGAAGAAGATGGCCGCGGGGAAGGGCTAGATCAAGGCTGAACCGTGCTCGCCCTGACGCTGCTCCTGCTGGCTACCCTGCCCGCCGTTTCGCCGGAGCAGCTCGAGGTGCGGCTGGCCGCGGACGTGGCGTCGCTGCCGACCGCGGCCTCTGAGCTGGGCCGGGCGCTGGAGGGTGGATCGCGCAGCAAGGCGGCCGATGCCGGCGAATATCTCGCCGCCCTGGCCCGGGCGCGATGCCGGCGGCTCGCCAGGCAGGGGAGCTGGACCCCGGAAGACCTCCAGGCCCTGCTCACCATCCAGCTCGCCGATCCGCAGCGCTTCGTGAGCGAGCCGGCCTTCCGGTCGCGGGTCCTGGAGGTCCTGCCGCACGCGCTCGACCCGTCCGCGCCGCCGCGCCTGCGCGACGACCTCCTCTTCGAGCTGGACCAGGTGCGGGGCATCGACTTCGCGGCCTCCGAAGCGATCGAGGCGGGCTGGGGAGCGGTGCCGCGGCGCGCCCTGGAGCGCCGGGTCGATTTCCCGACCCGGGCCGCCGACCGCCTGCGCTTCTTCGACGAGGCCGAGAACCCGCTCTCGGCCTCGGTCTACTCGCTGCCGTCCTTCTTCTTCGGCCTGGAGGAGGCGTCGGCCTTCCTGGCCGGAGTCCGCAAGGCGGCGCCGGACCGGACCCTGATCGTCCTCACCGACCTGCCGCTGCGCCGGCGTCTGGAGGAGCGGACCGACCTGAAGCTCCGGCTTCTGGAGACCTACGGCCGTCCCTACTCGCCCTGGCCGCGCGACCCGTTCAGCCTGGTGCGGACGCCGTCCGGAGCCGTGCGGGTCCTGGTCCGCCCGAACCTCCAGCCCGGCCGGGAGGAGGACGCGAGCCTCGGTCCCGAGCTGATCCAGAACCTGCCGGACGACCTGGACAAGGCCTGGGGCCGGGCAGCCTGGACTACGGCGCCGGTGCCATTCCACAACGGCCAGGTCCTGACCACCCGCGACGCCGCCTGGATCACGCTCCACGCGCTGGAGCCGCGGGTCCTTGCCCTGTTGAAGCTGCCGCGGGTACCGGTCGAGACCTTCTCGTCCGCCGCCGGAGTCGGCCGGTACGTGGCCGCGGCCAAGAAGGCCGCCGCGGAGCTGGAGACCCTCTACGGCCGGCCGGTGCGCTTCGTCCACCCGCTCTCCGACGATCCCGCCCTGATGCGCCGCCTCGGCGGCGCCGCCGGGTATGACCTCGACTCGATCGTGACCCTGCTGCCCGGGTCCAGGGCGCTGGTCGCCGACGTGACCGCCGGCCGCGAGTTGCTCGGCAGGCTGGCGCCGGAGGACTGGAAGGCGTTCCGCGACGGCTACGGCCTGGAGCCCGAGGGTGAGGCTCTGACCCGATCGCTGACCGCGGCGCAGCCCGCCGGCCTCGACGATTTCCTGGACCTGACCGCCGAGCATCTGGCGAAGCAGGGCATGGAGGTGCGCCGCCTGCCGCTGCTCGCCGTCCCGGTATCCCTGCTCCGGAATCGCGAAGGCCTGACGCACCGCGAGTTCCTGATCACCTGGAACAACGTCGTGGCGGAGA
>DATANP010000641.1:0-10361 GCA_036266195.1 Thermoanaerobaculia bacterium | reverse complement strand
GGGCGGAGAGGCGCTATGACTGGAGGGACGAACGCTACACTGGTTATTACAGCTATGCGGGGGGCTATCTTGAAGTCGATGAGTTTTTCGTGTATGAGATGGAAGATGGGAGCTATCGCGTAGAGGTTATTCTACCTGGCCTGTCTGCTGTAGAATATGAGGTAGAGAGCTTCGACGAAGATTATGATGAAGATCGAATCTTGCCCCGTTATCGCCATAAGATTAAGACAATGGAGATAGAAATGGGCGTAACAATTGAAGCTATAGTAAAGGGCAATGAACTGTCCGAATGGTCTTTAGTAGAAGTATGGGAGGGATAAATTAGACGCACAACCTGAGAGCGCCTCCTGGAAATGGGTTCTCCCGAAATAGGTTCCCCCAGGAAATAGGTGCCGGGGAATAGGTTCCACCCAAATCTGGAAGTCTATCAACTCAAGGAGACCCAAACTCGTCTGAGGCGCGCCTTCCACGAGGTTGCCTGAGAGGTTCTGGTCTCGCCAAGTTGAAAATCGACCTTCAAGGCTCAGGAGGCCAAGCGAGATCAGGCCGGTCTCCACAACGGACTGATCTCCAGGCACTCCTGTCTTGCTATCAACTCGGAGTTGAATCGTCTGGTCGGCGGGTTGTGCCTGCTGAGGGGTGAGCTAGCTGGATTGGGCGAGCCCAGCCTTGAAAGGCAGGCCGGGAGGAAAGCTCCCCTCCGGAAACCGGGCTGATCGGTCGCCCGCCTTCAACTGCTCGGCAGCTTCCCGGAACGCCGCGACGAACAGCCCATACATTCGATAGAGCTCCTGGCGCACCCGACGGCTGGCGGCATGGACAAGAGGAGCGGGGGATCTCTTGCTCTTGGCCGGCTGACTCAAGGGACTCTGGGCTCGGATCGCTGCCGCGCCTACA
The DNA here is from genome assembly GCA_036266195.1 of Thermoanaerobaculia bacterium. Classification (GTDB taxonomy): domain Bacteria; phylum Acidobacteriota; class Thermoanaerobaculia; order Multivoradales; family UBA5704; genus DATMER01. The sequence continues at coordinate 9,464 of DATANP010000641.1, read as the reverse complement.
GGCTCCTTGCCCGACTCTCTCCTCCCTGCAGCGGCCGTCGCAATGATGGAGTTGACGAGATCGGCGATCCGCTGCTGGTATTGGTCCGAAGAAAGGCCCTTCTTCCAGCACGGCAAGGAGTCCAGCTCCAGGACCTCGTGAGTGGCAAATCGCCTCAAGGGCACCTCTTCACTGCGTCGGCGAGCATCACATTCCTGGGTGCGGTCGAACCAGGTGACCTGCTGGCTGGTAAAATCCGGTGGCATTTATGGGGCCCGGACCGACAGGCCTGGCCGGGGTAGAGAAATGAGCAACGAAGTACGACTCCGCAACATCGAGCCCAACGACCTTCCCATCTTCTACGAGCAACAACTTGACGCCGATGCCACGCGCATGGCCGCCTTCCCCGCCCGCGACCGCGCAGCCTTCGACGCCCACTGGGCAAAGATCCTCGGCAACCCGGCGATGGTCAAGCAGACGATCCTCTTCGATGGCCAGGTCGCGGGCAACATTGGGAGCTGGTCCCAGGACGGTATCCGCCTCGTCGGCTACTGGATCGGCAAGGAGCATTGGGGCAAGGGTGTCGCGACCCGGGCGCTCGCCGCTTTCCTGCACCTCGTGACCGAGCGTCCCCTCCACGCGCACGTGGCCAAGCACAACGTCGGCTCGATCCGCGTTCTGGAGAAGTGCGGCTTCAGCCTCGTGCGCGAGGAGAGCGTCGAGGTCGCCGGCAAAGACATCGCCGAGCTCGTGCTCGTCCTGCGCTGAGGCCTCTACCCGCAGAAGGGGGCCCGCTTGCATGGTCGAGTCAACGGTATACTCTTCGCTGGGGCTTCCGTTGCGAGCGCGCGCAGCTAGAGAAGTCTTTACCGCACCTCCAGAACCGTTAAGCGCCTAGACTGAGGAATGAAGATGACACGAGTTCGCGTTGAGAGCTTCACCATCTCGCTCGACGGATACGGAGCGGGTCCAAATCAAGACGTCAGCAATCCGCTCGGCATTGGCGGGACAGATCTGCACCAGTGGCTACTCCCGACACGCACGCTCCAGCGGTCCCTGTTTGGCAAAGACGGCGGCACAACGGGGGTTGACGACGACTTCGCCTCGCGCGGTTTTCAAAATGTCGGGGCATGGATTCTCGGAAGGAACATGTTCGGACCAGTTCGCGGTCCCTGGCCGGACATGAGTTGGAAAGGCTGGTGGGGAGACAATCCCCCGTACCACGTTCCAGTCTTCATCCTGACTCATTATGCGCGTCCGCCCATTGAGATGGAAGGCAACACGACGTTTCATTTCATCACGGGCGGCATTCGCGAGGCGCTTGACCGGGCACAAGAGGCGGCCGCCGGAAGAGACGTGCGAATTGGTGGTGGGCCCAACACGATCCAGCAGTATCTTCGTGAGGGCCTCATTGATGAGCTGCACATTGCTATCTCGCCGGTCCTGCTCGGTAGTGGAGAGCAACTGTTCGAAGGCGTTGACTTGCGGGCTCTGGGATACGAATGCGTTGAAGTTGCACCGTCGGAGAAGGCCACGCATGTTGTTCTGCGGCGCCAAGGGGCGGCGATTTGAGGCGGAACTGCTGGGCGTAGTTGAGTGAACCTCACGGGGAGACGACTGTTGCCCCACTTTAAGAAGCGATATTGGATGGTGGTCCCGCTGGGACTTCTTGCGCTGGTCATCGTCGCCAGGTGGCTGAACGCGACAAAGCGCGGCGGGCAGGAGCCCGCCGAACCGTTCCGCATCGCCGGCAACTTTTACTACGTCGGCGCGAGTGACGTCTCGGCCTTCCTCATCACCGGGCCGGAGGGTCACATCGTGCTCGACGGCGGATATCCCAGCACCGCGCCGATGATCATGGCGAGCATCTCGAAGCTCGGCTTCAACATCAAGGACGTCAAAGTGCTCCTGAATTCGGAGCCCCACCCCGACCACGCGGGCGGGCTGGGCGTGCTCCAGAAGGCGTCCGGTGCCGAGCTGTGGGCGAGCGAGGCGAGCGCCTACTCCCTCGCCTCGGGTGGCGATGACCCGGACATCGTCCTGCCGTTGAGGGCCCTCATTCGGATCGGGGTCGTCGGCTACCCGCCCATGCGGGTCGACCACCGGTTCAAGGACGGAGACACAATCCGCGTCGGCCCGCTCGCACTCACCGCACACATCACCGGCGGCCACACGCGCGGCTGCACCTCGTGGTCATTCCCCGTTCGCGAGGGTGACCGCGTGCTGAACGTCGTGAGCGCTTGCGACCTGGTGCCGCTGGGTACGATGCAGTATCCGGAGCAAGGGGCTGACCTCGAGCGCAGCTTCCGGGTGCTCCGGAGCCTCCCGGCTGACATTTGGGTGACCTGCCACGCACGACAGTGGGGCAGATACCGCAAGTTCGTCGCCAGCACCACGGCGAAGGACCCCGTGGAACCGTTCATCGACCCTGAGGGTTACCGTGCCTACATCGACGCTGCGGAGGCGCAACACCGGAGGGGTTTCGTGCATTAGCCGGCGACGGGAAAGGGACACCATGATCGTTGAAGCACAGTTACCCATCAACGGATCCAAGGCGGCGATCTGGGCCGTAATCACCGACATCGAGAACGCCGCGGAAATCATCCGCGGAATCGAAAAGATCGAGATCATCGGGAAACCGGCAAACGGGCTCGTAGGACTGAGGTGGCGAGAGACCCGAATGCTGTTCGGCAAGCCCGCCACCGTGGAAAAGTGGATCACGGATGCCGTCGAGAACGAATTCTACAAAACCAGGGCGGAAAGCGATGGATTTGTATTCATAACCACCACTGGTATTTCAGAGAGCAGCGGCGGCGTTATCCTGACCAGCTCTCATGATTCCCAGCCGCAAGGTCTCCGTGCAAAATTGATGTCGCTCCCGATGATCTTCCTGTTCAAGGGCGTGATGAAGAAGGCCATCCTGCAAGACCTCAACGACATCAAGGCCGCGGTTGAACGGAAATGAGCGATTGCGGCCGGTAAGCCAATGGGGGAAGGTTGGTGCCCAGGACCGGAATCGAACCAGTGACACCGTGATTTTCAGTCACGTGCTCTACCAACTGAGCTACCTGGGCACAGGAGGAGCCTGGGAGACTCCTCCGGGGAGGAGAGTTTTTACCAGGGACGGACGCCGGAGTCAAGCCCTCGGTGCCTTCGGGGTTGGCTGGCCCTTCTCCACCAGGGAGCGGATGACGCCGGCCTCCTGTTCCTCGATCTCCAGCAGACGGTGGCCGGCCCTCTCGCACCAGACGGGCATGTCTTCGAGGATGCCGGGGTCGTCCCCGAGGACTTCCAGGATGTCTCCCGGCTGGAGCTTCCTCATCTCCTTGGCGGCGAACAGGATGGGCAGTGGACAGAAGAGCCCGGTGACGTCGAGACGGTGTGTCGGCAATGAAGCTCCCCCTGCGGCGGACGTCTGCGGTCCCCAGCGCGGCGTTTCGCCTGTACAATAGGACGGAAATGAGACCAGGATTGTATCTCCTCCGGCGTGCTTCGGCGGCTTTGTGTCCGGCCGCCCTCGGGTTGCTTCTCGCATCCGCTCCTGCCTCCGCCTGGGCTCCAGGCACCCAGACCGCCATTGCCCGCGAGGCCGCCCGGCTCGCTCCTCCCGATCTGGCCCGCCAGATCGAGAAGCACAAGCGCGCCTATGAGGCCGGCGTGCTAGCTCCGTTCCAGGATACCGATCCCGGCCGCCACATGAAGAACCCGGACGGCTCCGGATCTCTCGACAAGGTCCTCTACCAGGAGGTCGACTCGACGGTCTCCGCGATCCGGGCCCATCGGCCGTTCGAGGAGATCGTCCAGCGGATCGGCCAAGTGGCCCACTATGTGGCCGATGCCAACAACCCCCTGGCTTCCGCCGGCTTCGATCCTGATGAAGGTCGCTACTTCCTCGATTACCTCCGTTACGCCCAGAGCGCCGAGCCCCGGTTTCCCCTGGTGTTCTACGGCGTTCCTCCCTCCCTGGATCGCAGGGGGGTGAAGCCGATCTTCGAGGCCGCCCTGCGCCGCGGCCGCGCGTTCTACCCGATGGTTGGGCGCGAATACCGGAAGATTGGTTACGCCTCCGGCATCGGCCGGTTCGACGATCGCTCGACGGCCTTCGGCGTGGCTTCGGTCTCGTTCAGCCATGCGGTGACCGACGTGTCCCTGGTGATGCGCTACATCTGGCTCACGGCGGGCGGCGCCGACGACCGGACCGCCGTGGTGAACGCCGGGACCCGCGTTCTCGTCCTCCCCCGGGCCGCCCGCGCCACCGAACCCTCCCGCTGACTTGCGATAGATTCCGCGCGGGAGGTTTCCAGCATGCTGAAGGCGCGCCGCGCCCTGGTTTCCGTGTATGACAAGCGGGGTCTGGAGGATTTCGCCCGCGGGCTCGCCCGGCTCGGGGTGGAGATCGTGTCGACCGGCGGGACGCTCAAGTTCCTCCGGGAGAAAGACATCCCGGTCACCGCCGTGTCCGACGTGACCGGCTTTCCCGAGATCCTCGACGGCCGGGTCAAGACGCTCCACCCGCGCATCCACGGCGGCATCCTGGCCGACCGGTCGGTGGACGCGCATCTCGATCAGATCCGCGAGCATGGGATCGACCGCATCGATCTCGTGGCCGTCAATCTCTATCCGTTCCGCGAGACGCTGGCGTCCGGGGCGTCGTTCGAGCAGACGCTGGAGATGATCGACATCGGCGGCCCCGCGATGGTCCGGGCCGCGGCCAAGAACTTCCGCGGCGTGGCGGTGGTGGTCGATCCCGCCGACTACTCCGAGGTGCTCGCCGCTCTCGAATCCGGCTCCGGGGTGGTTCCCGAGGAGATCCGCCGCCGGCTGGCGGCCAAGGCGTTCCAGCACACGCAGAGCTATGACGCGGCCGTGGCCGGTTGGCTCGGCGGCGAGACGCCTGCCCGTCTTTCGCTGGAGCTCGACCGGACCATGGAGCTGCGCTATGGCGAGAACCCGCACCAGTCGGGCGCGGTCTATGCCACGGTGGGCAAGAGAGGGGTGCTCGGCGGCTTCGAGCAGCTCCAGGGCAAGGAGCTGTCCTGGAACAACCTCCTGGATGCCGACGCGGCCCGCAAGATGGCAGCCCTGTTCGACGAGCCGGCGGTGGTGATCGTGAAGCACAACAACCCGTGCGGCGTGGGCCGGGGCGGGGATCTGGTGGAGGCCTACCGCCGCGCCCTGGCGACCGATCCGGTCTCGGCGTTCGGCTCGATCATCGCCCTCAACCGTCCGGCGGATGGTGCGCTGGCCGAGGCCATGGCCGATCTCTTTGTGGAGGTGCTGCTCGCACCCGGATTCGACGAGGCTGCGCGGGAGCGCTTCGGCGCAAAGAAGAACCTCCGGATCCTGGAGTGTCCTCTCTACTCTCCGGCTCCGGGTGAGATCGAGCTGCGGCCGATCGACGGCGGCTTCCTCGCCCAGCCTCCGGATGCGGTTCCGGACGATCCGTCGGGCTGGACCTGCCCGACCCGGCGCCAGCCGACCGAGGAGGAGCGCCGCGCGCTCGATCTCGCCTGGAAGGTCTGCCGGTATGTGAAGTCGAACGCGATCGTGGTGGCCAACGGCGATCAGACGGTCGGGATCGGCGCCGGTCAGATGAGCCGGGTGGACTCGTGCCGGCTGGCGGTCGAAAAAGCTCAGCTCCCGGTCCGTGGATCGGTGGCGGCGTCGGACGCGTTCTTCCCCTTCCGGGATGGGTTGGACGTACTGGCACAGGCGGGCATTACGGCGGTGGTCCAGCCCGGCGGCAGCAAGCGGGACGACGAGGTCGTGGCGGCGGCGGACGAGCAGGGGATCGCCATGCTCTTCACGGGGGCGAGGCACTTCCGGCATTAGGCCCCTCACCCCCTGGCCCCCTCTCCCATCCCCTCCCGCCCGGCCGGGAGAGGGGGGACTTGGCTGGCGCGTTTCGCTTTGGGCCACGCCGAGCCAGTTCGGTTGCGTTCCCCCTCTCCCGGTGGCGGGAGGGGATGGGAGAGGGGGGCCAGGGGGTGAGGGGAAGCATTTCCGCCCGATCCCTGTTTGCTTGTCCGTGGGAGGGCTGTATTTGGAGGAACCGACGATGCGCAAAGGCATCTTTTTTCTTTGTCTCCTGAGTCTCGCGACCGCAGCGGCGGCTCAGAACGATCCCTGGGCGATGCTTTCGGGCGTTCGCCAGAGTCTGGTGGAGGCGGGGCCGACCGAGGCCAGCTTCACCCAGACGTATATCCCCGCCGGGTTCTCGTCGGGCGAGAAGGAGACCGGCCGCCTGTCTCTGTCTCTCCCCGACTGCCTGCGCTGGGACTACCAGGACCCGTATCCCAAGAGCTTCCTGCTGTGCGGCGGCATCGCCCACGCCTGGAACCCCGAGGACAAGTCCGGCCGGCGCTATCGGGTGGACCGGCGCAATGAGCCCGGGCTCGACCTCCTGCTCCTGGGTCTGGACGACCTCAAGACCCGGTACCAGGCCACGATGCGGTCGGTCGAGTCCGGCTGGATCGAGGTCAAGCTCTCGCCCAAGGAGAAGATGGCCGAGCTGGCCGACGCAGCCCTGACCGTCGACCCGGCGAAGCGGCGGCTGGTGGCCGTCTCCTACCACGACCGGGAGGGCAATCTCACCCGGTTCGAAATCAAGGACTACCGCGACCTCTCGCGGCGCGGACACTTCTCTCCCCCGACCGGCATCCGGTGGGAGGAGTAGGTATAATGACGCTGGCGGCAGGGCGTCCCTGACGCCCACTTTCCCAGAGATCCGAGTCGGAGTCATGGCCGTAGAGAACTCGTTCGACGTCGTCTCCAATGTGGACCTCCAGGAGGTCCGCAACGCCGTGCACCAGGCGGAGAAGGAGATCGTGAACCGTTACGATCTCAAGAAGGCCGCGGTGTCTCTCCGCCTCGAAGGCGAGGAGATCACCCTGGAAGCGGCGGACGAGTACTCGATCGAGCAGGCGCTCGAGGTCCTGAAGACCAAGATGGTGCGCCGGTCGATCCAGCTCAAGTCGCTGCGCTACGGCAAGGTCGAGCCCGCGAGCGGCGCCCGGGCGCGCCAGAAGATCACCCTGCAGCAGGGCATCCCCACGGACACCGCCAAGAAGATCGTGGCCGAGATCAAGTCCAGGAAGCTGAAGGTCCAGGGTGCCATCCAGGGCGATACGGTCCGCGTCTCGGGCAAGAACCGCGACGACCTCCAAACGGTGATCGCCGCGCTCAAAGAGCTGGATCTGGACGTCCCTCTCAATTTCACGAACTACCGCTCGGCGTGAACACTCCATCCAGGCAGTCCCCGCTCCGCTGGCTCCTCGCAGCCGCCGCGCTGATTTTCTTCATCGCCGGCCCGGCGTCGGCCGCCCGCTACGACCAGGGCCAGCGCGTCCAGGTCACCGGTCTTGTCTCCGATCCCCAGGGCAAACCGCTCGAAGGCATGCGCGTCACCCTGGAGGTGTCGCGGACCTACTTCAGCGTCCGGTATTTCCGCAAGGAGCAGGTGGACGACGTGCGGCGGGTCAGCGCGGTCACGAACGCCAAGGGCGAGTACACGCTGGAGTGGCCCTGGGACAGCTATTTCAACCACTTCGAGCTGACCGCCGGCGTGCTCGTGCGCAAGGGCCGGACCGACAGTGTGCAGGAGCTGGCCCGCGAGGACGTGACGAAGCGCCTCACCGGGGGCAGCCCCGTGGTAGTGTCGCTGGTCGTCGAGAATGTCAAATTCGTGGAGTCGCTGCGCCAGTTCCTGGCGATGGTGAAGAGTGAAGACGAGCGGAGGACGTACGACGAGATGGGCAAGCCCGACAAGGTGCAGAGGTTCGAGTATCCCGACCATGTCGAGGCCTCCTGGTGGTACTTCGAGAGCGGCCGTGTGTATCGCTTCCGGAGCGGCCGCCTGGAGCAGGTCGTCCCCTTCACTCCCGTTCCGGCGGTCCCTGGCGGCTGACTGACGTGCAGAACCCACCTCTCCTCGACTCCAATCTGGCGAAGACCGCCGACAGCAAGGCGGTCCGCACGGCGCTCGCCAGCCGGTTCGTCGACCTCGTGGCCGACAAACTGGTGGCCACCGAGGCGATCTTCCGCAAGCATCTCGACTCGGACGTGCCGTTCATCCACCACGCGGGCGAGTACATCACCCAGGGCGGCGGCAAGCGGGTGCGGCCGGCGCTGCTGCTCCTCGCCTCGCGCCTCCTCGGCCACGACGGCGAGGAGGAGGTCACCTACGGCGCCGTAGTCGAGCTGATCCACACGGCGACGCTGATCCACGACGACATCATCGACCATGCGAGCCTGCGCCGCGGCCAGCCGACGCTGAACAATCTGTGGGGCAACAACCTCACGGTGCTGCTCGGCGACTGGATCTACACCAAGGCCATGCAGATGGCCCTGAGCCACGGCCAGATCGAGGTCGTCCGCCGTCTCTGCGACGCCACGCTCCGGATGACCGAGGGCGAGCTTCTCGCTTTCCAGCGCCTGGGCGCGATCGACCTCACGGTGGACGAGTATTTCGAGATCATCGACCGCAAGACCGCGCACCTGTTCTCCGCGGCCTGCTCGATCCCGAGCCTGATCCCGCCGGTCCATCCCGAGGCCGGGCCGGTGCTGGCGCGCTACGGCCGCGCCCTGGGCATCTGCTTCCAGCTCGTGGACGACCTCCTGGACTTCACGGCGCGCGAGAGCGAGCTCGGCAAGCCGGTGCTGTCCGACCTCAAGGAAGGCAAGCTCACGCTGCCGCTGATCCTCCTGCTCCCGCGGATCTCCGCCGCCGAGCGCCGCCTGGTCGAGATGGTGCTGGAGGACCGCAGCTTCACGCGGGTCTCCCCGCAGCAGATCCTGGATCTGGTGCAGGCCCAGGGGACGCTGGAGGAGGTCACGGAGATGGCCGAGGGCTACGCCGCCGAGGCCAGGCGCGAGCTAGCGATCTTTCCGCCGTCCGACGCGCGGGACGCGCTGGAGCTCACGCCAGATTTCGTCCTGCACCGGCGTTCGTAGGTGTAAGCTTCTGCCATGGGCTATGCGCTGACCGTTCAACTGCCGGATGAGGAGACGTTCCGTAGCCTGGAGCGGACGGCTGAGATCCTCGGTATGTCGATGAGCGAGCTTGGCGAGGCCGCCTTGCAGATCGCAGCCTTGAGCACGGACCTCGAAGGCAGACTGGCGCGCATGTCCGAGCGGCTGAAGACTTACGACGAAGCCGACCTTGAGCGGGATATCCAGGAGTTCGCCCATAGCGAGGTGGCGTACGAAGATCCTCTCCAAACCCACCGAATGGAGATGCAGGACCCCTACGGCATAGGAGCCCTGTTTGGCCGTCGCCTGGAACGAGGATGATCCCCGGTACCGCTCGGTCCTGGGGCAGAATCTAGCTCGCATCCTTCGGAAGATCCACCAGGAGGTCCCGCTCCGGCGCCCTCCCACGGTCGATATGGCTCGGGAATGGCATCGGGAGATCTTTCAAGGCATTCCGCTGCCGGTCTCCTATTACGCCGGCGAAGTTCGAGACAGCGACCCACAGTTTCCCGAGC
>DATANP010000640.1:0-14630 GCA_036266195.1 Thermoanaerobaculia bacterium | reverse complement strand
GCCGGCGGCTGCGCCGCGTCGCTCCTCTCCACCCCGCAGCCGACGAACCTGACCACCGGCTGCGGAGAGTGCCAGAGGCGGTCCCAGTGCCCGGCCTGCCTGCCGGGCTGCGTCAAGGACTGTGACGGCTTCGGCTGCTGCGTCTGCTACTGCAGCTAGGATTCCTCCGGCTCGACCTGCGCGTCCGCCGTCGTCGGCCTGGCGGTCGGACGCGCCAGACACTGGACCCAGACTACGCGGAAACCATCCTCGGTCCGCTCGAAAGCGACTCCGATCCCCATCTGGGTAAAGCCCCGTCCGAGGAGCGTCGAGCCTCGGCCCTGGTCTGCTCCCAGAAGGGCTGATAACGCCTGGTCGGGCGTGAGAGCGTCGAAGACGACCCTCTCGCCGATCGTCCCCAGGTAGCCGGCGGAGCGGTAGCCCTGGGCTCTGACCCTGGCGGCCAGCGAGCCGGCGGTCTTGAGCGGTTGGCCGGTGCGGAGAGCAGTCAGGATCGCCTCGGCGTGCTCCTGAGCCGCCTTCTCCAGGGCCGGATGCCGGGTCAGCGGCTGGATCTTCGCTCCGGCTCTCACCTCGTTGATCCGGCTGAGCAGATCCCCTCTCAGGTTATCCACCCCCTGAAGCGCCAGCGTCTGCTTCTCGTAAAGCTCCGCGACGTACCTTTCCAGATAGCTCTTCTCCGAGCGGGCCAGGACGAAGGAGTAGACCGGGGTGCCTTTCATCTGGCCGATGCCGATGCCCAGGTCGCGGACGTCCGGGTGCAGGAGGCTCTGGCGGTTGGAGTCCGGCCAGCGGGCCCAGTCCGCGGCCATGCTCTCGGGTGAATCGGGGGTCGTGGCGATCTTCTCGGTGACGAGTTGGAAGACGTAGCCGGCCTGCCGCGTCCAGTCCTCCACCTGCCGGCCGTCCGCGGTCGAGAAACCGACTGTCTGCCGGGCGGTCATGTCGTCCGCGTGGACCTGGGCCGCGCGGGCAAGCGCCGGGTCGAGGACGACCGGCTGGAGACCCTCGCGCTCGCGCTGGGCGTTGATGAGGCGCAGGAAGGTGGCGGGCAAATCCTCCTCTGGAAACGCCGAGGCGGCGCCCAGGAGGAGCGCCGCCAGCGCGAGGCCCGACAGCCGGCTATGCCTCTTCGTAGTTGATCTCCATCTTCCGGATCTTCCAGGCGGAGACCGCGAGGAGAGCCGCCGAGACCAGGAGCACGCCCGGGATCGACACCCAGGGCGGCGGCGCGGCCGTGAGGACCGCCAGCGGACCCTGGTCGAACGGCACCGGGCAGAAGGACTGCACGTAGTGGATGATGCTGATCTTCTTGAGGAAAGGCGGCAGCAGGAAGTTGATCCCCTCCCAGCCGAACACCATCAGCGCCGGGATCGCCGGGCTCTTGAAGAAGAAGCCGAAGGCCAGGAACACCGCGCCGTAGCCGATGCAGCCGAGCACGGTCGCCATCAGATAGGACCCCAGATGGCCCAGGCCGCCGCCGTGCGTCATGAACCGCTGCACCCCCGTGTGCGGCGCGTAGGCCAGGAGGAAGGAGAGCAGCGTCGAGGCGCTGAACAGCGTCACCGCCGCGATCAGGCCGGTCAGGTACTTTCCCACGACCAGCAGCTCCCGGCGGATCGGCGACAGGAAGTAGTAGTGCAGGCTGCGGTCCATGACCTCGCGGCGGATCAGGTTGCCGAAGATGTTCACGCACCCCAGGAAGATCACCAGCCTGAGGAGGAACGCCTGGTAGATCGCGGAGAACCCCTGCGTGGCGGTCTGGAGATTCGCGGGGTCGTCCACGGTGTCCGGGAGGATCGCGCGCAGGCCCAGGATGAACGGCGCCAGGAGCGCCAGCACGATCAGCAGGATCGAGCGCTTGCCCAGGAAGCCCTTCTTCAGCTCCAGCCGGATCACCGACAGGAGCTGGCTCTTCCACAGCCCCCAGGGGCGGCCTTCAGCGACTGGAGCGGGCATGGTCGTCGTCTCTCGCAAGGACTCGCTCACGACGTCTCTCCGATCAGGTACTGGTAGATCGCGTTCGCGTCGGCGTCGGTCGGCATCACCGTCTCGACCGCGAGCCCGGTCTCCAGCACCACCTGGTTGAGAAGCATATAGAAACGGTCGGCGTTCCGGGTGCGAACCAGAAGGCCGCCCTCGTGGAGCCGCGCCTCGACCACATGGTCGTGCTCGAACACCTTCGAAGCCAGCAGCGACGGCTTGTCGCAGCGGATGAGCACCTGCACGGGGTGCTCCTCCTCCATTTCGTCCCGCACCCCGCCGATGTCGCCCTCGGCCACGATGTAGCCGCCATTGATGAGCACCACCTGGTCCGAGATCAGGTCGACCTCGTGCAGGATGTGGCTCGACACGATCACGTGCAGGCCCGAGTCGGCCAGGTGCCGGAAGAGCGCGATGACCTCGGCCCGCGCCATGGGATCGAGGCCGTTGAGCGGCTCGTCCAGGATCAGCACCCACGGGTGGTGCGCGAGGGCCTGGGCGAGCTTGATGCGCTGGCGCATGCCCTTGCTGTAGCCGGCCACCTTGCGCTCCGCGGCGTCGGTGAGGCCCACCCGGCCGATCGCCTCCCAGGTCATCCGGTCCGCGTCCAGATGGCCGAAGCCGTGGATGCGCAGGAACGAGTAGATGAACTCGTAGCCGGTCAGGCCCGGGGGGAATGCGTCGTACTGGGTCGAGTAGCCGACCAGCCGGAACAGCTCCTCGGGCCGGTCCGAGGACACGCCGAGGATGCTCAGGCTGCCGCGCGTCGGCTGGATCAGCCCCACCATCAGGTTCATCAGCGTGGTCTTGCCCGAGCCGTTCGGACCCACCAGGCCGGTGATCCCGGGCGGGATCGACAGGTTCACGTTGTTGATCCCCAGGACCTCGCCGTAGAACTTCGAGACGTTGTCGATGACCACCCGGCGGTCTCCGGATACCAGCGCTGAGACCGGCGCCTTCGGGACCACCGGGGCCTTCTCCGTCGCCAGGGCGCTCATCGGACCACCTCGTACGCCCGGATGCGGCGGGAGAGGAGCCACAGGCAGAGCACGGAGCCGACCGCCAGCGCCGCCCACGAGGCGGCCGGCGGCGGCACGTTGTCGCTCGGCGGCATGCCGAACAGGCTGATCCAGATCGAGGCCATGGGATACCAGGCCGAGATCAGGTGGCCCCACCAGGTGTCGAGCATCTCGTTGATCGCGTTGGCGAAACCGATGCTCACGAAGAACAGGACGATCATCGCGATACGCGCCACCGGCATCCACTTCACCCAGGCCGAGATGGTCAGCGCGAGGAGCGACAGGAAGAGGATCCAGGTCCAGCTCCCGACCAGGATCGCGAAGGCGAGTCCCAGGTGGGGCAGGAGCCACTTCGGGTCCTCGACGGACTGAAACCCGAACAGCAGGAGGCCGGGCACCCAGGTGATCGACGAGAGCAGGATGAGCAGCACCGACAGCTTGCCGAGCACGTACTCGCCGCGCGCGAACGGCCGCGACAGGTAGAGCGCGAGGCCGTTGTTGCGCAGGTCGGGCGCCACGACCGCCGGCCCTACCAGGAAGACCAGGACGAAGGACGCGGCGCCCTGGATCCACATCCCCCGGTAGAAGAAGGTGTTGCCGATCGTGAAGAAGTCCTTGAGCTCGCTCTCGGGCACCTGCAGGAAGCTCAGCACACTGAGGTTGTTGCACAGGTAGATGTACAGCAGCCCCACGAACGGGACCAGGAAGCACAGCGCGTAGAAGATCAGGAAGAGCTTGCTCTTGAAGACCGTCTCGTACGCGTAGCGCGGCAGGATGAGAAAGCGCGACCAGGTGGGCGTTGTGTCGCCCGTGTAGCGCCGGTAGCTGCGACCGTAGACCGCCATGGTCTAGACCTCCATCGCCTTCAGGAAGATGTCTTCGAGGGAATCCCGCTTGTAGTCGAGACGGCGGATCTGGACCTTCCGCTCGGCCGCCAGGCGGTAGAGGTCCCGCACCTGGACGCCCTCGGGCAGGACGAGCTTGAGCCGCTGGCGCAGGCCCGGCGCGATCTCGGCGCCCAGCGCCTCCAGCGCCTGCACGAACCCGGGGTCGGCGTTGCCGCCGTCCGCGGTGCGCAGCTCCAGCTCCAGGAAGTTGCGGTTGGCCCGGCGCTCCTCCTCCAGGTTGCAGGTCACCGCCACCTTGCCCGCCTTGAGCACGATCACCTCGTCGCAGCACTCCTCGACGTCGCGCAGCAGGTGGGAGGAGAGGATGACCCGCACGTCGCCCACCTCGGTGATGTCCTTGATCAGGCGGAGCATGCGCTGGCGGGCGACCGGGTCGAGGCCGTTGGTCGGCTCGTCGAGGAAGACCAGCCGCGGGCCATGGGCGAGGGCCTGGGCGAGCTTGGCGAGCTGCTTCATGCCGAGGGAGTAGCCCTCGACCGGACGGTAGCGCGCCTCGCCCAGGCCGACGTAGAAGAGCACCTCATGGGCGCGCTCGATGGCCTGCGCCTTGGGCAGGCCCGAGAGCTCGGCCATCAGCCGGACGAAGCGGACCGCGGTCATCCCGGGGATGAAGGCGTCGTTCTCCGGCATGTAACCCATGAGGGAGCGGATCGCCCGCGTCTCGGACCGTACGTCGTGGCCAAAGACGCGGGCGGAGCCGCCCGAGATCGGGTAGAACCCGAGCAGGGTGTGGAGGAGCGTGGTCTTGCCGGCTCCGTTCGGGCCCAGGAGGCCGATGCAGCGCCCGGTCAGCTTCGCGTCGAGCCCTTGCAGGATCGGACGGCCGCCGAGCTTGACCTCCAGCCCCTGAAGCTCCACCACGGTTTCGGCCGGAGCCAATACCGGAGTCTCAGGGGTCAGGGTCGGTTTCGTCGCCAGGTTCACCACGGTCTCCTCCTCTCCTGCTCTCGTTCCGTCCTTACTTACCGCGCCGAGACGTTGGAAGTTTCAGTTTCCGCGGCCTCGGAGTGCGCCTCGTCCATCACCCCCAGGATGCCGCCGAAGCCGGCGAGCGTCTGAAGATTCAGGCCGAGCGGGCTGTTGCTGCTGCTCGCGAACAGGATGCGGTCCTCCTCGGCGTAGGCGTAGACCAGCGTCGGGCCCTGGCCGAGGATCAGGTTCCGGAACGCGCCGGCGTCCTTGCCGCCCTGCGGGATCAGCCCGGAGGCGGAGTCGAGCACCGGCGCGAGGTTCTGGTAGAAGAAGCCCGAGACGTTCACCTGGCCGTCCTGGCCCAGGAGGTCGCGGAACTTGGGGTTGCTCGCCAGGTTGACGCCCGACTCGCGCTGCTGGAGCGCCCGCTCGAGGAGCGCCCGGCTGGGCGCCGCCACGAAGTAGCCCTCCTCGAAGGTGTAGTAGACCGAGAGCTTCGCCTGTTCCGAGCCCGTCATGTGGCCGGCGATCGTGTAGAAGGTGTGCCCGCCCGACTGCTCCTGGGTGAGCGTGAGCTTGCCCTTGCCTTCCTTGGCCACCTCGGTGTTGATCCGCTGCACCGCCTCCTCGAAAGTCCGCTGCAGGCGCGCCGGGTCGTAGACCTCGGCGATCAGCTTCCACGAGGGGGTCGGGAGGAGCGGGCCGTCGACCGCCATGGCGACCTCGCCGCCGAGCGGAGCGGCGAGATCCTCGCGCACGTCGAAGCCCTCCTCCTGGCGCAGCTTCTCGAGCTCGGCGGCCATGTCGGGCGAGGCCTTGAGCAGGTCGTCGAGCAGGTCGACCGGCTTGCGCACGATGAAGGCCGCGGCCAGGTTGGCGTCGGGCGAGATGAAGGTCAGCGCGCCCATCGAGGCCGGCGCCGCCAGCCACGAGGCCATGCCCCGCCGCTGCTGGCTGAAAGTGAGGGCCGCGCGGGTGTCCGCCCGACCGTCCACTTCCTGCCGGTTGACGATGAAGTGCTGCATGTCGTGGATGCCCAGCGCCTCGGCCTCGGTGTCCGCGGCATCCTCCTTCATGAACGAGGCGAGGTCGGCGGCGAACACCCAGCCGGCGCCGTCCTGGTACTCCTGGGCGATGCGGGCGTGGAAGGTCGAGGCCGTGAACGGGTTGGTGCCGCCGTTCGACAGCGCGACCGCGCGGGCCAGGCTGGCGCCGCTCGGCGAGGCGATGAACAGGCCGTTGCCGATCCAGGCGTAGAGACCGTTGGTGCCGGCCGGCACATTGGACGGGTTGTCGACGATGTGGAGCCCGTCCTTGCCGTGCTTCGCGATCTCCTGCTCCAGCACGGCGCGGAAGGACGCCTCGTTCGTCACCTCGGCGAGGATGACCACGTCGTCGTCGTTGCCCTCATATTCGCCGCCGACGGCCACCGCCACCTCTTCGCCGAGGTACTTCCCGAGGTCGCCGATCTCCGCGATCATCTCGCGGAACTTGGCCTGCTTCCCGGCCGTGCCGAGGGTCTCGCTCCACCACTGGCGGACCGTGGGGTTGGTGTCGACCCGCTGGTCGAGGATGCGCTGCGTCTCGTTGAGGCTCTGGGACAGGTTGGGCAGCGCGATCCAGGCCCGGGTGCCCTCGGGCGCGAGGTCGAGCAACTTGGTGGAGTAGCGCAGGCCGGGGCGCTCGACTTGGGCGTCGATGTCCTTGCCCAGGGCGGTCAGCTCGGCCAGGAGCTGCTCGTACTTGGCGGCGTTGCGGCTCCAGGCCACCTCCTTGGCGATCGGGACCGCGGCCACGCTGGCATGGGTGGAGACCTGATCACCGGGGTGGAGGATGTCGTCGCGGCGCGCCTGCTTGACGCGCACCTCGCCCTCGACCACGGACACGCGGGTACCCTTCATGCCGTCGTTGACCGAGAAGATGGTGCCGACCACGGAGACCAGGGCGTCGTTCGTCTCGACGAACAGGTGCTTGCGCTCCTTCTGCTTGGCGGCTTCGACGATCACGCGGCCGCCGTCGAGATGGATGGTGTTGCCCTTGCGGCTCGCCTCCAGCGACAGGTTGGCGCGCTCGCTCATCTCGATACGGGAGCCGTCGGTCATGCGGACCACGGCCGTCGAGCCCTTGGCAGTGCGGATCTCCTGGCCTTCGTCGAGCATGTCGCCGGCGCCGACCGGATGGATGCTCGCGCCATCCACCTGGAAGAGGAAGCCGTCGATCGACTCGACGCGGGCCATCTTGTCGCCGCCGGCCATCATCTCGCCGATCAGGAGGAAGAGGCCGACGCCGAGGCCGATCACGAGGGCGGCGGCGAGGCTCTGCCACATCAGGCGGACCTGGCGGCTCCGATCGACCGCGGCCGGGCGGACCTCGGTCTTGTGGCCTTCTTTCGCCTCGCGCAGGGCGCGGCGGCAGGGCACGCAGCTCCGGGTGTGGTCCTCGAAGAGGAGGGCGCGGGCGGGCGACAGCTCGCCGCGCAGGTAGGCCGGGATGAGGGACTGGAAGTCCTCGCAGCCGCGGAGGCTGTGGACCTCGGAATTCTCTTGAGTCATGACAGGGGTCTCCATCCGGTGCACGGGAGCGCCTTGGGACAGCCGCTCCCACACCCGGGCCGCGGCAGCTTCGACCGCGGCGGGATCGATCGGCTCGCCGGTCACTTCGGCGACGGCGCGATCGAGAAGTTCATCGTTCTTGTTGAAGAGGCTCATGAAAGTTCTCCTTCCAACGTCCCCAGCTCCTTCTGGAGCCGGTGACGAGCGCGGTGCAGGATCACGGCAATCGACGTCTGGGTGGCGCCGAGCATCTTGGATATCTCCAGGTTGCCCAGGCCCTCGAAGTAGCGCATCGTGAAGATCTCGGCCTGACGGGGCGAGAGGCTGGACATCGCCTCGCGCAGCCGCCGGGCGAGCTCGCGGCTGCCCTGCCGGCGTTCGGGTCCGGGGTCGGCCTTGTCGACGAGGCTTTCGCTCACGCCGTCGAGGTCCACGGTCCGGGCGCGCTTGCGGGCCCGGATCAGGTCGAGAGCGGCGTTGACCGCCGCACGGTGCAGATAGCTACCGGCGCTCTCCGAGAGGTCCGGCTGCTCTTCCCGGCGCAGGAGCCGGGTGAACACGGTCTGTAGCACGTCTTCCGCATCCGCCGCATCCCCGGTGATCCGGTAGGCGGCGCGGTAGACCGCGCCGTGGTGCTCCCGGAACAGCGCTTCCAAAGCGTCCGGGGGCCTGTTGGGTTCCTTCTCATAGGCTGCGGCTTGCACGGCCTTGCCCCTCCTTTCTCCTTCACTCATGGAAACGCACCTCCCCGAGGTTTGTTACACCCCAGGATACGCCGGTTGGGAGGGGAGGGTTCCTGTGGCACAATGACCGGAGCACCCGCACGCTCTTCCGCAACCTTGCTATACTGACGGCGGGAAAAGATGCTCTCCTCGCGGTTCAAGGGAGAAAGGACGTCATCCATGGCAGCGATTCCCTGGCAGCAAGAGGTCTTCTATCCGGAGTCCGACGGCCGGCAGGATCACTCGACTGTCATTGAAATCTCAAATCTGGTCCGGGAGATGACCGAGGGATATGAGGCCGAAGCCCGCGATTCTTCACTGGACTCAGAGTGGGCTGAGGTGGAGCCGGAAGGTCTGTAAAGCTCTGTCGTGACAGCAATTAGCGCCAATATATTGGCGATTCACGGCCACGGACGGCCTAAGCGCTTGTATAATAGCGCTATGAACGGGTTCTCTCTGGTCACGCCCGAGCAGGTCAGCCGGACGCTGGCCGACCGGGTCCGGGCCCTGCGCCTTGCCCGGGGATGGAAGCAGAGCACCCTGGCCAGCCGGTCCGGCGTCAGCCTCGCCTCTCTGAGGCGCTTCGAGGAGTCGGGAAGGATCTCGCTCCAGAGCCTGCTCGACCTTGCGTTCGCTCTCAACCGCCTGGACGACTTCGACGATCTGCTCAAGCCGCCACCCGCCTCCTCGATCGCGGAACTCGAAGCGGCCGAGAAGCAACCCGCTCGCAGGCGGGGTCGCCTGTGAAGCTGGAGGTGCGTCTCACCCGCGGGCCGGGCGACGAGCGCGTGGTCGGACAACTGGCGGAAACCCGGTCGCGGGCGGCCGGCGGGCAGGTGGTCTTCGAGTACGATCCGGCATTCCTGCGCGACCCTCTGTGGCTGTCTCCCTTCAAGCTGCCGCCGCAGCCGGGCCTCGTCGAGCACCGGGACCGCGCCTTCGGCCCCATCTTCGGCCTCTTCGACGACTCGCTTCCGGACGGCTGGGGATTGCTGCTCATGGATCGGCATTTCGAGCAGCGAGGCTCGGCCCTCGCCGAGGTATCGGTTCTGGATCGACTGGCCTATCTCGGTACCAGGACCATGGGAGCGCTCACCTATCACCCGCCATCCGCCTCCTCGGACCGTTCCGAGGAGCCGATCGACCTGCACGATCTGGCTCGCGCATCCCAGGAGGTGATCGAGGGGACCGCGGGTGAGGTCCTGCCGCAGCTCCTGCGAGCCGGGGGCAGTCCGGGCGGCGCAAGGCCGAAGGTCTTGGTCGGGGTCAGAGGGGATTCGATGCTGTCGGGTGAGGACGACCTGCCCCCGGGCTATACACCCTGGATCGTCAAATTCCACTCCCGGCAGGACTCACCTGATTCAGGCCCGGGCGAGCTCGCCTACTCCCTCATGGCGCGAGACGCGGGGATCGCCATGCCGCCGACGCGGCTTTTCACGACCGCCCAGGGCGACCAGTTCTTCGGCGTGGAGCGCTTCGACCGAATGGGTGATCGCCGCTACCACGTCCATACGTTCGGCAATCTCATCCACGCCAACTTCCGCATCCCGAGCTCCGACTACCGCCAGCTTCTCGAGGTGACGCGGATCCTGACCCGGAATCACCAGGACGTCCTGGAGTGCTACCGCCGGATGGTTTTCAACGTCCTCACCCACAACCGCGACGACCACGTGAAGAACTTCGCCTTCCGTATGACCGACAAGGGGGGCTGGGAGCTCGCCCCGGCCTACGACCTCGTGTTTTCGCCGGGACCGGGTGGAGAGCACACGATGACCGTCGCCGGAGAGGGTCGCTCGCCGGCGCGCCGCCACCTCCTGCAACTGGCGGCTCCAGCCGGGATCGCGGACCGCGAAGCCGAATCGATCCTCGACGGCGTGGCCGCCGCCGCGGCCCGGTGGCGTTCCCACGCTCGCGAAGCCGGGGTGAGCGTGAAGAGCACCAGGATTGTCCAGGCGGCGGTCGACGAGTGCCTGGCCCGCATCTGAGACGCGACAGCAGGCCAACGATCCGCAAGCGTTTGCCGATGGTTGGCAGTCCGTTGCGGATGTTCGGCAGAGCCTTGCCGACGATCCGCAGACGTTGGCCAACGGTCCGCAAATCGTCGCGGATGACTGGCAGAGGGTTGCCGACGATCCGCAGACCTTTGCCGATCGTCGGCAAGTCGTTGCCGACGACCGGCAGAGCGTTGCCGATTCTCGGCAGAGGTTGGCCGATCGTCCGCAGATCCTTGCGGATGTCAGGCAGAGAGTTGCGGACGATCCGCCAAGGATTGCGGACGGTCGGCAACCCGCGGCCGGACGTCGGGAAACGCCGCTCCTAGCCCGAGTACACGTCGTCCTGCTCGATTTTCGAGAGGACCCAGTCGAAGTCGCCGCGGGTGATCTTGGCGCCGCAGTGCTGGCATTCGCCGGCCATGTTCACCTGGTCCACCGGGGCGCCGCAGTTCGGGCAGCTCCGGTCGGCGCGCGGCGCGGCTTGGACTCCGGCGGCGCGGATCAGGGTCCAGTACTCCGTATAGACCCGGTCCCGGTTCGGATTGCCGGAGACGAGCCCGCCGTCCGACTGCCGGACCGTGGAGTCCCGGCCGCTGCCCCAGAGGCGGATGGTGACCGAGTCGTAGCGCGCGTCCCGGACCACCTTGGCGATGGTCCACTCGGTGATCCGCATGCCTTCGAGGACGTTGCGCAGGCCCTGGCTGCGGTAGGCGTTGATCCAGTACTGGAGGTAGTCGAACAGGCCGTCCGAGACGAAGGGGCGGGCCTGGGTGAGGTCGAGGTTGGTCCAGGCCGTGTTGAGCTGGCCGTAGATGAGCATCAGGCGCGCGCCGAGCGCTTCGTCCGTGGTGGCCGGGTCGTCCCGGAGCAACTCGGCGCGGCGCGCGGCCACCTGCGGGTGGTAGACCGTGGGCCAGTCGGTGCCCACCTCCTGGACGGTGCTGGTCAGGGCCGGCGGCCGGCCCTCGACCTTGAGCAGCTCGACGGACTGCACGGTCCAGTCGAAGCGGCCGCCCGAGACCACCTCGCCGCAGTAGGCGCAGCGGTCGCCCGCCGCGGCCCCGGCCGGGTCGAACGGCGCGCCGCAGTTCGGACACTTGAAGCTCTTCACCTGCTCCGGCGGCTTGCTGCGCGCCGTCGAGCTGCGGACCAGGGTCCAGCGCTCCCGGATGTATTGCGCCCCCCCGTTCCCGAGCGTGATGTTGGACTCGATCTCCAGGACGACCTGGACCCAGCCCGACGGCTGGGCGGGCATTGTGACCCGGGTGGCCCGCATCACGCCCACGATCACGCTCGTCACCGGCACGCCAGCCGGCGGCCGCTGCTGGAGCTGGTCGCGGACCGGCAGGCTCAGGTAGGGCGCCAGGGCGTCCAGTGCCTGACGGTCGGAGCGCGCCTGGTGGGCGCGGGCGTAGAGCGCATAGGCGAAGTCCTCGAACAGGACGACCGAGAACTCCGGGTCGAGACGCCGGATCGCGTCCAGATCCTGGGAGCGCGGCTGCTGCGGAGGCGCGGCCGGCGTCGGAATCGAGGGGGTCGTGAAGTCCCAGCTCTGCTTCCCCTCCTTCACCCGCTTCCGGTTCCAGGCGATGAAGACCAGGATGCCGACGATCGTCAGGGGGATGCCGATCGCCGGGTAGGCGAATACGAATTCGATCCAGATCCGGAGCAGCAGGAAGATGCACCCGCCGCCGTCTCCTCCGCCGTCTCCCCCGCCCCCGCCCGAGAAGCCTTCACCGCCGCCCGGCCGGGAGTACGCCAGGGCGGGGATCAGGAGAAGGATCCCCAGGACCAGGAGGAGCCAGCGCCGCTTCACTCGCAGACCTCGTTCGCCAGCTCGTCCACGTCGTCGGCGGCCCGGGGGAGGGCCGGGGAGAGGACCGGACCCAGGCTCCGGATCTTCTGCGCGACCTGGACGCCGTCCTCTTTCTGATGGACCGCACTCTCGAGGGCCGCGACCGCCTGCTTCCAGGGCTCGGTGGCGGCCAGGGCTTCCAGTCCGACGTCCGGCACGATCACCGCTTCTCTCTCCAGGAGGGAGATGTAGAGGAGCATGCCCGTGCGGCCCCGGGTGTTGTGGACCCGCTTCTCCACGAACAGGGCGCGGGCCGCGGTTTCGACCTGCCGGCGGCGGTCGGCCGGGCCGGTCAGCGCCCGCCGGATGCCGGGAGCCCAGGAGGAGATCCAGCCGGCCAGCAGGCCGGCCAGGAGCGGGTCGATCACGAACCAGACGAGCCCGAACTCCCAGTGCGAGAAGAGGAGGACGGCCAGCGCGAGCAGCCCCGCCAGGATGCCGGCCGTCAGGTCGGCATGCAGGTAGGACCCGGAGCGCGCCCGGACCGCCACCACCAGCTCGGCGCTGGTGACCGCCTCCACGTCGCGGACGGAGTCGGTGAGCGCGCGCTTGGCCTCGTCGGTGAGAAACGGCTTCGCCATGGGTCGGGCTCAGTCTATCGTATGGAGGCCATGTTGATCCCGCGCTGGACCGTGCCCCCTCGTACGGCGGGCTGGAACGACATCCCCGGCCAGCCGCTGGTCCTGGTGGACGGCAGCGGCCCACCGCTCCAGGCCACCCTGGTCCGCGTGGCCTGGGACGAGGAGGCGCTGCACGTCCGCTTCGACTGCGAGGACCGGGACGCCTGGGGCACCTTCCGGAAGAGGGACGATCCTCTCTGGCAGGAGGAGGTGGTGGAGGTCTTCCTGGCCCCCGGCGAGGAGGACCCGGTGGATTACGCCGAATTCGAGGTGAGCCCCCTCGGCGTGGTCTTCGACGCCCGCATCCACAACCCGACCTCTTTAAGAATGGACATGACCGCCGACGTGGCCTGGGACTGCCCGGGCCTGCGCTGGCAGGTCGGGCACGGCGGTGATCGGCGGGGGCGGCAGGACTGGTGGGCCGAGCTGTCGATCCCCTGGCCGGCCGGGCGGCCGAGGCTCTGGCGGGCCAACTTCTACCGGGTGGAGCGCCCGCGGGACGGTGAAGCCGAATACAGCGCCTGGTCGCCGACGCTCACCTCGCCGGCCGACTTCCACAAGCCGGCGCGGTTCGGGGTGCTGGAGCTGGGTTGAAGGGCCCAAAAGACTGCAAGGACCGCAAGGACCAAAGGCTTTGGTCCCTGAAGTCCCTGCAGTCCTTTATGTCCCTGGCTTCAGCCGATAGACCCGCGCCTCGCCGGAGTCGTGGACCAGCTCCACCCGGCTGCCGAGGAACTGCTGCTCCCAGCGGCGCAGCATGGGCCTGCGCCCCTGGAAGGCTTTCGTGTGCACCACGAGGTGGGTGATCCACATGTCCTCCAGGAGATCCAGGCCGGCGTCGTCCGGCAGGAAGCGCATGTGCTCGGTCAGGGCGCGGTTGCTCGCGGGGCGGTAGCCGCTGTAGCCATTGGCGATCGGCTTCCAGTGCAGGGTCGAGTAGTACATATAGACGATTTCGGCCGAGGTCGGCCGGACCGGCAGCTCGACCAGCGCCCGGACGTCCGGCTGGGCCGCGATCCAGTGGTAGACCTCCGGGAAGGCCTCCTCGCGCTCCAGCCGCGCCCAGCGGATGGGCCGCGGAGCCAGCTCAGCCAGAAGGACCAGGGACAAGGCGCCCCCCAGGATCAGACCTCGCCCCTTCAGGCGTTCCAGGAGCAGGTCGAGCCCCTTCGCCGCGAACAGCACCACGGCCAGCGAGACGAACACCGCGAAGCGCGCCGGCACCCGCATGCCGTTCAGCCCCGGGAGCACGCGCATCAGCGGGACGTAGGCGATCGGGTGGGCCAGGGCGAAGCAGGCCGCGGCCGACAGGGCGAGCCCGCGCGTCCACGGGTCCATCTCTCCCCAGCGGAGCACCGGGCCGCGGCCCCATCGCCGGCGCAGCCAGACCCAGGCGGCCAGGACCAGGACTCCTCCCAGAAACAGCCCGGTCCAGGCGGCGACCGTCCAGGGCGGCACCCTCTCCTTGCCCTCGCCGAGCAGGGTCAGAACGTCGCCGCCGATCCAGGCCGCCGCAGCCAGCGCGAGCAGCAGCCCCAGGACCGCCCGCCGGCCCGGGCTCAGCGGAGCCGGAGGAACCCGGTGCCGGCGCCAGGCCGCCCAGAGACCCACACCGGCCAGGAGGCTCGGCACGAACCCGGCGAAGAGGGCGTTCTCAGTGCGGAAGAACGGCTCCGCGGCCGATCCAAGCCGGCGCTTCACGAAGGACTTCATCACCGGCCCGAACCAGAGCGAGCTCCGCGCCGGGCTCAGCCAGCTCAGGGTCGTGGCTCCGAGCTTGCCCGCTTCCTCCGGGTTGCGGACGAGCCCCAGCGTCTTCCCGATCCGGATGTAGGGAAGGAAGACCACGGCCAGCGCCCCCAGCGCGATCAGGCTGACGGGGATCAGCACCTTGAGCGACCGGCGGTCCACCAGCGCCCGGCCGTGGACCGCGAGGCGGTTGACCAGGAGCATCAGCATCGGGATGTGGACCATGTAGGCCAGGTAGGCGCCGCCGCTCACATTCAATAGATAGAAGAGAAGGAAGAGGACCGCAGGGCGGACCTTCCTCTCGGCCAGCAGCCGG
>DATANP010000639.1:0-6062 GCA_036266195.1 Thermoanaerobaculia bacterium | reverse complement strand
CCCCTTGCTTCCCCGACGGAAAGTCTCCCGGTGCGCGGTGTACTGCGCCGACGGACGAATCGGGAAAGGTCTTGGCGTAAAACCGTGCCGCCTCCTCGGCGTCGCTATCGTACCAAAGGCAAATCGTGTTCTTTGCAGGCTTCCCCATGTCACTCCTCCTTCGTGATGAGCCCCACCCAGGGCCGGGTCGGAGTATACGACGCGCTCGCAGTCAAGGGCATTGGCCCGGTGGCAACGGAAGGTTCTGCGGCACGACGAAAGATTCTCTGGCGCGGCGGGAAGGTTCTATAGGATGGCGGAAGGTTTTGTGGAGCGACGGAAGCTTCTGGGGCCTGACGGAAAGTTCTGCGGCACGACGGAAAGTTCTCTGGCGCGGCGGAAAGTTCTCTGGCGCGGCGGAAGGTTCTCTGGTGTGACGGAAGGTTCTCTGGCACGACGGAAGGTTTCTGCGACACGACGAAAGGTTCTCTGGCGCCGCGGAAGGTTCTGCGGCGTGGCGGAAGATTTCTGTGGCACGGCGAAAAGTTCTGCGGCGCAGCGGAAAGGTTCTATGGCACAACGGAAGGATCTCTGGCGTGGCGGAACGTTCCGTGGCGTCGCGGAAGATTTCTGTGGCATGGCGGAAAATTCTGAGGCGTAGCGGAAGGTTCTGCGGCACAACGGAACGTTCTGCGGCCCGACGGAAGATTCTGTGGCCCGACGGAAGGTTCCGTTGGCCCGACGGAAGGTCCGGCGCGCTATGCTCCTCGCCGGTGAAACGCGTCCTCCTCTACGGGTCGGCAGGCGGTGTCCTGATCGCGCTGCTCAAGTACTTCGAGTACCAGCACTTCATCCGCGCCTATCCCACCGAGATCTATGGCGGCCTGGTGGCGGTGATCTTCTCGGCTCTGGGCATCTACTTCGGGCTGCGGATGGCCCGGTCCAGGCAGGTGGTGGTGGTCAAGGAGGTCCGCGTGCCGGAGGGCGAGCCGTTCGCGCTCGACGCCGGGAAGCTCAAGGAGCTCGGCATCACCCAGCGCGAGCACGAGATCCTCGGGCTCATCGCGGAAGGGTTGAGCAACCGGGAGATCGGCGAGCGGATCTTCGTCTCCGAGAACACGGTCAAGACCCACTCCTCCCGGCTGTTCGTCAAGCTGGGGGTCAACCGTCGGGTCCAGGCGGTTCAGAGAGGACGCGAGCTGCGTCTGATCCCCTGATGGCTCTCCTCTCCGGTAGGGGGTCAACGAAAGTATGATTTCGCTTCCAGGGCCCAAAATCACCCGAACGGAGGACGACAGCCGCGGCACCGCGGCGCTAGGGTGCGGCCAACTCAGGAGGAAATGACCATGAAGAGAACAGTTCTCCGCTATGGGCTCGCGTCGAGTGCCGTCCTGGTGGCCCTCTCGGCCGCGATGCTGCCGTGCATGAACGGGACCGTCAGCTTCGACTACGGCGAGGTCGTCGGCTACAGCTCGATGGTCCTGTCGTTTCTGCTGGTCTTCTTCGGCGTGAAGTCCTACCGGGACAATGTCGCCGGCGGCGCGATCGGCTTCGGCAAGGCCTTCCAGGTAGGGATCTGCATCACCCTGATCACCTGCGCGGTCTATGTGGTCGCCTGGGAGATCGCGTACTTCAACTTCTTCCCCGACTTCCTGGACAAGTACACCGCGCACGTCCTCGACAAGATGCGCACCGAGGGCGAGACCGCGGCCGCCATCAGCGCGAAGGCCGCGGAGCTGGCCAGCATGGCGAAGTATTACGACAACATCCTCTTCAACTCCGCCATCACCTTCATGGAGGTGTTCCCGGTCGGACTGATCATGACCCTGGTCTCCGCCGCGATCCTGCGCCGGAAGCCCTCCGAAGGCGCGCCGGAGTCGGCCTTGCCGGCCTGAGACCAGAAGCATCGAAGCCAGCCGGCAGTCCCAGCGGACGTGCCGGCTGGAACGTTCCAACAGGCCAAGGTAACCTGTCGGGGTGATATTGATTCGCTTCGGGATGCATGAGATGATCCTTGGCCATGCCATCCCTGGCCCATGAAATCCTGGTGGATCTCTTCAAGAATCGTCCTTCGCTTGCCGCTGAGATCCTCACCGAGGTGCTCGAGGTCCCTCTGCCGAACTACACCGATGCCCGGATCGCCTCGATCGACCTGACAGAAATCCAACCCGCCGAATATCGCGCCGACGCCGTCTTTATCCTTCTCGACGGTGAGGTTTCCGTTCGGGTCATCATCGTCGAGGTGCAACTCGCGCCGGATCTGAGGAAGCGTCTGACCTGGCCCGTGTACGTCACGGTCTCCCGGGCAATCCATGGCTGCCCGGCAGCTCTCCTTGTTGTCGCTCCGAATCCGGCCGTCGCCGGCTGGTGCTCGGAGCCCATCGAGACCGGTCCACCCGGTTTCGTGCTGCGACCCTCGGTTCTTCACAGCGCCGCCGTACCCGTGGTGACCGACCGCGAACAAGCGGTCCTCCGGCCCGAGCTCGGCGTTCTGTCCGCGATCGCGCACGGCGACTCCGAGCTGGGAGCCACGATCGCCTCCGCGGTGCTGCCGGTCGTCCTCGGGCTCGAAGACGATCGGGCCAGGTTCTATTACGACCTCGTGTACACTTCCATCAACGATGCGGCCCGCCGCGAGCTGGAGATGAAGATGAAGGGTTACGAATACCAGAGCGATTTCGCGAAGAAATACGTCGCCCAGGGACGCGCCGAAGAGGCGGCTCGCAATCTGTTGATTGTCCTTCGGGTTCGCGGCATCGCGGTGCCGGACTCGGTCCGCGAGAGGATTCTGACCCAGAAGGATCCGGAGCAGTTAGAACAGTGGTTGGAGAGAGCCGCCGTGGCTTCCTCGCTCGCCGCGGTCCTCGACGAAGCTAACTGAGCCACCTCGCTCAGTCCTCGCCGATGTCCTCGTTCCAGACTTCCGGGTGGGCGGCGATGAAGTCGGCGAGCAGGCGGATGCACTCCTCGGAGTGCAGGTCGATGACCTTGACGCCGTTCTCCCGGAGCCAGTCGATGCCGCCATCGAAGTTGACCGACTCGCCCACGACCACGGTGCCGATGCCGAACTGGCGCACGAGGCCGCTGCAGTACCAGCAGGGCGCCAGCGTGGTCACCATGATCGTGTTCCGGTAGCTGCGCTGGCGGCCGGCCTTGCGGAAGGCGTCGGTCTCGCCGTGGACCGAAGGGTCGCCTTCCTGGACGCGACGGTTGTGGCCGCGGCCCAGGAGACGGCCTTCGGCGTCGAAGAGGGCGGCCCCGATCGGGATGCCGCCCTCGGAGAGGCCCTGGCGCGCTTCTTCGATCGCCACGGCCAGAAGGGATTGGTAGTCGGGCTGATCAGCGGGCGTGCTCACGCCCCCAAGTCTACCGGAATCTCATCCTGAGGAACTTGTAGCAGGTGTGGCTGATCTCGGCCGGCGGCTCGCCCTGGTAGGGTCCACGCACGATCGTACCGTTCGTCGAGATCGAGAACGGGCTCGTGTTCCCACCATTCCGGACCAGCAGCACGAAGCCGGCGGGCGTGGCCGAGGAACAACTGCCATAGGGATGAACCATGGTCTCGGTCTTGCTGACCTGGCCCCAGGTCACGGTGATCGAGGTGGTCCGGTTCACTCCCGAAGCCCGTTCATAGTTCACCACCGCGAAGATGTTGCCCGGCTGGGCCGGCGGCGTGAAGCTCGACGTAGCCGCCCAGGCGAGGCTCGCCAGGGCCAGGATCGCCAAGATGAGGATTGCCGAAAGTCGGGGTCTACGCATCTCCTGCCTCCTCCTGTCTGCTGTGCGCTCCGAAGAAGGGACTAACCCCCGGGGCTGCGTGACACGCCTTCATCCTGCAAAAGTCGCGCAAGCACCAGGAGGAGCACGACGACGGCCGCGGCGAGCGAGCCCCAGAACAGGCCCCGGGGAACCCGCGTCGCATCTCCGACAGCTCCCGGCGACGGCTCGCGGCCGAGTCGGGCCTCCCGGGCGCGTGCCGGGTCGAGCTGGGAGGCGATCAGGCTGAGGTCGTAGCGCGGCGCCCGCAGGTTCTTCCGGCCGTAGAGCAGGCGTACGTCGCCTCCTCCGGGGTGGAAGAAGCGGAGCCTCCAGGTCGGGATCTCAAGGCGCATGCGCCCCAGCGGCAGAGGGGCGTTGTCGCCTTCGTCGAGCAGGAGGTCCACGGTCGCCCCAGGGTGGGAGGGGAGGTCGAGCGCGAGCGGCGGCGCGGGTTTGTGCGGGTCGGTGTGGCGCCAGACTCCGGGGGCGGCGCGCCAGCGGGGCTCGCCCCGGCGCGAGCGCGGACCTTCCAACTCGACCGGCCGCTCGAAGACGCTCGCCGGGGTCTCGATCAGAAGGCGCGAGGCGGGCAGGGCCGGGTACGGCATGCTGAGGTGGTATCTGGAGCGCGGCGCGCCTTCGAGCTGCTCGGGCTTCGGCAGGTCGAGGAGCAGGGGCTTCGGCGCGGGCTCCAGCAGGTAGGGGATCTGCCGGCCTTTCAGGTCCGCGAGGCGGAGGTCGTCGAGCGAGCTGTGCGCCAGGACGGCGGCGTCGAGGGTGACGGAGACCTGTCCCGGCGGACCGGGCAGGATCTTCCTTTCGTACCGGAACTCCTCGACGTCGAGCGGCGCGCCGACCCTGCCGGCGTCCACCTGGGCGCCCACCTGAGAGGACACTGGTGTCACCAGAAGGAGCAGGAGGACGGCCGCCGGTCTCATCCCTGAGGCTCCTCCGGGGGCCGGGCCAGGACGAATTTCTGGATGAGCACCGCCACGGCGGCGAGGCAGACGGCCAGGCCCACGAAGCTCGCCACGCGGTAGAGGCCGCCGAGGGAGGCGAGGTCGAAGAGGAAGCCCTTGAGCACGGTGCCAAGGAGGAGCGCGATGGCCGCGATGCGCGTCCCCCGGCTCCGCGCCACGATGCCGGTCACCAGGAGCGCCAGGGCGAAGATGCCCCAGCCCAGCGTGTAGGTCAACCCTTCCGCCAGGGTCGCCTGGCCGCTGAGGAAACCGAAGGTGAGGGTCGGCCCGACCGAGAACCAGTCCGCGATCTCGATGTTGAGCAGGAGGAACAGGAGGATCCCGGCCGCGGCGTTCACGAGAACGGAGAGCCTGGGCAGGCTCTCGCTCAGACGGTCGTCCGTCCGTCCCAGGAAGCGGCCCGCGACGAGGAGCGCCCCGGCCGCGACGAGGTAGGTATAGAGATACCAGTTCCAGACCGCCATCTCGGCGCGCGGGTGGTAGCTGAGGACGGCCGGGTTGAGGGACAGCCGCACGAACACGGCGGCGGCCAGGCCGAAGGTCCACCAGAGCAGACCGCGGTGCGGGATGCGGCCGTAAAGCCAGGCCAGGGCCGCGGCGAGGAGCGCCCAGCCCAGGGTGATCCACTGTTTTTCGAGCTGCAGCGGGATGGCGACGGTGACGAAGGCGAGCACGGCGCCGGCCACGAGCGCCAGGCGGCCCGGATCGCGCTCCCCCGCCGGTTCCAGGGTCAGCAGCCGGCGCAGGAGGACGGCCAGGGCCGCGGCCTGGAGGACGGGCAGGAGGCCGATGACGTCGGCGAAGCCGAGCTGCCGCAGGTCTTCCAGGGTGAGCAGGAAGAAGGCGACGCTCGCCAGGACCGCGGCCACCCAGGGCTCGCGGAGGCGTCGCGCCCGGTCTCCCATGACCAACGGATACGCGAGGTAGATCAGCAGCAGACCCAAGGCAAAGAGGACGGTCTCGGAGCGGCCGTGCTGGACGGCGGCGGCCAGGAAGGCGGTGAGCACGGAGGCCGGCGCCAGCCAGGCCGGGCCGTAGCGCGAGGCCACCCAGAGCAGGCCCGCGACAAAGGCGGCGTGCAGGGGCAGGCCGAGCCCGAGCGGTGGGTAGCCGGCAGGGATGGTGGCCACGACCCCGGCGATCTGCGCGGCGAAGAGGCCCACGATCGCGGCGTGGACGCAGCTCCGGACGAGGTCCTCGTCTCCCCGGCTGCGGGCGGCGGCGATCCAGGCAAGCCCGTACGCCGCGAGGACGGCCGCGGAGGACAGGCCCACGGACGGCCACGGCTCGGCGCTGCCGGAGACGGCGATCCAGAGGATGACGACGAGCTGTGAACCGGCCAGG
>DATANP010000638.1:0-4616 GCA_036266195.1 Thermoanaerobaculia bacterium | reverse complement strand
TCAGCCTGCAGGACGACGAGCCCGAGTCCCAGGGCTTCTACGTCCCGGTGAGCCAGGACAGCCCCGCGTTTGCCTCCATGGTGGTGCGGACGCGCGACTCGAACCCCCTGACCGTGACCGACCGGGTGCGGAGCCACGTCTCGGCCCTGGACCGCGATCTGCCGGTCTACTTCATCTACTCCCTGGAGCAGGTGGTGGCGCGGGCCGGCTTCTTCTCCTGGCTCTTCGCCTCGCTGTTTTCGATCTTCGGCGTGGCCGCGCTGGTCCTCGCCTCGGTGGGGATCTACGGCGTGATCGCCTTCTCGGTGCAGCAGCGCACGCAGGAGATCGGCATCCGCATGGCGCTCGGCGCGCAGCAGGGGAGCGTGCTGGGCATGATCGTCCGCCAGGGGCTGGTGCAGCTCGCCTTCGGCCTCGGCCTCGGGGTGCTGCTCGCCTGGCCGACCGCCAAGCTGCTGGGCAACTTTCTCGTGGGCGTGACGCCGCACGATCCGCCGACGTTCGTGAGCGTCTGCCTGCTGCTCGCCACCGTGGCCCTCCTCGCCTGCTGGGTGCCGGCCCAGCGCGCCAGCCGCACGGACCCGCTGGTGGCAATCCGGTACGATTAGCCGTGTGAGAGAGATCTTCGATTACCTCCGGGCCAGGCAGGAGGAGATGGTGGCCCTCGCGCGCGAGCTGGCCGTGATCGAGTCGCCGTCCAACCGGCCGGAGACGCAGGGGCCGGTGTTCGACCGCCTGGCCGCGGCCCTGGAGGATGCCGGTCTGCGCACCCGCCGGCTGCCCGGACGCACGAGCGGCGGCCAGCTCTTCGCGGCTCCGGCCCGGCCAAGACAATCCGGGGCCCAGCTCGTGGTCGGCCACGTGGACACGGTCTGGCCCGTGGGCACCCTGGCGGAGATGCCGGTCGAGCTGCGCGACGGCCGTCTCCACGGCCCCGGGGTCTACGACATGAAGGCCGGCCTGGTGCAGGGGGTCTATGCGGTGCGCGCTCTCCGGGATCTGGGATTGGAGCCGCCGCTCGCGCCGGTCTTCTTCGTCAACTCGGACGAGGAGGTCGGCAGCCCGGAGTCGGTGCGCTGGATCCGCCGCCTGGCCCGCCGCGTGCGCCGGGTGTTCGTGCTGGAGCCGTCGCTCGGTCCGGAAGGGCGGCTCAAGACCGCGCGCAAGGGGGTGCTGCGCTACCGGGTGACGATCCGCGGCCGGGCCGCGCACGCCGGTCTGGAGCCGGAGGCCGGGGCGAGCGCGGTGCAGGAGCTGGCGCACGTGGTCCGGGAGCTGTACGCTCTCGCCGCTCCGGAGCGGGGGATGACCGTGAACATCGGGCTGATCGGCGGGGGGCAGGCCTCGAACGTGGTGGCGCCCGAGGCCTGGGCCGAGGTGGACCTGCGGGTCCTGCACCGCGCCGACGCCGAGGCATTCGAGCGCGCGTTCTACGGATTGACTCCCGAGGTGCCAGGCACGAAGATTGAAATAGCCGGGGGCATGAACCGGCAACCCCTGGAACCGAATTCGCGGAACCGGGCCCTGTGGCAGGCTGCCGAGCGTTGCGCCGGCGAGCTGGGGATCGAGCTGGGGGAGGGCACGGCCGGCGGCGGCTCGGATGGAAATTTCACGAGCGAGTTTGTC
Organism: Thermoanaerobaculia bacterium; assembly: GCA_036266195.1. Lineage (GTDB taxonomy): Bacteria > Acidobacteriota > Thermoanaerobaculia > Multivoradales > UBA5704 > DATMER01. Next base: position 2,990 of record DATANP010000638.1, on the reverse strand, counting down.
GCGACGCTCGACGGGCTGGGAGCGGTGGGCGACGGCGCCCATGCCGTCCACGAGCACGTCGTGACCGCACGCATGCCCGAAAGGGCGGCGCTGCTCGCAGGACTGATGCTGGAGCCTGTCTAAGGGAAGAGCGGGCGGGAAGGAGTCGTATGAGACGGTTGTTTCTGTCGTTGCTGCTGTCGCTGGTCGTGGCAGGTCCGGCCTTTGCGGGTTCCACTCTGACAAAAGACGAGATCCGGATCGCGGAGAAGCGTCTCGCCGAGCTCGGCTACTGGGCGGGTCCGGCCGACGGAGTCTGGGACGGCGCCTCCCGTCATGCGCTGATCGCCTTCCAGAAGGTCGACGGCGCACGTCCCACGGGCAATCTGACCCGCGCCGAATTCAACGCCCTTACCAACACCTTGAAGGGCGTGCCGGTGCCGAGGCAGAAGGAGAGGGCGCACATCGAGGTGGATCTGTCGCGGCAGATCCTCTTCCTGGTGGACGACGAGGGCAAGGTGGCGAACATCCTGCCGGTGTCCTCGGGAAGCGGCAAGCGCTTCCACGAGAACGGCTACCCGGAGACGCTCGCCGTCACCCCCTGCGGCCGGCTGGAGGTCTACAGCAAGGCGTCCGGCTGGAAGACCAGCCCGCTCGGCCAGATGCACAACCCCATGTACATCGTGGGGGGCATCGCGATCCACGGCAGCGAGGACGTGCCGCCGTATCCGGCGAGCCACGGCTGCATCCGCATCCCGATGTACGCCTCGAACCGGCTGCCCGGGATGATTCCGGTCGGCACGCCGGTTCTGGTGTACGGCTGCCAGGAGGAGGTCGCCTCGATTCCCTAGCGGCCGCCCGGAACCCAAAACGTTCCGGTCCGCTCTAAACTAGGGTAGAGATGCGACCGCAGCGCCACAACCTCATCGAGCCGGAGATCAGCCTGAAGCCGCTGGCCGACGTGTGCATCGTGCTGGCGATCATCCTGCTGGTCGTGGCGCCGATGCTCCGCACCGGCGCCGAGGCGGCGCTGCAGAAGACTGCGAAGAAGGCGCAGGTCCCCGCCTCCATGCTGGCCCTGGACGAGCCGCAGCTCGCCATCTCCATGGAGGCCGACGGCACCCTCTACGTGGACGGCCGCAAGGTGGAGCAGCGGAAACTGCAATCCGTCCTGGGCGAGATCTGGTCGCTCACCCCGAACCGGCCGGTCCTGGTGAAGGGCGACCGCAAGCTGCGCTACGAGCAGGTCCGCTGGCTGCTCCAGTCGGTCAGCGCCGCCGGCTTCCGCCGGGCGGGGTTGGCCTCTGAGAAGCGCTAGCCCTTCAGGGCCAAGCCCAGAATTCCCGGCAGCTTCGTCACAGAGGGCGCCGCCTCGAACCGCACCAGCTTCGGGGTGATCCTGTGCGCCGTGCGGTGGCTCGCGAACCAGACCGGCTTGGGCCAGACCCGGAACGGCGCGTGGACCACCGTCTTCTGGGAGCGGTCGAACATCAGCGTGTTGTGGACCACGCCGGTGCCCGACTTGATGTCGGTCCGGGTGTGCCCCGGGAACGCGCCCCAGGGCGTGACCACGAGGCCGAAGTTCGCGGCGGCCCAGTGGTTGATCGCCACCGTGCCGTAGCGCAGGTTCGCGACCGCGCGGTCCATGGCCTTCTCGACCTCGGGATCGCGCAGCGACGAGGGGTGGACCAGGATCGTGACGTTGAGCGTGCCCCAGAGCACGTCGTTGCAGAAATCCACCGCCTTGTCGATGTACTCGGCCACGCTCGCGGCTTCGAGGCGGGTCTCGGAGAACACGCTGCAGAACGCCTCCGTGCGGAAGCAGATGTCTTCACGGTCCTCGGGCCGGACTCCCGGGATGAGCGTCCATGGCAGGTGATCGCCCGTGCGCTCGCCGTAGCGCTCGGCATTGGGATGAGCCTTGAGGAACGAGTCGTAGCGGTCCGCGGCGCCCGGGTACCAGGCGGCGCGGGTCGGGACTTCGCGCAGCACGGAACGCAGGGTGTCGAGCAGGGAGTCGCGCTGCGGCGAGCCGGCGTGCTGGAGGATCACCCGCGCGGCATTGCAGTTGAACCCGGCGTTGTTGGCCAGCATGGTGGCGAGGTTGTCGGCGTGGTAGCGCAGGTCGGTGTCGCTCCACGACCCTTCCGGGCCAGGGACCACGATCACCGGGCTGACGTTGCCGAGCTCGGCCGTGAACCGCTTGGTGACCACCGGCTCGTCGCGCTCCTTGCGGCGACGCCCCTCTTCGCCAGGGCCGAAGACGATCGCTTCGTAGGTGCGGTCCGAGCCCGTGATGTGGATCTCCTCCACGTCCGGATGGGAGCTGAGGTAGGCCCCTTCCTCGGCGCCGCCATAGATCACCCGCAGGAAGCCGCGGTCGATCAGAGGCTTGAAGCCCTGTTCGAGCAGCGGTCCGAGATAGACGTTGGCCGGGTGGGTCTTGAACAGGACGACCTGGTCCTCCACGAACAGCTTGTAGAGCGCGTCCATGGGACCGATCGACGAGACGTTGCCGCCGCCGAGCACGAGCGCCACGGCGCCCGGTCGATCGGCCGCGTGATAGGCCACGGCCATGGTCTCGGGCAGGCTCTCGGGAGTCACGCCGGGCTGCATCCAGACGTCGGCGGTCACGCCGGTGTAGAAAACCTGGTCCCACACGTCGTAGGGAAAGACCCGGGCCGTGACCTGGCCGTCCGGCCGGGTGCGGATCGAGCCGGGGATGCGCGGCCGGCCGTGAACCTCGATGTCCCACAGCGCCCGCCGCAGCAGCCGCAGGTTGCGGATCACGAAGTAGGGCCCGACCAGGGCCTCCTCCGCCGACGCCGGCTGGCTGGGATCGATCCGCTCGGCCGCTATGGCGGCCTCGGCCCAGCGGTCGGCCACCGCGAGGAAGCTCGGGATCAGCGCGTCGATCAGCGCGATCCGGTCGCGCACGCTGATCCGGGTCCAGGCGAGCTTGTTCGCCTGGAGATCCCGCACGGCAGCGTCCATGACCTCCCGCGGGGTGG
>DATANP010000637.1:0-4401 GCA_036266195.1 Thermoanaerobaculia bacterium | reverse complement strand
TAGGGAGGGTTCTCTTATGTTTCGGTCTATGTCCCGCACTGCCGCCGTCGCCGTTGTCGCCATCACGCTCATCCTGCTCTCCGTCCCGGCGGTTCACGCCCGGCCGATCGAGCGCTCCGGTCCGTCCATCGAGACCGGATCCTGGATGGACGCAGCCCTGTCCTGGTTGAGCAGCCTCTTCGGCGATCAGCCCGTCTCCCAGGACCAGCCCCATTCGACCTTCGACGCCACCAACACCAATACCACCATTGGCGGCTACTACCAGCCGAACTCCGGGTCGTGCATCGACCCCGAAGGCAGCCCCCGCTGCAACCTCTGATCCAGGGATGACAACGGGGGCGGCGGCCGGTCGCCCCCGGTTCTCCCCAGCCCTTTGTCTCCTTCCCTCCGAGTGTCCCGGTTTTTCCCTTTCCCCACACCTGGAATGATGAAGTCCAACCGTTTCGCCATGGATCGGGCCTGCTCGTCCAGGAAGGGGGAACGATGTCCACGGACCATGCCAGAGTCGAAGACTTTGAAGGCCTCCTCCGGGCGCCGAAAGCGCCGGGCAGCGCAGCGCGGAACACGCGCATGGTCCGGCACCTCCTGGCCGGCTGCATCCCCTGCAAGGAAAATCTGAGCACCGCGGTCTCGAACCGGACCGGTGGATACAACTACAGCGCGGCGTTCGCAAGCGCGCAGAGCTCCCTCTCGGCGTTCCTCGCCAAGGGGCCGGGTGCCGTGGAATCCCCCGAGATCCTCATGGCAGAGCTCACGGCCCTGTCCGAGGAGGCCCAGTTCCAGGCGGTCGGAGAGAGCCGCTACGCTCATCCCGCCTTTGTCCGGCACCTGATCGACGCCAGCCATGCCCTTCGGTACCAGGACACGGCGGGGATGCTCCGCCTGGCCGAGCTCGCCCGCCAGGCTGCCGAGAGCTGCACGGTGGAAGCCGCCGGGAACGGACAGCAGCTTGCCGACCTCCGCGGCCAGGCCTGGCGGCAGCATGGGAACGCCCTGCGGGTCCTGGGACGGCTGCCCGAAGCCGAAGAGTCGTTCGCAACGGCCCAGCAATACCTCTACGCGGGGACCCGCGATCCGTTCCTGCGCGCCAAGCTCTGCACGCAGTTGGCATCGCTGCGCTACTTCCAGAGACGGTTCGCCGAGGCGGTCGACCTGGCCGACGAGGCGGCGAGCATCTATGCGGATCTCGGAGAGAGCCACTCGCGCGCGAGCTCGATGGTGCAGAAGGCGATCGCCTCCCTGTACGCGGGCGAGCCGGAGGAGGCCATCCGCGTCCTCAACCAGTCGATCTCTCTGATCGACGCCGACGGGGATCCCCACCTGCTGCTGGCCGCGTGCCATAACTTGGTCCGCTGCTACATCGACCTCGGCCGCCCGGAGCAGGCGCTGTCGATCTACTCCGAGACGCGGGAGCTCTACAAGAGGTTCGACGACCCGCTCATCCGGTTGCGCGTCGCCTGGCAGGAAGGTCAGCTCCTGCGCGACATGGGCCACCTGAAGGCCGCGGAGAGCATTCTGCTGCAAGCCCGGCAGGGGTTCATCGAGCACAACCTCCTCTACGAGGCGGCGCTGATCTCCCTCGACCTGGCGGCGGTGTACGTCCGCCTCCAGGCCGAGCAGGATCTCCGGCAGACGGTGGCGGAGACCGTTCCGATCTTCCGCGCGCTGGGCGTCGACCGCGAGGCCCTCGCCTCCTTGCTCCAACTCCAGCAGCTCTCCCATCAGAGCCGCCAGGCCCTGGAGCTCATCCGCTTCCTCAACAGCCGGATCGAGCAGCTCCCACCCCAGCAGGCCCTGCTGTAGAGACCTGTCACGGTTTGACGTAAAGACCGCACTTGACAGGATAGAGCGAAGTTTGATCGGTTTCCAGGTGGCAGCCGGCCGGGCTGCGTCTCTCCGGCTATTCTTCGGCTGGAGAGGGCCCTTCGCTCGCTCGGGTTCCAATCTCCTGAGAGATGGCGTTTGGCGATTTTGGAGGATTTCAAGATGTCCGTTCATCCGACTATTCCAGAATTCCAGGCATTCCTGAGGGATGCCTCTCATCCGGTGAATATCGCGCCGAATGCGCGCATCACCCGGCACCTGCTCGCCGGCTGCCCGATCTGTCGCGAGCAGCTCAACCAGATGGGGTGGGAGAGGGAGCGCCTCGAGCGGCTCCTGACGCTTCGGGCCAGCGAGGCCGAGATTCCGCCGTCCGAGCGGTACAACTACTCCCACGCGTTCGCCGGCGCCGAGCGGGCGCTCGCCGCCTTCTTCGCGAAGGGCCGGGCTCCGGAGGTCGCCGCCGAGGAGCTGTGGGCCGAGCTTACCCCCCTGCCGGCCGACGAGCAGGTCCGCAGGGTGGGCTCGGACCGGCGTTTCGCCAATCCAGACCTCATCCGGCAGTGGATCGACGGCAGCCGGATGGTGCGCTTCGACAATCCGGAGAAGGTCCTCCACCTGGCCCACCTGGCCTGTCTGGCGGCCGAGTCCTGCACGGCGGAGGACACGGGGAGCCCGGAGCGCCTCGCCGATCTGCGCGCCCAGGGCTGGAGGCAGTATGGCAACGCCCTGCGGGTGCAGGGCAGGCTGCGGGAGTCCGAAGCGGCGTTCACGCGGGCGCAGCGCTATTGCGAGGAGGGGACCGGGGACCCGCCGGTGAGGGCGAAGCTGTTCACCCAGATGGTCTCGCTGCGGATCTTCCAGCGCCGCTTCGACGAGGCGGTCCAGCTCGCGGACGAGGCGGGACGGATCTACAAGGAGATCGGACAGACCGCGTCCATGGCCAGCAGCATGGTTCAGAAGGCCGTCGCCTGCATCTACGCCGGCGATCCGGAGACGGCGGTGCGCACCCTGAACCGGGCGATCCCCGCGATCGATCCGGCGGGAGACCCGCACCTGCTGCTCGCGGCCTGCCACAACCTGGTCCGCTGCTACATCGACCTGGACCAGCCGGAACAGGCGCTGTCGATCTACTTCGAGGCCCGGGACCTCTACCGGGAGTTCAACGACTCCCTGATCCTCCTCCGGGCCGGGTGGCAGGAAGGCCAGCTCCTCCGCGACCTGGGGCACCTGCATGCGGCCGAGACCTCGCTGATCCATGCCCGCGCCGGCTTCGCGGAGCGGCAGTTGCAGTACGAGGCCGCGCTCGTCTCCCTGGATCTCGCCGCCGTCTACGTGCGGTCGGGCGAGGCAGGGAAGCTGAAGGAGATTGTGGAGACGACCGTCCCGATCTTCCGGGCGCTGGGCGTGGACCGCGAGGCGATCGCGTCCCTGCTCCAGCTCCAGCAGCTCTCACAGCACGGACGGCAGGCGTTCGAGCTGATCCGGACGATCAGCGCCAGCCTCGAGCAGCTCGGCCGCAGCCGGGGTTAGATCGGCAGGCGGGCCGTCAGGCAGTGGCGGCCCGCTGCTGTTTCCACGCCTGCCGCCGGGCGATGGCGGCCTTCACCACCTGCCGGCTCTCCTCGAAACGGCGGTCCAGCCCCCGGCCATTGCCATTACCATGGCCGTTGCCGTTGGTCGGAGCACCCGCCTCGCGGGGGGTGAACGAGCAGAGCTGCGCAAAGAAGTCGCCCGGGGTGGAGTCCAGGACGGGCAGGATTTCCAGCAAGGCTTCGAAAGTCAGACCCTTCTGCCCCGCGAGCAGGGCGTTCAGGCGTCCGCGCTCCCAACCGAGACGGCTCTCCACGGCGTCCGCGGAGGTCCCGCTCCGGAGTAAAAGATCGCTCAACAAGGCGGCCATGCGCCTCTCGTCGGAATGAATCGGCATGCGTGAAGGATAGCACGTCTCCATGGCACGGATCTTGCCCCTCTGTCCGGCGCATGAGGTGGTGGAAGACCTTGCGGGAGATCGTGTCGAACTGGGGCGTGCATCGCTGCTCGGCGCAGAGCGCGGCGCTCGCCTTCTACACGATCTTCTCCCTGGCCCCGATCCTGGTGGTGGTGATCGCGCTGGCCGGCATGTTCTTCGGCGAGGAGGCGGTCCGGGGGCAGATCTTCAACGAGTTCCAGGGGCTCATGGGGCGAGACTCGGCGCTCCTGGTGCAGGAGGTCCTCAAGAGCGCGGCCCGGCCGGCGACCGGGCGCCTGCCCGCGGTGATCGGCGCGGTCACGCTGCTCTTCGGCGCCACGGCCGTGTTCGGCCAGCTCCAGGACGCCCTCAACACGGTGTGGGCGGTGGCGCCCAAGCCCGGCGCGGCGCTTACGACGCTGCTGCTCAAGCGGCTCCATTCGTTCGCCCTGGTCGTGGGCATCGGCTTCCTCCTGCTGGTCTCGCTGGTGCTGAGCGCGGCACTCTCCTGGTTCAGCGGCTACCTGGAGAGGACGTTCGCGTTTCCGGTCGACCTCCTCGAGATCGCCAACTTCGTGGTTTCGTTCGTGGTGATCACCCTGCTCTTCGCCATGATGTACCGCATCCTG
>DATANP010000636.1:0-18605 GCA_036266195.1 Thermoanaerobaculia bacterium | reverse complement strand
GGGGCGCAGGCGTAAAGTAAAGCCAGGGGTTTCAACCCCTGGCATGGGATCCCCCCATCCCCCAAGTCCCAAAGGGACGCAGGCAGAGTCGCGGGATGGCAGCCCCTTGCGGTACACGGCAGTGTGCCTGCGTCCCTTCGGGACTTGGGGGATGGGATGGGGTGGCTCGTGAGCCAGGGATTGAAATCCCTGGCTATACGCCTACGTCCCTTCGGGACTCCCCCCTATTTCTCCCCCAGGAACGGGTAGCGGAAGTCCGCCGGCGAGTTGAACGTCTCCTTGATCGCCCGCTGCGAGACCCAGCGCCCGAGGTTGAGCATCGAGCCCGCCTTGTCGTTTGTGCCCGGCGACGGCTGGTTCGCCTCTTCTTTCGGAGTCAACACCGCCCGGACCAGGAACGACCCACTTTCAAGTTGAAAGCTCGACCCGATCCCTTCATAGCTACCGCATAACTTCGCCGAAGTTAAGCGACGGGCAGGGTAACGTTGGTGTCGATGTTCATGCACGATGCTGGTGAAAGGAGTTCACTACCTCCGCAGCGAAGCGACCGATCGTGCGTGGCAGGCGAACCAACCGGCCTATCTCCAAGGCTATATCGAGGCAGAGGGCAGTACCGAGAGCGGCTACGACTAACAGGAGTGCTAATGGGAGTGCCAATGAAGCGCCCAATTCAAAGTCCTGTTCAAACATGGGAGTTCCTCCAGTTTGAGGCTAGCATGTAATTCCGTCGTCGAGTTTTCCAAGCACGCAAAGAGAGAAGCCTAACGTACGTCAGGAACTAGACTCGTCAGCTCTGGCGAGCGCGTCGAGTCCATGCCAACTTTCCTTTTTCGCGGCTATATAACAGTAGAACACGAATGGACCGGGCATCGCATAACGCCCAGGAGCTCACCGGCGGACGACGCACGTCAGTGCGTTGGCGGTCCGGTGGAGCGTGGGGTTAGCCCTCTCCCTCTTCAGAGGAGAAGTCGAAATCGATTTGTACATCAACCCGTCGCTTGAACTCGTCGCGCCCCCTAATATCTACACCCTTCAATATGAATACCTTTATGTCTCGCCCGTTGTGGCATCCCTCTAGTACAGGCTCGATGAAGTCTTTCTTAAAGAAGGCAGACCGCAAATCTGGGAGCTCTTTATTACCATAGACCTCCGGCAGCACCAACGCTTGGGCTGGCTTCTGATAAACGGTCGGATTAAACGAGACTCTCTGTTCTGGCACGGGCAATAACACTGGTAAGCTTCGAAACCGATAGTTATCCAACTGCTTTCTGTGCCATTGATAGGCTTCTCCATCTGCATAACCCTTGAGCAGGACTTGGATCTGACCCGGTTCTTTGGTGAGCTTCCAAAGAGCATACAGCGTCTCAAACGCAGATCTCCCTGTGGCAGAACCCCCAAACGAAATGCCGCCAGTACCGAATTCACCATTCATTTCAACTTTGTCTAGAGCTTCTAAAACCTTCGCTTTCCGCTCCTGCTCTACTGCCTTGATCAAATTGCATATATCGGAAGTTGGTATGTCGTGAATCGACCCGGCTGCAGCATCTATAGTGTAGCGCTCACCCTCGAAGAAGTAATTTGGATGCGTAGGTTCAAGGGATAACCTAAGAGATGGCGATTCACCGCGAACCACAAGCCCCTTGCTGACGACTTGAATCGTACTTAGACGTTCGTTAAGGGATTCTATCTCCTGATAACTTATCGGAGAGGCTTCTGCTAGGGTCTCTGGAGGAACTTCTACTTCCGGCTCCTTCGGCGACAATTGCCGAAAGCCAAACATGCCGGCAGTTATGGTGGCGCCAGCCGCAAGAACAGCTACAAGCACAACATGAAAGCGCCTCATGGAGTATCCACCTATAGAGTTAGACTAAATTACCGGCTCGATCGGCTAACTTGGTATCTACCGTCCGACCGACCCTTCCGCGTCCTCCTTCGTCGCAATTCGCATAAAGGCGAAGGACTCCTATTTCCTGCGACGCTACGCGGCGCAAGTTCTTGAATCTTGAGACTTAGAAAGTGTAGGCACGCAGGCGCCTCGATGTCAATCCTACTGCTGTATAGGCGGCTCCAAACGGCGGCAGGTGGACTCGAATGGCTATCGACTCTTTTACACTTGTGGTGGAGGCTGGAAGTAGCTGTCCTTAGGCGCATTGAAGAGGGAGCTCGCAACGACAAGCGCGACAGCCGGTCGATATGGCTGTCCGCGGCGGGTGCGCGGGAGCGTTATACATCCTGATAACAGGAATGCGGGAGACCAACTCCGGCAGATATCCCCTCAGAATCAAAGAGTTGGCACTCGTATGCAGGTTGCCTTCGCGGCAGGAGACAGGCTGGAATGTTGGATCGCCTATCTTCAGAGAGGATCGGATGCTGGGCTCCACGGCTGGGCTCTGTCGCCGCCTTCGGGGCGAGAAGACCACAGACAGGTATGAAGAGAACTGCGAGAATGCCTGGCCACCGGAGGCGTGCGAAGCCCTTCCGCACACCTCCGGCCCAGCCCGCCGCCTCCCCTTGCCGGCGGGAACCAGACACGGAACGCCGGCGTCCTTGGGCTCGGCGGCCGGCGTTCCTCCGAATTGTCAATGAACCATGAAACTGCAACTGCACCGACAGACTCTTATACGAGCCAGCCTATCGATCCGTCGCACCTCGCGACAGGCGAGCGCCCATTTTCCGGAGCCGGAGGCCGATTGATGCCTGCCGGGAGGCCGGGAAGGCCGCAAGATCGCGTTGTAACCTTCTATGGCGAAATGTAAGATTGCAATGGCGTATAGAAGGTTACAACGGCCCATAGAACCTTCCAACGGGCCACAGAAGGTTACAACGGCTCACAGAACCTTCCAACGGCCCACAGAAGGTTACGGCCCCCTACTTCTCCCCCAGGAACGGGTAGCGGAAGTCCGCCGGCGGGTTGAAGGTCTCCTTGATCGCCCGCTGCGAGACCCAGCGCACCAGGTTGAGCATCGAGCCCGCCTTGTCGTTGGTACCCGAGGCCCGGGCGCCGCCGAAGGGCTGCTGCCCCACCACCGCGCCGGTCGGCTTGTCGTTGATGTAGAAGTTGCCGGCCGCGTGCCGCAACGCCCTGGCCATGCGCTCGATCACGCCGCGCTCGCGGGCGAAGATGGCGCCGGTCAGCGCGTAGGGGCTCGTGTTGTTGCAGACGTCGAGCGTCTCGTCGAGCCTGGCGTCGTCGTAAACGAAGACCGTCAGCACCGGACCGAAGATCTCATGGGTCATCAGCCGGAACTGCGGGTCCGTGGTCTTCACCACCGTGGGCTCGATGAAGTAGCCCTCGGATTTGTCGCCGTTGCCGCCGGAGATGATCTCGGCATCGGGCGAGCTCTTGGCGAAGTTGATGAAGTCCATGATGCGGTCGAACGACGGCTCGTCGATCACCGCGGCCACGAAGTTGCGGAAGTCCACGGGCGAGCCCATCTTCACTTCCTTGAGCTCCGCCACCAGCCGCTCGCGGACCTCCGGCCAGAGCGAGGCCGGGATGTAGGCGCGCGAGCCGGCCGAGCACTTCTGCCCCTGGTACTCGAAGCTGCCGCGGATCAGGTTTGCCACCAGCGCCGCCACGTCCGCCGAGGGGTGGGCGAAGACGAAGTTCTTGCCGCCGGTCTCGCCGACGATCCGCGGGTAGCTCTTGTATCTGGGGATGTTGCCGCCGATCGTCTTCCACATGTCCTGGAACACGGGCGTCGAGCCGGTGAAGTGGATGCCGGCGAAGTCCGGGTGCGCCAGCACCGGGTCGCCCACCTTGCTCGCCTTGCCGGGGATGAAGTTGATCACGCCGTCCGGCAGGCCCGCGGCCTGGAGCACCTTCGCGATGTAGTAGTTCGACAGCACCGACGTCGAGGCCGGCTTCCAGAGCACCGTGTTGCCCATGAGGGCCGGCGCGGTCGGCAGGTTGCCGCCGATCGACGTGAAGTTGAACGGCGAGACCGCGAAGACGAAGCCTTCGAGCGGCCGGTACTCCACCCGGTTCCACACGCCCGTGGGCGAATAGGGCTGGTCGGTGTAGAGGTGGCGCGCGAAGTAGGGGTTGTAGCGCCAGAAGTCGATCAGCTCGCAGGCGGAGTCGATCTCGGCCTGGAACACGGTCTTCGACTGGTTGAGCATGGTCGAGGCGTTCAGGGTGTCGCGCCAGGGGCCGGCGAGCAGCTCGGCGGCCTTGAGCAGGATCGACGCGCGCGCCTCCCAGCTCATCTCAGACCAGTCGTGCCAGGCGTCCTTCGCGGCCTCGGCCGCGGCCTGGACCTCCTCGGCGCCAGCCTGGTGGAATCGGGCCAGCACGTGCTTGTGGTCGTGCGGGCAGACCGCCGTGCCCAGGGTGCCGGTGCGCACCTCGCGGCCGCCGATGAGGATCGGGATCTCGATCTCCTCGGCCATCATCTCGTCCAGGCGCTTCTTCAGGGACTTCTTCTCCGCCGAACCGGGAGCGTACGAGCGGACCGGCTCGTTGCCCGGGACGGGGAGGGAAAAGATCGCATTCGACATGCGGAGGCTCCTCAGGGATGGACCTCCCACGGCCGCGGTGGCTGCGGGAGGCGGGGCGATCGTATCAGCGCCCAGCGCTCAGCGCATCAGCGGACACTGGCCCAGGCGAAGAGGACGAAGCCCACAATCATCAGCGTGCCGCCGATCGGAGTGACGGCGCCCAGCACCCGCGGTCCGCCCAGGGCGAGAGCGCCCACCGTGCCGCTGAAGATCACGGTCCCGGCGAGCAGGCACCAGCCCGCGGCGTCGATCCGGCGCGCCCCGGGCTGGCCGTAGAGGCCGACCAGCACCAGGGCGAGCGAGCCGTACATGAGATACCGCGAAGCCGTCTCCCAGAGATCCAGCGACCGCGGATCGAGCCGCGCCGCCAGCGCGTGCGCCCCGAACGCCCCGCAGATCACGGCCAGGGCGCCGCCGAGGGCGCCGAGGAAGATCCAGTTCACCTCACACCTCCCCGAGCCGCCGCACGGAGGCGATCTTCTCCTTCGGGATCAGCAGGGCGTCGTGCTTCTTCCAGACCCCGAACGTGGCCGCGCGCTTGACGTAGTCGTCCTTCGAGCGGCCGCCTTCGCCATCGCGGTGGACGTCCACGTCGTAGAGGATGATCCCCCGGTCGGTCTCGTCGTCGCAGCGGCCGATGAAGATCTCCTCGCCCGTGGTGTCCACCACGACCGTGATGCCGTGCAGCTCGCTCCTGCCCTGGTGGAAGGTCCCCATCAGGAGGCAGGGACTTCGCAGTGCTCGTTGAAGATCGCCATCAGGTCGTTCGCCACGGCGTCGGCCGTGCGGCTCTCGATCCGGTGACGGGGCACGAAGGCCACCAGCTCGCCGTCCTTGAAGAAGGCGATGGACGGGCTCGACGGCGGGATGTCCGGGAAGTGGCCGCGGGCGCGGGCCGTGGCTTCCAGGTCCTGACCCGCGAAGACCGTGGCCACGCGGTCGGGCCGGCGGTCGTGCTGGAGCGCCATGCGCACGCCGGGGCGCGCCATGCCCGCGGCGCAGCCGCAGACCGAGTTGATCACCAGCATGGCCGTCCCTTCCTTCTCGGCCATCCACGAGTCCACGTCCTGCGCGGACACCAGTTCCTTGACGCCGGCGCTCGTCAGCTCCTCGCGCATCGGCTTCACCAGCAATGGGCTGTAAGGCACGTTTGAACCTCCTCGCCGCTCCTGGGCGGCTGTGTGGGAACCCTATTCTATGCCAGCCTCTGGCCGGCTTCTTGCTACCTCCTACAACCGTACGCCGGAGGCCTGCCTTCCCGGCAAGGAGACCGCCATGCGCAAACCTCTCACCATCCTCACCGCCCTGCTGCTCCTCGGCGGGTGCGTTGCCGAAAAGCCCGAGGTCCAGGAAGACCAGGCCGCCGCCACGCCGGCTCCGGCGACGAACCCGGTCCCGTCACCCACTCCGGCTCCGCCGGTCGCCTCGGCAGATCCGAACGCCACGCCGGTACCCGGCCAGACCGGCCCGGCGGCCGACCTGCCCAAGGACCGGCCCCTGCGGGCCGGCATCCTGGTCGTGAACGGCGTCTACAACACCGAGCTCGCGGCACCGTTCGACGTCCTCCAGCACACCCGCTTCCACACCCAGCCCGGCATGGAGGTCTTCACGGTCTCGCCGGACGGCCAGCCCATCACGACCTTCGAGGGCCTCAAGCTGACCCCGGACTACGCTTTCGCCAACGCGCCGGCCATCGACGTCCTGGTCGTGCCGAGCGCCCGCGGCAGCATGGATGCCGACCTCCAGAACCAGGCGCTGATCGACTGGGTGAGGAAGACCGGCAGCCAGGCGCGCAACGTCATCTCGCTCTGCGACGGGGCCTTCATCCTGGCCAAGGCCGACCTTCTCCAGGGCATCCCGGCCACCACGTTCCCGGACGACTACGGCCGCTTCTCCCAGCAGTTCCCGGACGTGGACCTGCGGATCAACGTCAGCTTCGTGGACGCCGGCAAGGTGATCACCTCGCAGGGCGCAGCCCGGAGCTACGAGGCCACCATGCACCTCGTCAACCGCCTCTACGGCCGGCAGGTCGCAGCAGGCATCGGCAAGGGCCTCCTCGTCCCCTGGCCGCCCGACCCGGACACGATGACGGCGCGAATCGTTGAGCCCACTGCCCCATCGACCAGCCCGACGCCGACGCCCGGTCCGTCGTAGGAGATGCCACCGCTCTGAGCTGCCTTTCAAGGCGCCGCTGTTCTCCCGCTGGTTTCGCGAGATCGGAGCCGCCGGGTAAGGCTCCGTTGCGATCCGCCCCGAGTTGGCACCCGTTACCCCCGCGGGGTGAACGACCACCCCCCGGGGGTGGACGGCTCACCCCAAGCTCGCGATACCTCCCCCCGTGGGGTGGACGGATCGTCCCGGGTTCGCGATGGCTCAACCCGCAGGGCGGAAGGCCACTCCCCGGGGGATGAGTCGGCCAGAGCCGGAGGTGGACGACTTCCCCCGCAGGGTTGGAGGCTCACCCCCAGGGGTGGATGGTTCCGAGCCCGGGAGAGATGGCCCCGATGAGCTCGGGAACTTCCTCGCGCCGCATGGAGTCCAAGGTTTGCGGGAGGTACTCTCATGGCCAAGCCTCGTGTTTTGCTCGCGCTTGCAATCGTTCTCCTCGCGCCCACCCTCATCCACGCCCAGGCCTCTCCGGAGGCGGAGATGGTCGGCACCTGGCGGCTGTCTCCCCAGCAGGAAGGAGACGCGGCTCCCGGGCCGGGCTCCATCAAGCTGGAGATCCGCCTGGAGGCGGGCAAGCTCACCGGCAACGCCGTCCTGCCAATCCAGGGAGGCGAGAAGCGCTGGCCGATCGTCAATGCCTCGTTCGATGGCAAGACCTTCTCGTTCACCGTGGACAACGGAGAGAGCCTGCTCTCCGGGACCATGGAGCGCAAGGACGGCGGGTTCGAGGGACACTGGGTCGGCGGGGAAGAGGGCGGACGCCTCACCATGACCCGCGCCGAGCCCTGAGTCCGGGTCCGCCGCTGACCCCTGGGTCAGGAATTTCCCCGCTCCAGCGGGACAACTCTTGACCCACCTCTATATTCAAGTCTCCTTCAACTCATTGAATCCATGGAGCTGCCCGTGCCGCGTCGCGCTGGGCACGGAGTTTGCCCTATGCGCAGGGATTCATGTCCCAAAAGGAGACAATCTGATGAGTTGGAACCCGATGAAGCCTGGATTCACGAAGGCCGTCAAGGGCGTAGCCCTGGTGACAGCCGTCCTTCTCCTCGCACCGCTTTCCACCCGGGCGGAAGAGGACAAGGACAAGGAGACCCTGCGCGACAAGCAGCAGAAGGAGGCCTGGCTGAAGGCCCTGCCCTACCCCGGCGGGATCAAGGACGAGAGCGACCTGATCGGCATGAACTCCCTCCGCATGTGGTACCTGATGACCTATCCGACCGGCCAGATGCCGTCCTCTCCCTGGTCGAAGGCCAAGGCGCATGTCAAGCTGGAGGTCGGCGATGCCGAGGTCTGGCAGGAGCCGGGCCTCATCCCGCCCGGACAGAAGGGCGGCATGAAGAGCATCACCGGCGAGGCGGTGATCGCGCCGGGCACCAACACCTGGGTGTCCTACGGCCCGCAGCCGCTCGACTCCACCGGCACCACCAACAACGCTTACCAGTACGGCACCGTGGCCGGCCGCGTGAGCGTCGGCGGCCTGGCGGTCGACCCGACCAACACCGACGTCGCCTATGCCGGTTTCACGGCCGGCGGCGCCTGGAAGACGACCAACCTGAGCGCCGCGACGCCGACCTGGACGCCGCTCTGGGACGACAAGGACTTCGTCACCCAGTCCGCCGGTGCCATCGAGATCGATCCCAACAACCACAACGTCGTCTACTTCGGCACCGGTGACTTCGACGCCAACGATCAGTTCGGCGAAGGGATCATGAAGACGACCGACGGCGGCACGACCTGGACGCAGCTCGGCGCCGACGTGTTCACTCCGTACTCGCCCTCGGTCCCGGTCGGCGGCAACCGCTGGAGCAACCAGAACGTCCGCGTGATCAAGGTCGACCCCAAGAACTCCAGCCGCATCGTGGTCGGCACCCGCTACGACCTCTACATCACGCACGACGGCGGCGCCAACTGGCAGATCTGCGGCTTCGGCGCGAACCATACCGACCCGTCGGCGAGCAACCCGACCTTCACGACGATCAACCGCATCTCCAGCCTGATCCTCGACTCCCGCGGCGCGACCACGGTCGGCTACGTGGCGGTCGGCTATTACGCCAACAACGGCAACGGCGACAACGGCGTCTACCGCTTCACGATGCCGACCAGCGGCTGCCCGTCGTCCTTCACGCTCCTCAACGCCGGCTTCCCGGCCGGCACCGGCAATGGCGTGAACAACGCCAACGGCGGCAGCATCACGGGCCGTACCGAGCTCGCGTCCGGCATCGGCAGCGACGGCAAGCTGACGATCTACGCCCAGGTCTCCAAGGCGACCGACCAGACGAACGAGGGCACCTACGTGCTCCGGCCGGACGACGGCTCCACCACCTGGACCAAGCTGAGCGGCCCGACCTGGGGCACCTGCTCGACCGGCACCAGCGGTACCGGCCAGGACTGGTACGACCTGTTCATCGCCGTCAACCCGGCGAACGACAAGGATCTCTACATCGGCCACATCGACGCCTTCCGGGTGACGGTGAACTCCACCTACACCACGGCCACGGCGAGCAACCTGACCAACGTCTATACGACCTCCTGCCCGTCCTACGGCAAGGTCCACCCCGACCAGCACGCCTTCACCTTCGTGGGCACGAGCGGCACGACCTTCCTGCTCGGCAACGACGGCGGCGTCTTCTACAACAACGCGAGCGGCGCCACCGCCAACTGGAAGCAGATCAACGGCTCGTTCAACACCAACCAGTTCTACGCCGGCCAGATCGGCAAGAACTTCGCCACCGGCCCGCAGTGGTGGTTCGGCGGCATGCAGGACAACGGCAGCTCGAGCTGGGACAGCTCGAAGACCAACCTGACCTCGACCGCCCGCTCGGTCGGCGGCGACGGCTTCTTCACCGCCTTCGACGTGCTGGCGGGCACCGAGACGGCCGGCTGGTGGTTCACCGAGTACACCTACGGCTCCATCTACTGCTCGAAGAACAGCGGCGCCGACGGTCCGTTCTCCTCGGGCTGCGGCCCGAACAGCTACACGGGCTCGGCCGATTGGAGCACGCCGTTCATGATGGACACGCTCCACTGCACCAACAGCGTCTGCCGCAACCTGATGATCGGCGAGGACTACGTCTGGGCGGCCGGCGCCATCGGCGCCCAGAAGCCGACCTGGAAGAAGGTCTCCGGCTCCCTGATCCGCGCCGGTTCCACGACCGACTCGATCATCGCCATCAACATGGCGCCGAGTGAGCCGAAGGCCGGCGTGACCGGCTCGGCCGAGGGCAAGGTCTTCTGGACCGATGCCATGTTCACCGGCGCGAGCTGCACCCAGGCCGCGGCCAACACCGCGAGCTTCTCCTGCACGCCGCCGAACACCGCCGCCACCTGGCGCGACGTCGATTCCACCAACTCCGTGCTGCCGAACCGCGCCGTCCTCGGCGTGACCTTCGACCCGACCGACCACACCCGCGTCTACGCTGCGGTCGGCGGCTTCAACGTCAACACTCCGACCACCCCGGGCCACGTCTTCGAGTTCAAGTGGAACGGCTCTTCGTTCACCAAGGCCGACAAGACGGGCAACCTGCCCGACGTGCCCGCCTCCGGCATCGTGGTCAATCCGCTCAACCGCAAGCAGGTGTTCCTCGGCACCTACTTCGGCTTCTACTACACCGACGACATCGACGCCGCCACGCCGGTCTGGACCCGCTACCAGTGGGGCCTGCCGAACACGGTCATCCAGTACCTGACGGTCGACCGCGGCGCGACGGGCACGCCGCTCCAGGGCACGACGCTCATGGCCTTCACCTACGGCCGCGGCGTCTACGCCATCAAGCTGCCGACCGGCGGCGGCACCTTCCCGGCGCACTGAGCCAGGTTCTGAATTGAGCTGATTTCGGGGCCCCGGGCAACCGGGGCCTTTCTTTTTGTCAGGCCCTGCTCTCGACGTACGGCTGGAGCTTCTCCACCAGGGCCGGCAGGTCGAGCAGCTCGACGCCCATGCCGGAGAGGAGATTGGGGCCACCGCCCGACGAGGGCTCGAAGCGCTGGACGACGCGGGCCCGCACCAGCACCGGCGCGGCCCCGGGGAACGGCGGGTGCAGCTCCACGCTCACGGTCTCCTGCAGGCGCCCCGGGTAGCGGGTCGAGACGAACAGGCCGCCGTTGACGATGTCGCGCCGGTAGACCTCCACGAATTCCTCCGGGCTCAGGAACTGGACGGCGAAGGTGCCGGTGCCTTCTCTCGGGGTCGGGATCGGCGGGCTCGACGGGGCCGGACGGGCCTGCGGTGACGCCGAAGGGGGAGCCGATGCCGCCGATGCCGCCGATGATGCCGCGGGCCGCGGCCACGACATCGTGGGCATCGCGGGCGAAGGCAGCGGCGGCACGGGCGTCCAGTCCAGCTCCCGCTCGACGGCTCCGGGAGCGAGCGGCGGGACCGGCGCAACCGGACCGCCGGGCAGCGCCTCGATGCCGTGTCCGACCGGGATCAGCTCCCGGACCAGCTCCTCGACGCCAAGGAAGCGGACGCCCATGCCCGGCTGGCTCAGCCTCATCAGCTCGCCCCGGATCTTCCGCGCATGGGCCACCACCCCCTCGATCACGAAGCCGCGATCGCCTTCGAGCACCTCGATGCGCAGCCGCGTGCCGGGCGGATACGGGCTGCGGGTCGCGATGAACATGCCGGTCATGGAGATGTTCGTGGTGTAGCCCGGATACGCGTGCGGCTCGTCGCGCTTCCAGAACTGGACTTGAACTCGGCGGGGTCTTCGGGGGCTTACTCGGCGGCTCATGTCGCAGAATCTTATCTTCAAGGTACGATTCGGGCGCCATGGGAGCCTCCGCGATCTCGATCCGCCCTGAGCCCGGTCCGGGAGAAGTCGTCCTGCGCCTGCGCTGTGCCGGCCTCTGCGGCACCGACCTGTTCAAGCTGCGGTACGGCACGGTGCCGGATGGCACGATCCTCGGGCACGAGGTGGTCGGCACGGTCGAGTCAGCCGGAGACGGCGTGCTGGGCTTCCTGCCGGGCGACCGGGTGGCGGTGGCGCATCACGTGGCCTGCGGCGAGTGCGATCTCTGCCGGCGCGGCAGCGAGCCGCTCTGCCCCGCCTTCCGCGAGAACCTGCTGGTGCCGGGCGGCTTCAGCGAATGGATCCTGGTCCGCGAGCGCGCGGTCCGGCACGCCATGTTCGGGCTCCCCCCTCACATCCCGGATGAGACCGCGGTCTTCCTGGAGCCCGCCGCCTGCGTGCTCCGCGGCATCCGCAAGGTGCCTCCGCCCTCCTCCGCCATCATCCTGGGCGGCGGCAGCATGGGGCTCCTCCACCTGCTCGTCCTCCGGGCCATCGTTCCGGGCATCCGGGTCGCCGTCCTCGACCCCATGGAGGAGCGGGCCCGGTACGCCCGCGAGCTCGGAGCGGCCGAAGGGATCGAGGAGGCCGACGTGGTGTTCGACACCGCGGGCGGCGCCCGGGCGCTGGAGGCGGCGCTGGGCCTCGTCCGGCCCGGCGGCACGGTGGTGCTCTTCGCCCATGCCGCGGCCGGCGAGCAGGCTTCTTTCGACCTCAACGCCTTTTTCAAGGCCGAGAAGCGGCTGGTCGCGACCTACTCCAGCTCGTTCTCCGAGCTGCGGGAGATCCATCGCCTGATGGTGAGCCGCCGGCTCGATCCGTCGCCGCTCGTGACCCACCGGCTCCCCCTCTCGCGCTTCGACGAGGCGGTGGCGCTGGCCCGCGACCGGCAGGCGCTCAAGGTGCTGCTGGCGCCCGAGGAGACCGGGGAGACGACCGGATGAAGAGGCAGAAGACCGTCTTCCTGCTCGGCCCCGAGCGCGTCGAGTTGCGCGAGGTGCCGGTCCCCGAGCCCGGCCCCGGCGAGCTGCTGCTGCGCATCGAGGCCGCCACCACCTGCGGCACCGACGTCAAGGTCCTGCGCCGCGGCGGCCATCCGCGCATGCTCCACGTGCCCACCCCTTTCGGGCACGAGATGGCCGGTACCCTCGAAGCTGTCGGCGAGCCGGCCCGCTGGAAGCCAGGGGACCGCGTGGTGGTGGCCAACTCCGCGCCGTGCGGCGCCTGCGAGTGGTGTCTGCGCGGCCGCGAGAACCTCTGCGCCCACCTCGAATACCTGAACGGCGCCTTCTCGGAGTACCTCCTCGTGCCGCGCCGCTTCGCCGAGGTCAGCACCTACGCGATCCCGGAGGGGCTGGCGCCGGAGATCGCCGCGCTCGCCGAGCCGCTCGCCTGCGTGCTGCACGGCCTGGAGGTCTGCGCGCTCGACCGGCAGTCCGAGATCGTGGTCTACGGCGGCGGCCCCATCGGGCTCCTGTTCGTGGACGTGCTGGCGAGCCTCCGCGCCGGCCATCACGTGGTGCTCGCCGATCCCAATCCGCCGCGCCTGGAGGTGGCGCGCCAGCTCGGGGCGAGCGAGGCGGTCCAGGTCGGCCGCGACGGCGGCGAGGCCGCGCGGCTGCGGCGCTACGCTCGCGGCGGCGACGGGTTCGACCTCGCGATCGAGGCCACCGGCTCGCCCGTGGCCTGGGAGGACGCCCTGGCCTCGGCCCGCCCCGGCGGCGCGGTCCTGCTGTTCGGCGGCTGCCGGCCAGGCACCACGATCCCGCTCGACACCCACCGCCTCCACTACGGGGAGATCACGATCAAGGGCGCCTACCACCACCGGCCCGCCACCTTCGAGCGCGCCCTGGACCTCCTGGCGAGCGGCGCCCTCCACCCCGAGGCGCTGCTCTCCTCCGAGCGGCCCCTCGACCAGTTGGAGAACGCGCTGCGCAGCATGATGCGCAAGGAGGCGCTCAAGGTGGTGATCCGGCCTTGAAGGACCCAAAGGACTGCAAGGGCTGCAAGGGCCAAAAGAGGTCTTTGGTCCTTGCAGTCCTTTGGGTCCCTTTGTCCTTTCCCTTGTAAGGAATGTAAAACTTTTCCCAGCCCTGCCCGCAGCCGCTGTTATGCTCAGGGAGCCATGTCTCCCGGGCAGCGCCCTCGCATTCCGCCGCAGGCCATCGCAGCCGTCCTCCTGATCCTCCTGATCGCCCTGGCCACGCTCCAGTACCGCTGGATCGGCCGGGTGAGCGAGGCGCAGCATCAGCGGCTGCGCGAGAATCTCATGGAGGACGGCACGCGCTTCACCGAGGACGTGGACCGCGAGCTGACCCGGGCCTTCCTCTACTTCCACCCCGAGCCGGGCTCGGCCGAGGACGGCATCCGGCACGCCGTCCGGCAGCTCGGCCGCTGGCGCGCCGAGGCTCCCTGGCCGAACCTGGTCAAGGACCTTCTCGTCGTCCGCCAAGGAGCACCCCAGGTCTCCGTGCTGAAACCGGGCGCCACGGAATTCGAGCCCGCGTCCTGGACGCCCGAGCTGGCCGGTGTCCGCCAGCGCCTCCAGGCCCGGGGCACGCCGCCTCCCTTCCCGTTCGTCGCACCGGTCGATCCCGAGATCCCGGGCCTGGTCCTGCCCCTGGTCTTCGCCTCCCCGCGGATTCCCGAAGACGGACCGGCGCTCCTCGTGGTGCGGCTGAACCGGCAGGTGCTCCTCGGAGAGATCCTGCCGGAGCTGACCCGGCGCTACTTCGGCAGCCGGCAGGGGATCCACTACTCCGTGGCGGTCCTCGACACCGGTGGAAAAGCGGTCTTCCGCTCCGATCCCGGGATCCCCCTGGAAGCCTTCCGGAAAGCCGACCTGCGCCTCGACATGTTCCGCCTGCGCCCCTTCCACGAGCTGCGCAACCTGATGATCCCCCGGCACCTGGAACCCGGACAGCCCGAACCGGGAGACCGGCCGCGGAACAGCTTCCGCATCGCGGGCCCGGGACAGCACGAGGGTCACGAGGCCCGCACCTGGCACCTGGTCATCGACCACCGGCGGGGCTCCCTGGAAACCGCCGTGGCCCGCGTGCGCTGGCACAACCTCGCGATCAGCCTCGGCATCCTGGCGCTCGTGGCCGTGACCTCGGGCCTCATGGTCGTGAACACCCAGCGGGCGGAGCGCCTGGCCCGGCAGCAGATCGAGTTCGTGGCCGGCGTCACCCACGAGCTGCACACGCCGCTCACCGCCATCCGCTCCGCGGGCCAGAACCTCGCGGACGGCGTGGTCTCGGACCCGCAGCAGGTCAAGCGCTACGGCTCGCTGATCGAACGCGAGGGCCGCCGGCTCTCCGACATGGTCGGCCAAGCCCTGGAGCTGGCCGGCATCCAGTCGGGCAACCGCGTCTACCATCCGCGCCCCGAAGATGTAGCCGGGCTCGTGGACGACGCCCTGGAAGATTGCCGGCCGCTCCTCGAAGAGCGCAAGGTTGAAGTCGAGCGCGAGGTCCCCGACGACCTCCCGCCCGTGCTCGCCGACGGCGAAGCCCTGCGGCGCGCGCTGCGCAACCTGATCGAGAACGCCGTGCGCCACGGCAGGCCGGCGAACGGCGAAGGCTGGGTCGGCATCCACGCCCGGCAGGTGCCGCAGGGGATCGAGATCGCCGTGTCCGACCGCGGTCCCGGCATCCGGCGCGAGGACCTCCCCCATCTCTTCGAGCCGTTCTACCGCGGAGGCGACGCCGCGGCCAACGGCGTACCCGGGAGCGGCGTCGGCCTGAGCCTGGTACGCCACGTGGTCGAGGGCCTGGGCGGGACCGTCGGCGTGACCTCCGAGGGTCCGGGCACCGTCTTCACCCTTCTTCTCCCCAAGGGCGCGGCTTGAACGGCTCCCGGCGAATCCTCCTGGTGGAAGACGAGCCGAGCCTCGTCCTCACCCTGTCCGACCGGCTGCTCGCCGAAGGCTACCGGGTCGAAACCGCGGGCGACGGCAACACCGCGCTGGAGCGCGCGCTCGCGGAGCCGTTCGACCTGGTCATCCTGGATATCCTGCTGCCCGGCCGCGACGGCCTGGAGGTCTGCCGGGAGCTGCGGGCGCGCGGCTCCCAGGTGCCGGTGCTGATGCTCACGGCCCGGGGCCAGGTCGTGGACCGCGTGGTGGGCCTGAAGCTCGGCGCCGACGACTACCTGACCAAGCCGTTCGAGATGATCGAGCTGCTCGCCCGCATCGAGGCCCTGCTCCGCCGCTCCCACGTGCCCATGACCCCCACCGGCACCTACGACTTCGGCGACGTGCGGGTCGACTTCCGGCGCGCCGAGGTCTACCGCGACGGCCAGCCCGTGGCGCTCTCGGCCCTGGAGTTCAAGCTCCTCGCCTACTTCATCGAGAACCGCGGCGCCCTCCTCACCCGCGACGAGCTGCTCGACAAGGTGTGGGGCTACGACGCCATGCCCGTCACCCGGACGGTGGACGTCCACGTCGGCTCTCTCCGCCAGAAGCTGGAGCGCAACCCGTCGCACCCCGAGCTCTTCCTGACCGTCCACCGCCGCGGCTACCGCTTCGCGGGCTGAGTCTTTACATCCCTTACAAAAATCTTGCGAAGCCTTGAGGACTGACGGACCGGGCGTCGCCTATCCTGAGGCTCGAAAACAGGCCCCGCCTGAAGCGGGGTGACTCAAAGGAGAAACTCATGAAGAAGATCGCAATGGCCACGCTGCTCCTCTCCCTGCTGGCGGTCGGCGGCGTCGCGCTGGCCCAGGGCCACATGGGCCACATGATGCACCGCATGCCGGGGCCCGACGGCGCCGACGGCTTCATGTCCCACATCGCCGATATGCTGGACCTGACCCAGGAGCAGCAGGACGCCGCGAAGCAGATCCACGAGGCCGCGTTCGAGAAGGCGAAGCCCGTGATGGAGCAGCACCACGCGCAGATGGAAGAGATCGAGTCGCTGCTCGACGCCGGCAAGGCCACCGCCCAGGAGATCGGCACGAAGGTGATCGCGGCCCACGCGACCCGCAAGCAGCTCGAAGCCATCCACGAGGACGCCATGGCGCAGTTCAAGGTCCTGCTGACCGACGAGCAGAAGGCGAAGCTCGAGACGATGATGGAGGGGATGGAAGAGGGTCACATGAAGATGATGATGCACCACTGATCGCCCGAAAACCTCACCCCCTGTCCCCCTCTCCCATCTCCCGCCCACCCATCCCCGGGAGAGGGGGGACGCCTGCGAGCGGTGTGCAGGACTCGGCAACCAGACCTCAGAAGGGTTCCCCCTCTCCCGGCGGGGGGCGGAGGGGAGATGGGAGAGGGGGACAGGGGGTGAGGTCTCTGTGCTAGCTTTACCCCCATGTCCGAACTGGTCCTGATCGTCGACGACGAGCCGGGAATCCTCTCGACCCTCGGGGGGATCCTCTCGGATGTCGGTTATTCAACCCTGACCACCACGAGCGGCGAGGAGGCGCTGGCGCTCTACCGCGACCGGCAGCCCGCCGTCGTCTTCCTCGACATCTGGCTTGCCGACCGCGACGGCCTGGAGACCCTGCAGGCCCTGCGCGAGACCGATCCCACCGCGGCCGTGGTCATGATGTCCGGCCACGGCACCACCTCCACCGCGGTCGCGGCCATCAAGATGGGCGCCTTCGACTACCTGGAGAAGCCGCTGTCCTACAAGCGCGCCGTGGACGCCGCGGCCGGTGCCCTGTCCTACAAGCGCTCGCTCGTCGAAGCCGGCGCCGCGGCCCCGGACCTGCCTCGGGACCGCGGAGAACGCCACTTCGCCGCGCCGCCCGAGCTGCCCATCCTGCGCGACACCGGCCGGCGGCAGCGCACCATCCAGCACTCCACCGTGGTCTACGGCCTCGGCCTCCACTCCGGCCAGCGCACCGGCATGGTCCTCCAGCCGCTGCCCGAAAACAGCGGCCTCCACTTCGTGACCCTGCCCACCGGCGTCGAGATCCCGGCCCATGTCGGGTCCGTGGCCGACACCGACTACGCCACCACCCTGTCGGCCGAGGGCGGCGAGAACATCCGCACCGTCGAGCACCTGCTCTCCGCCCTGCACGCTTACGGCGTCACCAACCTCCTGATCAAGGTCCACGGCGAGATCCCGGTCATGGACGGCTCGGCCCTGGAGTTCTGCAAGGTCCTCGAAGAGGTAGGCCTGACCGACCAGGACCAGCCGCAGATGGAGGCCGTGATCGACCGGCGCTACGAGGTGGGCGGCGCGGGGGAGAAGATCCTCGCCATCGAGCCGGCCGACGGGTTCTCCGTCTCCTACCTGCTGCGCTACCCGCCGCCGCTCGGCGAGCAGTTCCACGAATTCACCCTGACGGGCCCGGACGTCTACAAGCGCGAGATCGCCCCGGCGCGCACCTTCGGCTTCATGAAGGACCTGAAGATGATGAACGAGCTCGGCTTGGGCTCCGGCGGCCGGCTCGACAACTTCATCCTGGTCGGCGAGGACGACATCGTCAACACCGAATTGCGCTTCCCTGACGAGTTCGTCCGCCATAAGATCCTCGACATCGTCGGCGATCTCTACCTCCTGGGGTACCCCATCCGCGGCAAGGTGACCGCGCGGCTGACCGGGCACCGGGACAACATCGCGCTTCTCAAGCAGATCGTGGCCGGCGCCAAGCCTTCCTGACCGAAATGTCCGGGGAGCCGAGAACACTCCTTCCTGGACTCCCATAAGGAGGTCGTGCACATGGAACCGACGCCGCCCACACCGCCGCCCCCTCCGGCACCGCCCGGACCGCCACCCCCGCCGCCGTACAACCCGGGCGGCGGAGGATGGCCGCCCTCGCAGCCCCCCTCGACGCGCCGCTTCAGCACGGGCGAGGTCCTGTCCGAGACCTTCTCCGTCTTCTTCAGCAGCTCCGTGCCGCTGATCATCACGGCCCTGGTCATGGTCCCCTTCGCCGTCATCGCCGCCTTCGTGGTCTCGGGCTCCTCCGAGACCGCCAGGAAGGGCCTGGAAAGCTTGATGAACCTGATCCAGAACCTGGTCATCAGCCCGCTCGCGACCGCGGCCATCGTCTACGCCGTGTTCCAGATCATGCGCGGCCGCCAGGTCGAGGCGGGCGATGCGATCCGCGTCGGCTTCTCCAAGCTCGGCGTGGTCGTGGGCGTGGCCATCCTGCAGGGCCTCGCGACCCTGGCCGGCCTGATCTGCTTCG
>DATANP010000635.1:0-2892 GCA_036266195.1 Thermoanaerobaculia bacterium | reverse complement strand
GATCCATCCGCAATGTGGAGGCGGCAACGCGCACGGACCTCGCCCCCAGGACCTCGATGATCATCGGCCAGAGGCTCGGCAGGTCGAAGCTCCTGCCATGGTGCACATAGAGGATCGACTCTCCGGCGGCGACGGCCTCCTCGATCCACCTCTCCAGATCGGGATCTTCTTCTTCAGGCTCCCAAAGGCACGCACCCACCAGGTGCACGCGCTCGGGCAGATCGTCGGCATCGCCTTCGAGCTCCGCCGTGCTCTGCAGCAGGAAGAGGTCGCCGAGCAGGGGCGTCGAGCGAAAATCGCCCTCCCTCGGTGGCATGCCGAACAGGCCGCGGACCTGGTTGTAGATCTGCGTGGTCTCCTCGTAACGCCAGAGATTCCGTCGCTCCCGGAGGGTCTCGGGGGGCCGGTGGAGCAACGCTTCCGACGCCGGCCAGAGATAGGCCGCCAGACCGACGACCGCGATCGGAAGCGAGTGCCGTTCCGCGGCCAGCAGAGGGCCCAGCGCCAGCTGCTGGCTGACGATGACGTCCGGTTGGAAGCGCTGGAGAGCATATTCGACGTGCTTGACCTGCATGGCGATGGAGAGCGGCAGGCCCCAGAATTCGATCTGAAAGCTGGCGCCGTCGTCGTCGCCGCGGGGGATGCGGTGCAGCCCGGCGCTCTCGAGCGTCGCACCGGCCACGGCATGCGTCGCGAACGCAACCTGATGGCCGCGCTGCCGCAGCGCCAGGGCGATGCCGATCGAAGGGAACAGCATGCCGGGCGTGGCGAGCGAGCAGAACAGGAATTTCATGCGCAGGTGGCGACCGGATTCTGGCGGAAGCTCTGGGATCGCCGATGCCAAAGAAGCGCGGCCTTCAGCACGTAAGCCGTGGTCAGGGTCTGGCTGCCATGGGAAAGGACGTGGCGGACAGTGCCCGTGGGGCGGCCGAGCACCATGCGAATGAACTGGTAGACGGGCCATCCCTCCCGGTCCAGGTCCTGTTCCCGATCGCTCTCCAGAAAGCGGAGGGCTCGTGAAACCAGGAGCGTGTCCTCGGGATCGCCCGGAGCCGGAGCCGCGGCCAGCCCGAGAAGGGCGAGAGCCGTGCTGAGCCCGTCACTCTGGCCTTCCATCTTCCAGCCGCCGTCGGGGCACTGCCCGGCGCGCAGGAAGCGGAGGCCCTGCGCGAGAGCCGGCGAGGCAGGGCGGACCCGGGCCAGCAGCCGGAGACAGACATAGGTGCCGTAGAAGGGACCGTGATACCAGGAGCTCTGCCAATATCCTTCGGGATGCTGGCGGCTTTCGAGGAAGCTCACTCCCCGGTCGATCGTCTCCTGGAATCGATCCGGATCATAGAGAGAAAGGGCATAAAGCAGATTGGCCACCACCTCGGTATCCGCCCCGGTTCCCCAGGCGAGGCGGGCGTATTGGTCCTGGATCTCCTGCCCGGGCGTGCGCGTCGCGGCGGGAATGATCCAGGTTTCGAACGCGCCGTCCGGGTGGGCATTCTCCTCGAGCAGGACCTGGAGTGGGCGCTCGCAATACTTTCGGACGTCCGCGGAGCGCTCCGCGCGGAGGAGGACCTGCATGACCTGTGCAAGGTCGTCGGCATCCGGGGCGAGCTCCGGCATGTTGGGAAAGTAGGACCAACCGCCGATCCCGGTTGTGCTGCGTTGGCTCAAGAGGTATTCGCATTCCTGATCGATCACCGGCCGCAGCCGCCCGTCGAGCACCTCGTCGGCATCGCACAGGACGTCGGCGATCAAGGCTCGTTGGAACGTATCTCCATGTTGGAGCTGTGCAGCCAGGCCCAAGGCTTCCTCTTTCTTGAACCGCAAGAGGTGCCGTGCCTCTCCGAAACCGAGCTTCCATTGCCGGACGACGAATCGCAAGGCATCCCAGGCCACTCCTTGCCAGGGGTTCTCTGCCGGTGGCAGGTGGAGCTCGAACGGCGGCCTTTCCCGGGCACGGCTCCGGTTGCGCATCAGGATCTGTTCCATGTCGGGCAGGAAATCGCGGCACCGGGCCTCGAGGTCCGAGATCACGGACTGCCATTCCAGGAGCGGCAGATCCGCGACGATCGACTTCGCCCGTTGCAGCGATTCGAGAGCCAGGTCCAGGACGTAGCGGGCATGCCCCTGGTAATAGACTTCGCGTATGCATCCTTCGATCCAGCGTTCCTCTGCCTTTGTCTCCGCCCAATTGCCGACCACGCGAGACAGGAGCAGGGAAGGGATACGGGCACGGAGGTCCTCACGGCAGTCCTTCAGGTCGTCGAGCATTTGAAAGGCGACGTTGAAGCCGTCGATCGATTCCGTCAGTCGAGGCATCAGATCCATGTCGCCGGCGAGGGCGCAGAGCCCGGCCACCGCCGCTCGGGCCACTCCGTTCTTTCCGACCGCGATCCGCAGGGCCGTGGCCTCGTCGTACTCCTGCCATGGCCGGGCTCCGGTTGCAAACGACTGCTCTTCCAGGCAGGCCGCGGCATAGGCGGAAATCAAACCCTGAAAGTGATTCCAGAAGGGGGAGTCCGCCGGGAACAGCTCGTGCAGCACGAGGTCGGCTTCAAACCGTAGAGCTTGAATCCGCAGCCCGTCCTCGGTCGCAAGATGAGCGGGTGAGGTGCGATCCATCAGCCGATCGAACAGCAGGAGAGAGCTGAAAAAGAGGCGTCCGGCCAGGGCCAGCTTACGGACGGCCTCCTCGGGCACCGAGGGAAAGGCGCGATGGAACAAAAAGGGGTAGAAGTCGTAAATCCTGATGTGGCTTTGCAGGGTGTCGTACTGCAGAGCCACTCCGGAAGGCCAGCGCCGCTCGAGGTCTACGACGGCCCGCTTGACGGACTTCCCTTCCTCTGTGAAATCGAGGGGCATTGGAGCTCGTCTTCCTACGCCCCGGCGCGGCTGCAC
>DATANP010000634.1:0-1551 GCA_036266195.1 Thermoanaerobaculia bacterium | reverse complement strand
CCTCGAAGCCCTGGAGCGGCAGACCTCCGACCTGCGGCAGCTCGCCGCCTCCATACCCGCGGACCGCGAGACCTTCCGCTACGGCGAGGGCAAGTGGAGCGTGCGCGAGGTCTTCGGCCACCTGATCGACGGCGAGCGGGTCTTCTCGTACCGCACCCTCCACTTCTCGCGCGGCGACGAGACGCCTCTCCCGGGCTTCGACGAAAACCTCTACGTTGCGGCCTCCCACTTCGGCCAGCGGCCGGTCGCCGACCTCGTCGAGGAGCTCGCGCTCCTACGCCAGGCGAACCTGCGGCTCCTCCGCAGCCTCGCGCCCGAGGACTGGACCCGCATGGGCAAGGCGAACGACCAGCCCGTCTCCGTGCGCGCGCTCGCCTTCATCATGGCCGGCCACGTGCGGCACCACCTCAACATCCTGCGCGACCGCTACGGCCTGGGATGAACCCGAAATAAAAACGCGGGCCGGTGCGCCTCACACCGGCCCGTCGCTCCTCAACCCGCGCCTCCAGATCTCCAAATCAGAAAACGAAACGTCTCGCCGTTCTTACGGCAGCCCCGCCCCAACCACATCCGAGAGTTGATTCCAGTATCCTGCTGCGTGTAGACTGGAACAAGCCTCTACAACCTATCGGTGCAATCGGATTTCGTGATGGATGGGCTCGACAGCCTCTCGATGCGCGACCTGCGCGCTGTCGTGGCACTGGCCGAAAGACTTCATTTCGGCAAGGCCGCGGAGGACCTGGATATTGCCCAGCCGTCGCTGAGCGCCGCCGTCAAAAAGGTCGAAGCGACCCTGGGAGAGCGCCTGTTCGAGCGCACCTCGCGGCACGTGTCCCTGACGCCGGCAGGGCAGATGGCGGTGCAGCGCATCCGCGCCGTGCTCGAAGAGATGGAGGAGATCGGGCGCGGCAAACCGGGAAAGGACCGTCTCTGCGGCCGTTTCCGCCTCGGCCTCGTCCCGACCATCGGCCCCTACTACGCACCCAGGTTCCTGGCCACCCTGCGCGGCCGCTACCCGAAGCTCGAGCTCGTGCTGAACGAGGCCCTGACCGAATCCCTGCTCCACATGCTCCGCCAGCGCCTGCTCGACGCGGCTGTCCTCTGCCTCCCCACCGGAGAGTGGGGCCTGACCGAGACGCCTTTGCTGCGCGAACCCTTCCTGCTGGCGGTCCCCGCGGATCACTCCCTGGCCCGTGCTCCGGAGGTCAGCCTCGGCGGGATCGAGATGCGCGAGATGCTCCTCATGGAGCGCGGCCACTGCCTGCGCGACCAGACGCTCGAGGCCTGCGGCACCACGCCGGACTCCGCCCTCAACCCGATCCAGGCGGCGAGCATCGAGACCCTGCGCCACCTGGTGGCGGCAGGCTGCGGCTGCGCCATGTTCCCCCAGATGGCGGTCAGCGTCGGCATGGACTGCGGTGGCCTCGTGCACTACCTCTCCTTCGGAGAGCCGGCGCCGAGCCGGACCATCGGCCTCGTCTTCTACGACCGCAGCCCGCGGGCCGAGGATGCCGCCGAGCTCGCGGCCTTCCTCAAGAATCTCCCCTCCTG
>DATANP010000633.1:0-2638 GCA_036266195.1 Thermoanaerobaculia bacterium | reverse complement strand
CGTGCACTAGCCATCCAAGAGGAAACCGCGCCCGAGAGCCTTGAAGTCGCCCAGACTCTCAACCAACTGGGAAGCTTGGCCGAAAAGCGGGGCGACTTCGCAGCGGCCGAGGATCACCACAGGAGTGCCCTTTATATCACTGAGAAGCTCGCACATGGCACCTCCGATACCTCCTACGAAAGCGTTTACAACCTGTGGAACCTGGCCGCAGTTGAGCAACGGAAGGGGGACTTGGCGAAAGCTGACGAGTACCTGCAACGCATCATGGAGGTCGAGAGCCGAATCTCACCGGAGAGCTACGCCATCGGTGTCGCCTACTTCTACCGAGCTCTCTTCGCGGCCGAGCAAGGCAATATGGTCCTCGCACAGGAGCTGCAAGGCCGCGCACTCGCCATTCTGGAGAAGCAGGCCCCGGGAAGTCTTCGCGTCTCTGACAGTCTGGACAGCTTGGGGGCCATTGCTTTCGAGCGGGGAGACCTACCGAAGGCCGAGGAGCTCTTCCAGCGCGCGCTGGCGATCCGCGACCAAATAGCCCCAGGCAGCACGCGGCTGGGGGTGTCGCTGAACAATCTAGGTCGAGTTTACCGCCGGGCGGGCCGCCTGGCGATGGCTGCAGACTACCTCTGTAGCGCCACCGAGGCATTTGACAAGCAGCGGAAGACGCTCGGCGGGACCATTGAGGGAGGTTCCGCCTTCAGCGGGACAACAGCCGAGTACTACCGCGATTGCCTCGCCGCCCTGATTGATATTAGCCGGCCGGAAGAGGCCCTTCGGGTTCTAGAGCGGGGACGTGCCCGCTCGTTCCTCGATCTGCTTGCGGAGCGTGATCTGAGTTGGACGGCCGACCTGCCTCCTGAGCTCGCTCGGGATCGCAAGCTGACAAACAGCGAGTACGATCGCACTCAGGCTGCCCTCGAACGGCTGAGTCCGGCACGCGATCAGGCCGAAATAGACCGTCTGTTGGTCCGGCTCCGGGAGTTCCGTGCCCGGCAGGAGGATCTCGCGGCGAAGATCCGCCAGATCTCGCCGCGAGCCGCTGCGGTGCACGACCCGAAGCCTCTGGATTTGGCCGGTGCCCGTGACGCTCTCGATCCCGGAACCTTGCTCCTCGCCTGGTCCATCGGCCGGGAACGATCCTTTCTTTTTGTAATCCAACCGCCGGGAACAAACCCGGGGCTTGAGGTCCTTCCCCTCGCCGTTAGCGATCAGGCACTGCGGGAGCGCGTGGGGATTTTCCTCAACCTGCTGCAGCGCGCCGACTCGGACCGGGCGGCGCTCTCTGGACAAGCGCGGGAGCTCTATGACCTCCTGCTCCGCCCCGCTGAGGCGCGGATCGTAGCGGCCAAACGGCTTCTCATCTCCCCCGATGGTCCCCTCCACATTCTGCCCTTCGCCGCGCTGGTCCACGACGGCCACTATCTCGCCGAGAAGAAGCCGATTCACACGGTCATTTCTGCCACCGTCTATGCAGAGCTGAAGAGATCCCGGCGCGAGCGGTCATCGACACCGCAACAGGTGGAGCTCGCCGCCTTCGGCGACCCGAGCTACCCACCGCTGCCGTCCGGGCAGCTCTCTGCGGTCCATGCGGAGGTTCGCGCGGCAGTCGGCCGAGGCCTGGCCCTCACCCCGCTCCCCTCCACCCGCGAGGAGGTCCGTGATATCGCGGCCCTCTACCCTGAGGCCCGGACTTTCCTCGGCACGGAGGCCACCGAAGAGCGGGCCAAGTCCATCGGGAAGGATGCGCGCTATCTCCACTTCGCCTGCCACGGCCTGCTCGACGAGCGCTTCCCCTTGAACTCCGCCCTCGCCCTGACCATCCCCGTGAGTCCAGGAGAGAGTCAGGACAACGGCCTACTTCAGGCCTGGGAGATCTTCGAAAGAGTACGCCTCGACGCCGACCTGGTCACCCTCTTCGCCTGCGACACCGCCTTGGGGCAGGAGATGGGCGGTGAGGGGCTTTTGGGCTTGACCCGCGCGTTCCAATACGCCGGCGCCCGCTCGGTCCTCGCTTCACTCTGGAGCGTCTCCGACATCTCCACCGCGGCCCTCATGAAGCGCTTCTACGGCTACCTCCGGAAGGGACGGAGCAAAGACGAAGCGTTACGGGCAGCCCAAGCCGACCTGATCCGGAGCCAGGGTTTCTCCCATCCGTACTATTGGGCGGCATTCCAGCTCACCGGCGACTGGAAATAGTGTATTCCCAAGCCCCGCTCGGCCTGCGACAGCGGCCCTGGAAAAGCAACTTACCGGCGACTGGAAAGTAGATAAACAGTTCCCGCAACAGTCGTTCCAAATTCGGAACCATTCCCTACCAGGTCGGTTTCAAGGATGGAACTCTCGGAGTAGCTCTACGTCATAGAGTCCCTTTTTTTCAATCAGTTGCGGTGCTCTCCCTGGGTGGCCCCGGTCTCTGCACTCTCCGACAACAACGCTGGCTGATTCGACGGCTGGCACAAGACCCGGGCTCGGTCCGAGGGCTGACCCAATCGAGAGGAGATGCGAAATGAGATTACTGTTTTGTCTCTGGCTCACACTGATCGTCGCCCTGCCAGTCTCAGGCGAGACTCTCTCGCAAGAGGAGTTCCTCTCTAGTTTGCGCCAAGGCGCCACAGCTTTGAACGATGCGGCCCCTGGCCAC
>DATANP010000632.1:0-2587 GCA_036266195.1 Thermoanaerobaculia bacterium | reverse complement strand
CAGTCTCATGACCGGACGGCCCTGACGCCCCCTACGCCGACGAGCTACAGCGACAGTTCTGCCAGCTTGGCCGGCGTCGGCACGCCGTTCTCGTCCCAGCCGCGGACGCTATAGTACTCCGGCAGCATCTCGGCGAGGCGGCTCACCTGACCCTTGGCCGGCCCTGAGGGGATCGGTTCGGTGAGCAACCGCTTCGGAAGGGTGTCGTCGGCGGTGGTGAAACCGTTGCTGAGGTTCCACAGGCGCTCGAGGTTCCAGACGCGCGCTCCGGCCTTGACGAACTCCTCCGGCGAATACGGGAAACCGGTGAGGGTGCTGAGCATGTTCGCCAGTTCCGCGGCGCCGATCCCGAAGGTGACGAAAACGCATGCCCCCGAGGAGTCCAGCGCCGCCGTCAGGTCTTGGAAGGCGACGTCGAGCCCTGCCTTGCCCTCGACCGCGCCAGGGTCGGTCGGCGGTCCTTGGCCAAGGACCTCGTGGGCGATCGTGTAGCCGCGCACGTGACAGCCACCGCGGTTGCTCGTGGCGTAGTTCAGTCCGATGCCTTGAATGGCGCGCGGATCGTAGGCCGGCATCTCCTGCTTCTTGACCGTCATGGACAGCTCGGGATGACCGACACTGTCCGCGAGGCGGTAGGAGCCTTCGGCGAGGCGCTTGCCGAAACCCTCACCCACACACGTCTTACGGACCAGCTCGACCATGGCGTGCGCGTTGCCCCAGACGAGCTCCAGGCCGTCCGTGTCTTCCTGGGTCAGATAGCCGAGCTCGTAGAGCTCCATGGCGCACGCGATCGTGGCACCCATGGAGATGGTGTCCAGACCGTAGTCGTTGCAGAGGAAGTTCGCCTTGAGGATCGCGTCGAGGTTGTTGATACCCGAGTCGGCGCCGAAGCCCCACGCGCTCTCGTACTCCGGTCCCTCACCGATGCCCGCGTACAGCGGGTTGGTGACCTTGGTCACCCGCCCGCAGCTGATGATGCAGCTGAAGCAGCCCTTCGGGCGCACGAGCTGGTTCGCGGCAAGCGTCTCTCCGCCGATCATGTCGGCGTCTTCGAAGACAGCTTCCTGGAAGTTGCGCGTCGGCAACCCCCCGGTCTGGTTGAGGATGTTGACCAGGACGTTGGTGCCGTAGGCCTTGAGCCCGGCCCCGCCGACGGGATTGGCCGCGATCTTCTCGCACGAGTCCATGACAGCAGCCTTGAACGCGGCCGGCTCCGCGACGCGGACCGCGCCAGTGCCGACCACCGCGATCGCCTTGAGCTTCTTCGAGCCCATGACGGCGCCGACGCCGGTGCGGCCGGCCGCGCGGTGCATCTCGTTCATGATGGCCGAGATGAGCGAAAGGTTCTCACCAGGCGGCCCGATGCACGCGACCTTGGCCTCGTGGTCGGTATCCGCTCGCAGGGCCTCGGTCGTGTCAGCGACGGTCATGCCCCACACGGCACTCGCGTCGCGGATCTCCACCTTGTCGTTCTTGATCCACAGGTAGACAGGGGTAGCGGACTGACCTTCGACAATGAGCGCGTCGTAGCCGGCGAACTTGAGCTCAGGGCCGAAGACCCCGCCGGAGTTGGAGGCGGCGATGGTCCCGTTGAGCGGGCTCTTGGTGATCACGTTGTACCGGCCGCCCGAGGGAGCGAACGTCCCCGTGAACGGGCCCGGCGCGAAAACGAGCTTGTTGTCCGGGCCGAGGGCGTCGGCTTTGGGGTCGACCTCGTCGGAGATGATCTTCACGCCCATACCGCGGGCGCCGATGTACTCGTGTGCCACCGTCATGTTGGTGGCCTCGCGCTTGATGGTGCCGCTGCCGAGGTCCACTCGCAGGGTCGTTCCGATCCAGCCGTTCATCAGCGCACATCCTCGAATATAGTCTTGAACTTATCTGCGACGGCTTGCTCCCGGGCACGCGTCTGCTCGGCATCGTCGACGAACTCCAGGGCTCCGTTCGGGCACATCTCGACGCACTTCGGCGCCCCCGCACAGGTGTCGCACTTGGAGATGTTCTTGGTCAGGGAGTCGTAGCGCACGCTGCCGAAGGGGCACGCGATCACGCAGAGCTTGCAGCCGATGCACAGGTCCTGGGTGAGCTCGACCAGGTTGGAGCCTTCGGGGCCGTAGTGCATCGCAGCAGTCGGGCAGACGGTGACGCAGGCCGCGTCATCGCACTGCTGGCACATCAAGGGAACCGAGAACCCCTCGCGCTCCCAGGTCAGCGTGCGAATGCGAGACGCGCCAGGGCGGAAACTCTCCTCCTTCTCAAATGAGCAGGCGAGTTCGCAGTTGCGGCATCCGGTGCACTTGTTCGGATAGATCATGAGCATCTTCGACATGTCGGGGCCTCCTTCGACAGTTGCGGTCAATCACGGCGCGTGCCGTCTAACGACCGAACTGCGCATCGTGGCGTCAGGGCGGCGGGAAGAAGGCGGGGTAGGTGCAAAGTACCACTGGAGTCCCCCGGTCGACCCGGGACCTAAGTCCCTGTTGTTGTGCAGTTCATGGGGGTCCAGAGCAAATCTTGCTCGCCACGCATTAGGGTTGCCTAACGTTGCATCACGGGACGGCTCAGGGTTGCCTAATGTTGCATGAAT
>DATANP010000631.1:0-4562 GCA_036266195.1 Thermoanaerobaculia bacterium | reverse complement strand
CCTGTCCGCCTCCTCCCTGGCGGATCTGCGGCGCCACGACAAGGTAGAGCGCCGCCACGGCGCGTGGCGCCACGGCGACGCGATCAGTTGAGACGCAGATCCGCCAGGGAGGAGGCGGACAGGAGCCGCTTCCCGAGCGCTCTCAACTGCTCGGTGTCATGGATCTCCTCGACGCGCCGCCGAATCTCCTGGGGGACCCTGCCGAAGCGCTCTTCAATCTGATCGAGAAGAAGGAGGTGAAGGCCTTCCTGCCATCCTTCCTGCCGTCCCTCCTCCTTCCACTCCCGGGTCCATTCCATGACGCGCTCTGCAAGCATCGCGTGTACCTCCTTCAGACTCGAAGCCTCCGGTACCTGAAGGCCCGGGAACCGGGCCGGGATCATGACCCGGGTCAGCCAGGTGTGGACCGATCTCCGGAAGCCTTCATCCATCTGCTCGTCGACGGCCATCCTGCCCACCTGCCGCCGAAGGTCCTCGAGAGAGTCGAGGTCGAGCTCCTCGATCCAATCCTCCTTGACGTACCCGCGCAGCACGTCGGCCACGACCGAGGCGTGGGAAAAAAGGAGCTTGTATCCGTGATCGTGGTCTGCGATGAAAGGACCATAGCACGTCCTGAGGAACAAAAAAAGGGCGTCCGGAAGGGCGCCCGTCAAATGGGGTTGCGACGGTCGGCTCGGGGACCTAGACTGCGCTCTCCAGCACCTCCCGCACCTTGGCAGCCAGGTCCTTGCCGCTGAAAGGCTTCTTGATCAGGTTGGCGTCCTCTCCGTCGAGACCGGAGCCCTCGGCGAGGCCGGCGGGGTAGCCGGTCGCGAAGAGGACCTTCATCTCGGCGCGGTTGTAGGAGAGCTTCTCCGCCAGCTCCACCCCGCTCATGCTGCCGAGGAGGATGTCGGTCACCATCAGGTGGATCGGCCCGGAGTGCGCCTGGCTTAGCTCGATCGCCTGCGCGCCGTCCGCCGCCTCCAGCACGTTGTAACCCCTGCTGCGCAGGATCTCGCAGATCGGCCGGCGGACGTTCTCCTCGTCCTCGACCAGCAGGATCGTCTCCCACGGCTTGCCGTTCGCGCCCGGGTTCGCGGCGTCCTCCTGCTGCTCGGCGCTCGGCAGGAAGACCAGGAAGCGTGACCCCTGCCCTTGCTCGCTGTCGGCCAGGATGTGGCCGCCGCTCTGGGTGATGATGCCGTAGGTGGTGGACAGGCCCAGACCGGTCACCTCGCCGCCCTGCTTCGTGGTGAAGAACGGCTCGAAGACGCGCTTGCGCACCTCCTCGCGCATGCCCGGACCCGTGTCGCTCACCTTGAGCTCCACCCAGCGGCCGGGGCTCGAACGCATCGGGTGCGTGAGGTTGCCGGGACGGATCTCCAGGTTCCGCGTCTCCAGGATCATGCGGCCGCCCTGGGGCATCACGTCGCGCGCGTTCGAGGCGAGATTCAGGATCGCCTGCTCGATCTGGCCGGCGTCCACCTGCACCCGGTGCAGATCGGGGTCGAGCGTCATCTTCAGCTCGATCGAGTCTCCGAGGATGTGCCGCAGCCGGTCCTGCATGCCGGACAGCAGGGTGTTGAGCTGCACCATCCGGGGCTGCAGGACCTGCCGGCCGCTGAAGGCCAGGAGCTGGCGGGCGAGGGCCGCGCCGCGTTCGCCGACCCGCTCGATTTCGCGCAGGTGCTTGCGCGCCGGGTCGTCGGAGCTCAGGCGGGCCAGGGCCAGCTCCACCTCGCAGGCCATGGCGGTCAGAAGGTTGTTGAAGACATGGGCGATGCCGCCCGCCAGCCGGCCCATGGCCTCCATGCTCTGGGTCTGCGCGCTGGCATCGTCACCGTAGCGGAGCAGCCGGCGCACCTCCGGAGCTCTTCCCGAGCCCGTGGGCTCCTCCTCCCTCGGAAGATCCTCGACGGCTCTCACGGCCGATCCGTTGTTGGGTTGTGTCCGCATATAGATGGTTTCCTTTCCCGGCGTCATCCCCGCGCCGGGGCCTCGAGGAGAAGCGCTCGTGACGCGCGCTCCGCGAAAAGTCGTGAAGGTGCCCCCTCCCCGGGTTCCACCCTGGTAACAGGAATATGCAGGTTTCGGTCCAGCCTGGAGACCGGCGGAGAGCAGGCGAGGGGCGGGAGGAGGGACGGCCGGGGAGCGGCGCCTTTTTGCAAAGAGCCACTCCCGGAAGGGGAGTTTCAGAACATGCCGAGCTGCAGGCGGGCGGCCTCGGTCATCATCGACGGATTCCAGGCCGGGTCCCAGACCAGCTCGACGTCCGCATTGGCGACGCCGGGCACGTTCTGGACCTTGATCTGGACCTCGCCGGGCAGGGAGCCCGCCACCGGGCAGCCGGGCGAGGTGAGGGTCATCTTGATCTTCACCTGCCCCTCGTCCTCGATCGCGAGGTCGTAGATCAGCCCCAGCTCGTAGATGTTGACCGGGATCTCCGGGTCGAAGACGGTCTTCAGCGCGTCCACGATCTGCTCTTCCAGGTTCGGTTCGGTGTCAGCCATGAAGAAGCTCCTCGCTGCGGTCACTCGGTCGTGACCGGATGGTCCTGCTGGTCGAGCGCCGCCTGCACCGCGTGCCAGGCGAGGGTCGCGCACTTGACCCGGATCGGATACTCCCGTACGCCGGAGAAGACCGCGAGCTTGCCCAGGCTCTCGGGGTCGCCGCCGGTGGTGACGAGATTGTGAAAGCCGTGGAACAGCTCCCGCGCTTCGCGGACGGTCAGGCCCTTGAGCGCCTCGGTCATGAGCGAAGCCGAGGCGGTCGAGATGGCGCAGCCCGAGCCCTGGAAGGCGATGTCCTCGATCCGGTCGCCCTCCATGTGGAGGTAGACGCTGACCTGATCGCCGCAGAGCGGGTTGTGCCCCTTCGCCTCGCGGTTGGCGTTCGCCAGCGTCCCGAAGTTCCGCGGACGGCGGGTGTGGTCGAGGATGACCTCCTGGTAGAGGTCGCGCAGGTCGGACATCAGCCGAAGATCTCCCGGGCCCGGTACAGGCCGGTTACAAGGACGTCGACGTCCTCGTGCCGATTGTAGAGGCCGAAGGAGGCACGCGCCGTGGCCGGCACCCCGAACCGCGCCATCACCGGCTGGGCGCAGTGATGGCCCGCCCGGATCGCCACCCCTTCGCCGTCCAGGATGGTGCCGATGTCGTGCGGGTGGATGCCGTCCATGACGAAACCGGCTACCGCCGCCTTGTGCGGCGCGGTCCCGATCAGCCGCAGGCCGGGGACCTCCCGCAGCCGCTCCATGGCATAGGCGAGGAGCTCGGACTCCCAGGCCGCGATGGCCGTCAGGCCGATCCGCTCGACGTACTCCAGGGCCGCCGCGAGGCCGATCGCCCCTTCGATGAATGGGGTCCCGGCCTCGAAGCGGTGCGGCGGGGGCGCGAAGGTGGTCTCCTCGAAGGTCACGCCGTGGACCATGCCGCCGCCGGTCTGCCAGGGGGGCATGGCCTCCAGCAGCTCGCGCCGGCCCCAGAGCACGCCGATGCCGCTCGGGCCGTAGACCTTGTGGCCGGAGAAGGCGTAGAAGTCGCAGCCCAGGGTCCGGACGTCGACCCGGATGTGCGGCACCGCCTGGGCGCCGTCCACCACCACGACCGCTCCATGGCGGTGGGCGATCTCCGCCATCTCGCGCACCGGGTTGACCGTGCCGAGCGAGTTGGAGACATGGGCCACGGCCACGACCTTCGTGCGCTCCGAGAGCAGGCGCTCGAATTCCTCCGGGATCACCTCGCCGCGGTCGTCGAGCGGGGCAACCCGGAGGACGGCCCCGCGCTCCTGGCAGAGGACCTGCCAGGGGACGAGGTTCGAGTGGTGCTCCAGGCCGGTGATCAGGACCTCGTCGCCGGGGCCGACGTTCTGCCGGCCCCAGGACCAGGCCACCAGGTTGATCGCCTCGGTGGTGCCGCGCAGGAAGACGATCTCCTCGGCACGCGCGGCGCCCAGGAAACGGCGGACCGTCTCGCGGGCGTTTTCGCGGGCCTGGGTGGAGAGCTGGGACAGGGTATGGACGCCGCGCTCGACGTTTGCGTAATACCCTTCGTAGCACCCGGCGATGGCGTCGAGCACGGCGCGCGGCTTCTGGGTGCTGGCGGCGTTGTCCAGGTAGACCAGCGGCCGGCCGTGGACCTGCCGGCCGAGGATCGGGAAGTCCTCTCGGACCCGGTCCAGATCGTAGGCCGGCGCGACCTTGGAATCCTGGGCGATCAAACCGCCTGCCTTACGACCTCTCCCTGGGGAAGCCTGGAGAACAGCAGCTCCTCCAGGTCCTTGCGGACGGGGTCGACCTTGATCCGCTCCACGACGTCGGAGGCGAAGGCGTAGGTCAACAGGCTGCGGGCCGCCTCCTGGCCGATGCCGCGGGAACGGAGGTAGAAGATCGCGTCCTCGTCGAGCTGGCCCACGGTCGAGCCGTGGGTACACTTGACGTCGTCGGCGAAGATTTCGAGCTGCGGGTTGGAATTCGCCACCGCGTGCGACGACAGCAGGAGATTCCGATTCGACTGCTTGGCGTCGGTCTTCTGCGCGCCCGGATGGACGTGGATCAGGCCGTTGAACACCGCCCGGGAGCT
>DATANP010000630.1:0-8495 GCA_036266195.1 Thermoanaerobaculia bacterium | reverse complement strand
GCCGGTGGCGAGGATGCCGTTCTCCCGCAGGTGCCTGACCAGGGCGTTGGTGGTGGGCGTGTCGCGCACCATGAGCGGCACCACCGGGTGCTCGCCCGGCAGGGTCTCGTAGCCCAGGGCCACGATGCCGTCCTTGAAGCGCTTCGTCATCTCCCGCAGGTGAGCCAGGAGGCGCCGGCCCTCCTCGCTGTCCAGGATCTCCAGCGCCTTCGCCGCGGCGGCGGCCTCTCCCTGGGTGATCGGGTTCGAGTAGATGTAGAGCGGCGCGGACTCGCGCAGGTAGCCGGTCAGGGTGCGGCTGCCGGTCACGTAGCCGCCGTTCACCCCCAGCGCCTTGCCCAGAGTGCCGATCAGGATGTCCACCGGACGCGAGCCGGTGAACTCCTCGGTGCCCCGGCCGGTCGCCCCGAACGCGCCCACGCCGTGGGAGTCGTCCACCACCACCACCACGTTCTCCGGGTACTCCTTGTCGAAGCGCCCGGCGATCTCCAGGATCTGCGGCAGGTCCGCGTGGTCGCCCCGCATGCTGAAGATGCCGTCGGTCACCACGATCGCCCGGCGGGCCTGGCCGACCCCGGCGGCGAGCTTGGCCTCCAGGTCGGCGTAGTCGAGGTGGCGGTAGATCTGCTTGTCCTTCGGCCGGGCCAGCCGCATGGCGTTGATGATGCAGTTGTGGTTCAGCTCGTCGCTGATCAGGACGGTGTCGGCGTTGCTCAGCGGGACGAGGACGCCCAGGGTCGTGGCATAGGCCGAGCTGAAGATCATGGCCGACTCGCGGCCGTGGAAGGCGGCGAGCTTCGTCTCCAGCTCCAGGTGCTGGCGGTAGCTGCCGCTGATGAACCGCACCGCGCCCGGGCCGGCGCCGTACTCGGCCGTGGTGTGCTCCTCGGCCTCGATGACCTCGCGGCGCAGCGACATGCCGAGGTAGTTGTTGGAGTTCATCTTGAGGAACGGCCGGTCCCCCTCGCCTTCGAGGAGATAGCGGGGGCCGCGGTCGCCCTCTGCCGGAAGGACCTTGACGATTACCGACTCGTCGCCCTTGAGGGTGCCCTTTTCGCGCAACGCGTCGAGCTCGGCCGAGAGGGCCTGGTGGAAACGGTCGTGCGGCATGGAGAGATCTCCTTCCAGGCGGGCTCAGCCGGCCCGTTTCACTTTCTTGCCGAGGTTTTCGAACATGTCCGCGACCATGGCGTCCAGGTCGTAGGACGGCGACCAGCCCCACTCGTCGCGGGCGGCGCTGTCGTCCAGCGAGTTGGGCCACGAGTCGGCGATGGACTGGCGGACCTTGTCGACGTGGTAGTCCAGGACGAAGTCCGGAAAGTGCTTGCGGATGGCCGCCGCCAGCTCCTCGGGGGTGAAGTTCATGGCGGTGACGTTGAAGGCGTTGCGGTGGACCAGCCGCGCCGGGTCGGCCTCCATGACGTCGATGCAGGCCTTGATGGCGTCCGGCATGTACATCATGTCGAGGCGGGTG
Organism: Thermoanaerobaculia bacterium; assembly: GCA_036266195.1. GTDB lineage: Bacteria > Acidobacteriota > Thermoanaerobaculia > Multivoradales > UBA5704 > DATMER01. The sequence continues at coordinate 7,021 of DATANP010000630.1, read as the reverse complement.
TCGGCCCCCAGGAAGCAGGTGTAGTGCCGGTGCCGGATGGCCTCGTAGAAGATCTCCACGGCGTAGTCGGTGGTGCCGCCGCCGGGCGGGGCGCCGTAGGAGATCAGGCCCGGGAAGCGGACGCCGCGCGCGTCCACCCCGAAGCGGTGATGGTAGTAGTCGCAGAGCAGCTCGCCGGCCACCTTGGTGACGCCGTACATGGTGGTCGGCCGCTGCACCGTGTCCTGGGGCGTGTCGTCCTGGGGGGTGCCGGGGCCGAACGCGCCGATCGAGCTCGGGTGGAAGACGGCGCAGCGGTTCTCGCGCGCCACCTCCAGCACTCGATACAGACCGCCCATGTTGACGTCCCAGGCCACCTGGGGCTTGCTCTCGGCCGTGGCCGAGAGCAGCGCGGCCAGGTGGTAGATGGTGCCCACCTCGTTGCGGCGCACCACCTCGGTGAGCTGGCGCAGGTTGGTGGTGTCGACGAACTCGAACGGCCCATCCGTGCCCCGGGGAGGCATGCGGATGTCCGAGGCGACCACGGCGTCCTCGCCGTAGCGCTCGCGCAGGGCGGGGACCAGCTCGGAGCCGATCTGCCCGAGCGCTCCGGTGACGAGGATGCGGGTTTTCATCTTGGGCATGTCGGCCCGGAATCCTATGCGGAGTCCGGGCCCGGATCAATCCACTGTCGCCTCGAACAGGCCGCCGGCCGGCGGGAGGAAGCTGCCGAGGGGGAGCGCGAAGAACCGCCCCGGCACCGCGGGGTCGGCCTTCACCTTCCGGACGCGCAGCAGGCCCGGCCCGGCGAGCCCGGTGTTGAACGGCGCCCAGGTGCGGCCGGCGTCCTCGCTGAGCAGGACTCCGGAACCATCGGTGGCGGCCAGCAGGACCGACGGCCTCTCCGGATCGACGGCGAGGTCCTGCACGGCCGCGGTCGGGAAGGAGCCCTGTACCTTCCAGGTCGCTCCCCGGTCGCGGCTCACCAGCAGGTCGGAGCCCCGCACGGCGTAGAGGGTCTTCGGACGGGACGGGTCGACGGCCAGGATGCGGGAACCCTCGAGGAGGCGCCGCCACCGGGCGCCGCCGTCCAGGCTCTGGTAGAGGACGCGGCGCTCGCTGCCGCCGCCGAGGCTGGCCTCGCGGGTCAGGGCATAGAGGATGGAGACGTTCTCCGGGTCCTGGACCAGGTTCTCGACCGAGCGCACGGTGCGGGTCGCCTTGTCGACCACATAGGGGAGGACGGCCTTCCAGGGCTTGCCCGTGCCGGTGCGGCGGTAGGCGCCGAAATCTCCGCCGACGACCAGGGCGCTGCCGGACACGGCCACGGTCCGGAGGCCCTCGGCGCGCTGGCCGTCGAAGGGCAGGCGCACGACGCCGCGGTCGGAGAGCCGGACGAGGTGAAGCCCGTCCACGACCACGACGTAGACGTAGTCCGGGTTGCGCGGCTCGAACGCCAGGTCCCTCACCGCCGGGCGCGACAGGTTGAAGTAACCGAGCAGGGAGGCCCAGGTCTTCCCGCCGTCGGAGCTGCGCAGGCATTCGAGCCCGTCGTCATGCCGGCAGAGGACCAGGATCGACAGCTTGTCCGGGTTGCGCTCCAGCAGGTCCGTGGCGGGAAAGCCGAGCCCGCGCTGCAGAGGGACCGACCAAGTGGCGCCATGGTCCCGCGACACGGCCAGCCCGTCGTCGTACGACAGGGCGTAGACCATGTTGTGCCGCGACGGGTCCACCGTCACCGGGCCCTGTTTGGAGACCGGCGCGGGCTGCCAGGTGTCGCCCGCGTCCGCGCTCACGAAGAAGCCCGAGGTGGTGGAGGCGTAGACCCGGGACGGCTTGCCCGGGTCCACTGCCAATCCCAGGATGCGCTGGCCGACCCCGGTCGCCTGCCAGGTCTCTCCCCGGTCGGTGCTGGTGTAGACCGTCTCCATCGAGTCCCCGACGTAGAGGGTCGAGGAGTCGGCGGAGACGGCCACGGCCGTGACGTCGCCTTCGACCTCCAGGAGGGCGGACCAGGTCTCTCCCCGGTCGGTGCTCCGGAACAACCCGGGACCGCCGGCGTAGAGGGTCTCCGGATTCCTTGGATCGGCAACGACGGCATACGCGTAGCCCTTGTAGCCCGTGAGGCTCCAGGTCAGGCCACCGTCGAGGCTCCGGAAGACCCCCAGGCTGCTGCCGGCGTAGAGCGTGCCGCCCGCCACGGCCAGGTTGTAGAAATATTGGTCGTCGGCCCCTTCCTGGATCGTGGACAGGAAGGTCCAGTGGCCGCCGGCGTCGACGCTGCGGTACACCTGCCCCCTCAGATTGGAGGTATAGAGGGTACCGGGAGGGGCCGCGGGGTCGGCGGCCAGGGCGGTCGGCCAGCCCTCGTAGAAGGACGCGGGGAGACCGGCGCCGCGCCAGATCCAGGACTCGCCGTCGTCGGTGGTGACGAAGGGGGCTTTCGCCAGGACAAACAGAGAGGTCACGCCGCTGGGGGTCCCGAACCACAGGACGAAGTCCTCGATCGCTGCCTGGCCGGGGCCGAAGGGGGTCCAGTTGTTCACACCGGCCCGGACGGGCACGGCGGCCAGGAGCAGCAGCAGGCGCAGCAGGTTTCTTGTCTTCATGTGTCTGTATACGGAGGCACGGCTCTCCGCGTCAGGGTACGGTCACCTCGAAGATCCCGCCCTTCGCCGGCAGGGCGAAGAACCGGCCGGGCTGCGCCGGGTCGGGCAGAATGCGGCTCACGTCGACCATCCCCATCCGGTCGAGGCCCGCGTTGAAGGCCCCCCAGGTGTGGCCGGCGTCGCGGCTGATCAGAACGCCCAGGCCGTTAGTGGCCGCGAGAAGGATGGACGGATGCCTGGGATGGACGACCAGATCGTGGACCTCGAACGCCGGGATGGTCCCCACCGTCTGCCAGGTGGCGCCGCGGTCGCGGCTCATCCGCACCAGGTTTTCCCCGGCCGCGTAGAGGACCTGCGGCCGGGACGGATGCACGGCCAGCGCCCGCGCGCCGGAAGAGAGGACGCGCTTCCAGCGCGCGCCGCCATTCCAGCTCTGGTAGACGGCCCAGGCGTCACCCTCTCTTCTGCGATCCTGGACCAGCGCATAGAGGAGGTCGGGCTCCTTCGGGTCCTGGACCATCCTCCCGAAGACTCGGACGAGGTCGGGGCCCGCCTGCTGCGGCAGGACCGTCTTCCAGGTCTGCCCCTGGTCGGTGCTGCGGAACACGCCCGAGGCCCCCTCGGTCACCAGGGCGCCACGGGTCACGGCCACCGAGTGCAGCTCGAACGACTGGGCCTCTCCGAGAGGCAGCTTCCGCCAGACCGCGCCGGACGGACCGATGCGGTAGATCCCCTGACCGGCGCCGTAGACCACGCCCGGACGTTTCGGGTCGAAGGCGAGGTCGGCGAGGAGGGGCTGCGGCGCGAGCTGGCCGTTCCACGGCTCCCAGGTGCCGCCGTTGTCCGGGCTGCGCCGGCACCGGTGGATGGTCACCGCGGTCTGACAGGTGACCAGGGTCGCCGGATGGGCCGGATCGCGCTTCAGCAGCGTGGTCTCGGGGAGGCCCATGCCGCGCTGCGCCGGGGCGGCCCAGGTGTAGCCGCCGTCCTCGGACACGTAGAGGCCGGACGCCCAGCTCCCGGCCCAGACCTCGTGGAAGCGGTAGGGGTTCACCGCCAGGGAGCGCCCCGCCTCCGGCAGCGTGAGCTGCCAGTGGGCGCCCGAGTCCACGCTCACCTGCGCACCCTTCGGCCCCATGGCATAGACCCGGTTCGGCTCGGCCGGCTGCACGGCGAGGTCCACGGTCTCGCCGAGCTGCGTCCGGATCTGCCAGGTATCGCCGCCGTCGAAGCTGGCGTAGAGCGGGCCGTAGGTGCCGGCGTACAGGCTCGGCGGATTTCCGCCCAGGGCCAGGGAGAGGATCAGGAGGGATGAAGAGCCCGGGTCCTTGCGCAGGACATGGGTCCAGGTGTCGCCGCCGTCCGCGGTCTTCCAGACCCCGTCCCAGGTGCCGAGGAAGACCGTGTCCGGATCTTCGGGGACCGGCACGATGTCGGTGACCGTCGCCTCCTTGAAGACCGGCACCCAGGTCGCGCCCTGATCGCGGCTGCGCCACAGCCAGGCCCCGCCGCCATACAGGGTGGTGGCGCCGGACGAAACCAGGGTGAAGATCCCGATCTCCTCGGGCCTGCCGACGGGCCCCGGCAGTTGTGTCCAGGTCGTCCCCCGGTCGAGGCTGTGGAAGACCTCGCCGTTGCCGGTCGCGGTATAGGCCTCCTCGAGGTTCGGCCCCGCGAGGATCGTCGGCGCCTGCCGCGGATAGAGCTCCGGGAGCCCGAAGCTCGCCCAGGCCCAGTCGTCCCCGCGGTTGGAGCTGCGGAAGAGCCCGTCGTCGTACACGAAGGAGTAGAGCACCGGGTCCGGATCGCCCGGCTCCATGGCGAGGCCGAGGATGAAGTCGCCGCCGGGACCGAACACGGTCCAGCGGTCGACGCCGGCCCCGGCGGGAACGGCCGTGAGCAGGACGAGGAGAAAGATCTTCTTCATGGCGTCGTCAGCTCGAAGAGCCCGCCTCCCGCCGGCATGGCATAGAGCCGCCCCCGCGCGGCCGTGTCCTGGGTCAGCCGGACCAGGTCCGTCAGGCCCGGGCGCTCGAGGCCAAAGTTGAAGGGGGCCCAGGTCCTTCCGCCGTCCTCGCTGCGCAGCACGCCGAGATCGTTGGACGCCCAGAGGACCCCCGGGTGCTTCCTGTCCACCACCAGCGAGAACACCCCGCCCCCCGATGTCCCTGGGACGGTGCCGATCTTCTGCCAGAGCCTGCCATGGTCGCGGCTCCTGAGAAGGACCGTCCGATCCCTGTCCCGCTCCGCGATGTACAGCGTGTCATGATGAGCCTGATCGACGGCCATGGCGTTCAGATCGCCGGAGCGCATCACGCGCCAGTGGCGGCCGGTGTCCGGGCTCCACAGGGCGACGTAGCGGCTCCCGCCCGGGCCGGACTCGAGCGTGAGGGCATAGACGGTGGTCTCGAACTTGTCCGTGACCAGTTGCAGGACGCTCCGGACCACCTCGCCGCCGGGCTCCTGCCTGACGACGTGCGGCAGCATGGTCACCCAGGTCTCGCCGAAGTCTCCGCTCCGGTAGGCGGCCCAACTGTTCCCGATCAGGACCACCCGGCCCGAGGTCGCGACGGTGTACATCTCGCGCTGCGTGGGCACCGGCATCCGCTTCGCCGTTCCATCCGGCTCGATGCGCCAGGCTCCCTGCGAAAAGCTCGCCACGTAGAGGATCGCGGGTCGGCTCTTGTCGAAGGCCAGGTCCACCAGGTAGTTCTGGAAAACGGGGACGTCGCTGAACGCAGCCCAGGTCCGGCCGTCGTCCAGGCTGCGCAGGAGGCCGGGGCCGATCGTGGCGTGGAAGAGGTAGAGGACCGACAGGCTGCGCGGGTGGCGTTTGATGAACGTGGTCACAGGGTATCCCATCCCGACCCGGTCCCGGCGCGACCACGAGCGGCCGGCGTCCTGGGACGCATACAGGCCGTCGCCGTAGGTGCCGGCGAACAGGGTGCCGTCCGCGGCCAGGATGAGGGAGGACGTCGCCAGGTTCACGGCCAGGATCTCCCAGGTGGCGCCGCCGTCCAGGCTGAGCGCGATGCCGGCCGGGCCGGTCGCATAGACCTTCATGGGGATGTCGGGGTCCACCACTAGCGAGGAAAGATCGCTGATCCCGACGTCTCCTCCGGTCTGCCAGGTCGCGCCGCCGTCCTGGCTTGAATAGATCCGCCGGTTGGCACCCGCGTAGACCGTCCCCGGCCGGGACGGGGAGACTCCGACGGCGGTTACCCCGGCCTGGCCGATCTCGTAGGGCGGATTCAGGGCGAGGGTGAAGGTCTCGCCGGCATCCGTCGTCTTCCAGAGCCCGCCGGTGGTCGCGAACCAGACGGTCCGCGGGTCGGAGGGATCGACGTTTATGGACGGGATGGAACCCAGATTCGCGACGCTCCAGGTCTCTCCCTGATCGCGACTGAGATAGAGATATCGGCCGCCGGCGTAGATCGTGCCGGCCGCCGTCTCCAGCGAAGCCACCGCGGGATCGTTCTCCTCGTCCACCCGCCGCGGCAGGCGGGACCAGAAGCGTCCGGCGTCCACGCTGCGGTACACGTCGCCATGAGTGCCCACGGCCGTCATCGTCCGGGAGTCCTCCGGATCGGCGGCGATCCGCCGGATGGCCGGGTCGAGGCCCAGGCCCCAGTACTGCCATGCCTCGCCGCCATCCGCGCTGCGGAACACGCGACCGTCGGAGGTGACCGCGTAGAGGCCTTCCGGCTCCAGGAGCAGGTCGAGCACCGTGTCGTCGCCGCGGCCGAACGGCGTCCAGCGGTTCACGCCGGCCTTCGCGGCGAGGGGGAGGAGAAGGAGGATCAGTGCGATGAGTTTTTTCATGGCGTGGTGATCTCGAAGATCCCGCCCCCCGTGGGCAGGGCGTAGAGTCTCCCCGGCACGGCCGGGTCGGGAATGAGCCTCACTGCGCTGGTCAGGCGGATCCGGGCCAGCCCGGGGTTGAACCAGTCCCACGTCCTGCCCCCATCCTCGCTGCGCCGCACGCCCCCGCCGTCCGACGCCCAGAGGACATCCGGGTCCTTCGTATCCACCACCAGGCTGATCGTCCGGGCCGGGAACCCCGGGATCGTGCCGGTCTCCTGCCAGTGGCCGCCGCGGTCGCTGCTCTTGTAGAGGATCGTCCGGTCTCCCCCATCCTCCGCGGAGTAGAGCGTTCCCGGCTCGTGGGGATCGACGGCCAGGGTGTCCACGTCGCCGGTCCGGACCGGTGTCCAGTGGAGGCCGGCGTCGTCGCTGCGCAGGACGGCGTAGGGGCCGATTCCGGCGGACTCGATCGCCAGGGCATACAGCGTTTGGGGATCGAGCGGATCCTCGAAGAGATCGAGGACAGGCCGCGGCAGCACCTCCTTCCAGGTGTGGCCGTCGTCCTCGCTCCGATAGGCCGCCGAGCTGTTTCCGACCACGACGGCCCCACCCACGGTGGCGACGTGGTC
>DATANP010000629.1:0-34679 GCA_036266195.1 Thermoanaerobaculia bacterium | reverse complement strand
CTGGTCAACCCACCGGCTGCTTCTTCTGGTCAAGCCTATACTAGGCGTTGGATGTGCCTGAAGTGGACTCAATGTTGGCCGCGGCAGCTAGGGCTAGGAGCACCTTCCCAAGCTTTGGCACGTCGATTAGCTAGCTACCCCCGCCTCTCCCTCGGTCCGCCGACCTTGGATACGTCCGCTCCTCCTGGATGGTCCCATCCTTCTTGTGGATTCGGAGAGAGCCCTCCTTGGCCTTCAAGTAGTCGGCGCTGCCCTTGATGGCCTCTCTCTTGGTCTCGAAGGTCTTCACGGCCCGATCGGCGCCTTCCGGCTTGAGCTTCCACTTGTTGTCTTTGTAGGTCAGGTGGTATCGGGTCATAGTGGTCATGAGGCCTCCCGGAAAGAAGGAGCGGAGGGCTCCCCAACCAAGAGCCGCTCCGCAAGCGATCCGATGCGTCGGAGGGTTGAGACCCCGATTTTCAGGAAAGGTTGAGACGTTGAGGGGAGGGCGAGGCTGGGAGCGCCGGCGTCCCGCCGGCTCAAACCAAAGTGTGTTGCCGGCGGGACGCCGGCGCTCCCAGGGAAGAAAGGCTCTCCGCCTGGGATCACCTCATGGACAGACGCGCCTCCTCCCGAAGATCCTCCTCGGTCAGTCGGAAGGTATCGACTCCGTAGTCGGCTAGGAGCGTCAGGAAGAGGGTCCGAGGAAGTCCAGCTAGTCGAGCGGAAGCGCCGGACGAGAGCCTTCCTATCTCGAAAAGCTTTGCCGCGGCAGCCATACGCAGCATCTCTCCAGCCTCGGCCTCAGAGACCTTGAGGCCCAGCGGATTTCATCGGGAATCTCGATCGTGATCTTGCTCATCGATCCTCAGCCGTGTCCAGCCTGCCGGCCATGCGGATGACGGTCTGCTGCATCAGGGCGCAGAGGGTCTCCTGGCCGTCCTGCTCCACGAAGACCTCGATCTGGCAGACGGTGAGGGTGCGGCCGGAGCGGACGACGCAGGCTCGGGCCACGGCGGCGTCGCCCCGGCCCGGAGCCAGGAGATTGATCTTGAACTCCACGGCCAGGACAGAATCGTTCGCGTCCATCAGGGTATAGGCTGCGTAGCCGCCAGCGCTGTCCGCGATCGAGGTCAACGCGCCGGCATGAAAGTAGCCGTGCTGCTGCGAGAGGCCGGCATGGTAGGGCAGCCGGATCTCGCACGAGCCGGGCTCCACCACGGTCATCTCAGCGCCCAGGCTCGCCATGAACCCCTGGCGCGCAAAGCTCGCCCGCACCCGCGCGGCAAAGTCAGGATCAGGAGGCGGAGGCAGGGCCGGCATGGCGGTATCTTCTACCAGGATCGCGCCAGCCTCAAGCTTGTGGACAGTCGGAAAATTTGCTCGCTTGGTCTTGCATTGATCCCTCGTCGGACATAGGCTCTCCGCGAGTGGATTCGACCCGGCTCAATGGCGACAAAGCGAGAGCGGCAGCGCTATGAGGTCACTTCATGAAACGCGAGTACGATTTCTCCAAGGCTGAGCGAGGGAAGCTGCATCGCCCTGGAGCCAAGCTCAACCTGCCGGTCTATCTGGATAGCGACGTTCTCGGCTACCTGATGGAGCGGGCTGAGGCGAAAGGGGTTGAGGTCGGAGAGCTGGTCAACGACATCCTGAAGAAGGACATTGCCCTGGTCGAGGCTCTCAAGTAGTCCTGGGGAGCCATGAAGCTCCTTTCCATCCAAGTCGGGTTGCCCCGGGAGGTTCGGTGGCAGAGACGCACGGTCTCGACGGGCATCTTCAAGGAGCCGGTCCAGGGGCCGGTCCTGCTGCGCACGCTCAATCTGGACGGCGATCGGCAAGCCGATCTCTCGGTTCATGGCGGGCGGCAGAAGGCGGTCTATGTCTATCCGGTCGAGCACTACGCTCCGTGGCGCGCCGAGCTACCCGGTGTGGAGCTGGCCTGGGGGGCCTTCGGCGAGAATTTCACGACGGAGGGGCTCGTCGAGGACGAGGTCCACATCGGAGACCGGTTCCGGATCGGCGAAGCCGAGGTCGAGGTCACTCAGCCCCGCATGCCCTGCTACAAGCTCGGGGTCCGGTTCGGAGATCCCGGCCTGGTCGAGCGTTTCCTGGAGAGCCGCCGCTCCGGTTTCTATCTGGCTGTGCTGCGCGAAGGCCATGTCGAGGCCGGAGACCCGATCGAGCCTCTCGCCATCGATCCGCACCAGGTGACGGTCACCGACATCAACCGCCTCTTTTTTGGCGAAAGGGGCGAACAGGACGCCGACACTCTCGCCCGAGCCCTCCAGGTGGAAGCCCTGCCGGACGGATGGAAGGCCCACCTCCGCCGGCAGCTCGTGTGATCTCCCGCTGGGAGCGCCGGCTTCCAGCCGGCACAAAGACTGGAGTGTGGCCGGCAGGATGCCGGCGCTCCCAGCGAGGTGAGGAGGGGAACGGGATCAATCAGCCCGTCCATCGATGCTGTGGCGTCCCCACCCGATGGTGTGGTGTGGCGCGGAAGCCCCGCGGAACACGATAGCGGGACAGGACCTCCAGCTTCCAGCCTCTCCGGGTCGCGGGAGGTGAACCCGCCATGAAGACCAAGAAGGACACGCGGACTGCCGAGGAGAAGAAGAAGGCGCTCAAGGCCGCTCTCCACGAGGCCGGGCTCGATGTCTGGTCTCCAGGCTCTCCGATGCCCGATTCCGCGTCCGGCGCCGAGGAGCCCGCCGGTGGCTCCAAGGCCCGCGAGGGCAGCCGCCCGCCCGATGGAGGTGAGACGTGATCACGACTCCCGAATCCCGCCTGGCCCTGGATCCTGAGCTCTGCCTGAAGAACGACGTCGATCGAGCGATCCTCATCACCCGGCCCCAGCCGCTGAGTCATGACAAAGGTCCTGTCCTGCGCCTGCTCCATCCCGGCGATGCCGTGCTCCTCTCACTTTTCGACGGCGACCGCACGGTCCAGGATGTCGGCCGGCTGTGGGCCGAGCTGTCTGACAAGCCGCCGGTGTCCGCGGACTCGGACGTGGAACACCTGATCGATTTATACGAAGGGGAGGGCGCGCTCGTGGAGGTGGACGAGCGCAACCGCCGGACGGTCCGGAATTATGATCCGATGGATTTCGTGATGCCGGCCAGCCGCGTGAACCTGACGGAGCCGAGGTTCCGCAAGCCGTACACGATCTCGTACATGCCCACGCTCTATTGCCCGCAACGGTGCGTCTACTGCCGCGCGAGGACGTCTCCGAGGCCCGAGGACGACCTCATCCCGCTGCGCCGTTTGCAGGAGATTTTCGCCGAGTTGCGCGGTCTCGGCGTCGAGGTGATCCAGTTGACCGGCGGCGATCCGTTTGCCCGCCGCGATATTTTCGACGTGCTGGAATCGATCTTCGAGGAAGGCATGGTCCCGGACATCCCGACGAAGCTCGGCCTGACCTATTACGAAGCGCTTCGCCTGAAGGACATGGGTGTGAAGCTGGTGCAGGTGAGCCTGGACACGACGGACCCGACGATCCTCGACCGCATGGTGGGTGTGAAGGGTTATCACCACCGCGTGTTCCGGATGTTCGACAATCTGCGCCGAGCCGGCCTGGGTGTGCTGGCCCACACGGTGCTGACGCCGATGAACGTGCCCACGGTCGGGCGCCTGGTCGATGCGCTCGGCACGCTCGGAAATGTGACTCGTCTGACGCTCACCCCTCATGGCCGGTCGCTGTTCTGCCACCGCGGCGAGCTGGCGCTCGGCAGGGAGGACCGCGCTCTGGTGGAACAGCAGGTGCGCGACCGGGTGCCGCTCTACCCGACGATGAAGATCACGCTCGACGGCGAGAGGCCGCCGTGCGTGGCGAACCGGCACGGTTTCGCGATTCTGCCGGACGGCCGGGCGGCGGTGTGCGAAGGCCTGTACGACGATCCGGGTTTTGTGATGGGCGACCTGCGCAAGCAGTCGGTGATGGAAATGTGGACATCGCCCCGGGCGCTCGCGCTGCGGACCGTGGAGGGGGAACCCGGAGTGGCGGCGGCCGGCGCCTGCCGGTCCTGCCGGTTGGCGGGGGCCGCCGCCGCCACTCACTGATCGATCAATTCGCCTGCGGCTTGCCCTGAAGGTGGAAGCGCCGGTACCAGGCGCGGCCGGTGTCGGGCTCGACGGCCACGATGCCCCAGAGGAACTGGGCCTTGCCGGGCACTTCGACTTCGATGGCGCCGGCCTGGTCCACGCTCGTGGCCTTGCTGTCGAAACGGAGGACGTTCGGCGAGCCGGGGCGGCCGCCCGGTTCGAGGACGACGTTGTAAAGCTCGACTTTCTGTCCGGCGAGCTCCTGCGGCCAGCCGGCTTCATAGCGGAGCAGGGTGCGGCCGGCGTCTGTGCGGCCGACCACGTTGCCGGGCAGGTTATGGTAGTCGAGCCGCACCTTGCTGCGGGAGCGCTGGGCCGCGGCGTCACCTTCGATCAGGTCGACGATGAGAAGGCGCCGGGCGTCTTCGGACAGGCCGCGCCAGGTGTCGCGGATCTTGAGCGAGCCGGCGGAGAAGGTCTGCACGCCGTCGCGATGGATCACGATGTCGATCTTCGCGCGCGAGGCGGCGCGGGTCTGTTCGTTCAGATAGAAACCGGCTTCGTAGTAGGCGGCGGTGGCGTTCTCGGCCCGGTGGAAGACCTGGTTGGCGTCGACGCCGCCGAGATAGAGGCCGCCGCCGTTGAGCGCCATGTGTTGGAGCGAGCTGTTGTTTTCGCCGTACTTGTCGTCCAGGTTGACAAAGAGGCTCATGGCGCCGGTGTCGGCAAGGTCGCGGAGCGGCTTGTCATAGAGGCCATGCAGGCCGTGGTATTGATAGCTTTGGATCTGGCTGTAGGCGCTCGAGGAAGCGCCGAACTGCAGGGAGACGTTGCTGCCGACCCAATAGAGCGTCGGGTCGATACCCTGGGACAGGAAGACCAGGAGCTTGGGCTCGTTGATGCGCTGGAACTGTTCGGTCAGAAGCTCGAGCGACTTGGAGAGGCTGCGGGCCGTGCCTTCGAGCTGGGCCTGGGAGTTGGTGCGGATGCCGGCGCTGATGGCGGTGTTCTGATCCATCATCATGCCGCGCTGTTTCACGCCGGGGCCTGACGAATGGATGGCCATCCTGCCTTCGGGGTTGGACTCGATCAGGCCGATCTCAGGCTTCATCTTGCGGATGTGCTCGATCATCTTCGCCTTGCCCGCGGCGTTGGCCGTGAGCGGTCCGAGCTCCTGCTTGAGGCCCGCCTTGAAATCGTGGACCAGCAGGTAGAGGTAGTCCTGCTCGGGAGTGTCCTCGATCATCTTCTGGGCGAAGGCCTGGGCCTTCTGGAAGCCGGCCACGCGCGAGAAGGCGACGTCGAAGAACAGGACCACGTGGCGGCGCTGCGGGCGCACACCCTCGCCGCTGGCCTTCCTGGGCGCGGCCGGCGGGCTGTCCGGAGTCTGGACCGCGGGGGCTGCCGCGGCGTGCGACACGTCGAAGGTGTCGAGAGGCACGGGCTTGCCGTCGACCAGGATCTCCACCTCCTCCCGCTTGAGATCGAACACGGGCTTGCCATCGCCGTCCACGGCGTAGAAGGGGACGATCTTGATCTCGACGTCCACACTTTCGCTGATACTACTGGCGGACGGCTGTTGCTGGGCCGCCGCGCTCGTCGCGAACATGGCGCAGCCCAGAATCAGCAAGGCGGAAACGGCTGGGATCCTGCGGAGTCGAAGCATGAGCGCTCCTCCCTGACCTTGACGGTTTCAGGGAGAGGATAGCAATGTCCGTTCCCGGGCGCCCGCACCGGGAGAAAAGAGGGGGGCTCGACCTCGGGGGAGTCCGGGGCCGTCATCCGAAGAGGACGGCCCCGGGTCGGGTCAGGCTACTTGCAGGTTTTATTGCTCCCGCCGCCAGTGCACTTGTTCGAGCAGCACTGGGCGTTGGACGTGCAGCTCGCGCCCTTGGCCAGGCAGACGGCCGGCACGGTCAGCGAGACCGCCGCGTTGCGGGTGAGGGTGCCGTCGGTGCCGCGCACCTGGAAGTTGAAGGTTCCGGCGGCCTGCGTGTTGGAGACGGTGATGGTCACCGTGCTGGCGCCGGTGGGGGTGACGGGATTGGCCGAGAAGCCGCAGCTCACGCCGAGCGGCTGGCCGACGCAGGAGAGGTTGACCGGCGTGGCATAGCCGTTGATCGAGGTGAGTGTGCAGACGGTGTTGCCGTTCGAGCCCGCGGCGATGGTCAGGCTGGACGGGGCGCAGGCGATGGAGAAGTCCGGCGCCGGCGGTCCGCCGGGCGTGACGGTCAGGCAGTTGCTCACCGGGCCGAAGCAGGCCGAGGAGGAGGCGGCGGCGACCACGTTGTAGTAGTAGTTGCGGCCGTTGGCCACGTTGTTGTCGGTGAAGGAGGTGCCGGTGGTCTCGCCGATGAGCGACTTGCCGAAGTCGCAGCCGGCGTGGCCCTCGGAGCGGAACACCCAGTAGCGGGTGGCGCTGGAGACCGGGGTCCAGGACAGCGAAGCCTGGCGGTCGGCGACGGTGGCGGAGAGCGACGAGGCGCCGGTCGGGCCGGCGGCGCAGCCGCTGTCCTGCACGGTCGGGGTGGCGCAGGCGATGCCGTGGCGGTTGAAGGCGTTGAACAGGGCCGTCATGTGCGGCGTGCCGTCGTTGAGGTTGCCGTTGTCGTCGTCGGCCGTGAGCCACTGCATGTAGCCGTTGGTCGCGCCGCAGCCGCTCGCGGACGTGCCGCAGGTGCAGGAGTGCCATGAGCCGATGTTGCCGCTGCCCTGATAAAAGATTTTGTTGGCGACGACGAACGCGGTCTGGCTGTCAAGGTTGTACGGCGCGCCGCGGAGGTCGCGGGCCACGAAGTCCCAGGCGGCCTGGCGGGCGGGCGCGGCCGCGCAGTGGACCTGGCGTCCGCAGGGGCCCGTGCCGGTGAGGCAGGAGGTGCAGACGAAGCCGAGCGGCGTGTCCGGAGTGTGGTCGGCGTGCTTGTCCCAGTCGGCGTCGCGCACGCCCGAGCAGTCGAGGTCGCAGTGCGAGGACCCCTGCTGGGCCTCGTTGGCGTTGAAGCCGGTGCCGTCCGCGGTGTTGCCGCAGCCCTTGTTGCTCGTCCAGAAGAAGCCGTGGCCCACGCAGGAGGTCTGCAGGCGATAGATGGCCGCGATGTCGGCGTAGCCTTCCGAAGAGCTGGAGAGGACGCCGCCGGCGTCGTTGTCGTCGAGCCCGTGGCCCCACTCGTGATCGAACACGCCGGCGATCTCACCGGTGTTCCGGCAGCCGCCGCCCGAGCGATAGAAGTTCACCGTGCCGCCGCTGTAGAACGCGTTGCAGGTCTGGCTGATGTTGACGGTCGTCGGCACCTGGGTCTGGAGCCAGGTGTTGGTGGGCAGCCAGCCGCGGGCCATCTCCATGAGCTTGTTGAGCTCGTAGAAGGCCGTGCGCGACGCGGCGGTGTTGCCGAGCGAGGCGCCGACCGCGGTGCAGTCGTGGTTGCCGTTGGCGCCGCCGAGGTTGATCGCGCCCGCGGCGGACTCGCTGATGCTGCCGCACTGGTCGATGATGTCCACGTATTTGCCGGTGAGCGTCGTGGTCACCGTGCCGCTGGTGTAATCGAAAAGACCGGCGCTGTTGGTGAAGTTGTTCGGGCTGGCGAGACCGGTGTCCGCGAAGGGCATCGGCCAGCCGCTCTGCAGGATGCCGCAGGTGCCGTTCGAGGGGCAGATCTCGGTGTTGGTCAACGGATAGACGCCGCCGGTGACCTGCTGCGAGATGTACTGGTTCGTGTCCTGGAACGCGAGGACCTCGCCGCTGTGGGCGTCGACGATCACCTCCCAGGCGGATTCATCGGGCGGCCGACGGAACACGAAGGTCCAGGTCAGCAGGTGCTTGTAGCCGTTGCCGACGTTGCCGTTGAACGCCTCGGAGCCGCTGGCGGCGGCCGGCATGACCTCCAGGGTGGGCTGGCGGAGCATCACGTCGGACGACGTGCGGCCACCGGCATACTTGAACCCGGCGTCGAGGGCCTGCGCGCCGGTGATCTTGGCGACCGGGCTCAAGCCCTTCACGTTGCCCCAGGTCTCGGTGCCCATCACCACCACGTTGCCGTGGCTGATCGACAGCGCCACGCGGCCGTAGCGCACGGGCACGCCGAGGTAGGTCTGGGGGATGTTGATCTGCCACAGCTCGGGATTGACCTGCTCTGCGCGGGTCTCGCCGAGCTGGGTCACGTCGATACCCAGGATCGCCTGGTTCTGGAGCACGAAGTTGCGCGCGGCCTGGCCGACGGTCTGCTTGTCGAGAGCCGTGATCGGGCGGCCGAGCGTGGCGCTCATCGCGGCCAGCCGGATGTTGTTGCCCACGCCGTTGCCCGGAATCACCGGGAACGAGCCCATGATGTTCGTGGCGGCGCCGGAGCGCGGATCGATGAACGCGGTGACCTCGGGCTTGCCGCTCATCGCCGTGAGCGCCTGGAAGTCCTGCCACGCCCGGCGGTTCGGCAGCAGGTGCTCAACCTCCTCGAGAGGCTGGTGGGAGCTGCTGATCGACAGCTCCTGCTTGAAGAACTCCTTCTGGTCCAGGTACGAACCGGAGTCCTTGGGCTCCAGGGCCCAGGCGCTGCCGGCCAGGGCCAGCATTCCAAGGAGAGCCAGACTCGCCCTCCCGGGACTGAAGAGTTTCCCTTGCTTCATGTTGCCACCTCCCTCGGATTGATCCCCGGCTGCGCCGGGGAGTGGTTTGCGGGCGGAACGAGGCACTCGGGGCAGAGCTGTCGCGGGCAATGAACCTCTACTTAGCTATGTACCCGCCAGCCCGGAAAGTGGGACAAGAGGCTTGACGCGCGATCCGTGACACCTGTATCATTCAGTCATGAACGATTCGGCGCCCACCAGGCCCGCCCCGATGTCCTTCCTCATGCTGGGGGCGGCCCACGAGATGGAGGAGCATCTCGAGACGGCGCTCGGCCGGATCGGCCTGTCGCTCGCCAAGTTCCGGGCGCTGTCCCATCTGGCCGAGTTGAAGGACCCGGTGCCGCTCTCCGCGCTCGCGGACCGGTGCAGTTGCGTGCGGTCGAACATGACCCAGCTCGTCGACCGCCTGGAGGCGGACCGGCTGGTAGAGCGCGTGAGCGATCCGACCGACCGCCGGAGCGTGCGCGCCGCGCTCACCGAGGAGGGCTGGAAGCGCCACGCCGAAGGCGTGCGCATCCTGGGCGAGATGGAAGCGCGGCTCTTCGGACACCTGGAGGAATCGGACAAGGCCGCGCTCTCGCGCCTCGTCCAGCTATTGAAATCGCAGAGCTGAACCGATCTCTTTTTTTGGACCTGATAGTTCAGTCCTGCACCGTTGACCAGACAAGGGAGGCTGTGATGATCGAGACAAAGACACAGAGCCCGGAGCTTCTGACGCCGGTTCCGCTTGGACCGTATACCCTGCGCAACCGGGTGGTGATGGCGCCCATGACGAGGAACCGTGCGAAGGCCGGGGAGGTGCCGTCGGAGATCGCGGCGACCTATTACGAGCAGCGCTCCTCGGCGGGCCTGATCGTGACCGAAGGATCGCAGGTCGCCCCGGAAGGCGTCGGCTATCCGAGCACGCCGGGCATCCACTCGGACGAGCAGGTGGAGGGCTGGAAGCGGGTGACCGAGGCGGTCCACGCGAAGGGTGGGCGGATCTTTCTCCAGCTCTGGCACGTGGGGCGGGTCTCGCACTCGTCGCTCCAGCCGGGAGGCAAGCTGCCGGTGGCGCCGTCGCCGATCGCGATCGACGGTCTCTACCGCAGCCGGTCGGGCCCGGTTCCCTATGAAACACCGCACGCGCTGACCCTGGAGGAGATCCCGGGCATCGTCGAACAGTTCCGGGAGGGTGCGAAGCGGGCGCTGGCCGCGGGCTTCGACGGCGTGGAGATCCACGGCGCGAACGGATATCTGATCGATCAGTTCCTGCGGGACGGCTCGAACCAGCGGACGGATCTCTACGGCGGTTCGGTGGAGAATCGGGCGCGCTTCCTCCTGGAGGTGGTGGACGCGGTGGTGGGCGTGTGGGGCGCGGACCGGGTGGGCGTGCGCT
The DNA here is from genome assembly GCA_036266195.1 of Thermoanaerobaculia bacterium. Classification (GTDB taxonomy): domain Bacteria; phylum Acidobacteriota; class Thermoanaerobaculia; order Multivoradales; family UBA5704; genus DATMER01. Next base: position 24,661 of record DATANP010000629.1, on the reverse strand, counting down.
TCTCGCCGACCGGCGCGTTCAACGGCATGAGCGACTCGGACCCGCTGGCGACCTACAGCCATGTGGCCGAGGCGCTGCGTCCGTACGGCCTGGCCTACATCCATGTGTACCTGAACCAGGTCTGGGACCCTTCGACGCCGGACCATGCCATCGCCCGCGCGATGAAGGAGCGGTTCGGAGGCACGGTCATCCTGAACGGCGGTTTTACGAAGGAGACCGGAAACCAGGTGCTCGCCGAAGGCCTGGGAGACCTGGTGGCCTTCGGCGTGCTCTTCCTGGCGAACCCCGACCTGCCGGAGCGTTTCGCCGAGGGCGTGCCGCTCAACGAGCCCGACCGCTCGACGTTCTACGGCGGCGGGGAAAAAGGATATATCGACTACCCGACGCGGCAAGTGCTGGCCGCTCAGTACGTCTCCAACCCCTGAGCCTCGACGGTGACCGAGGTGCCGGCCTCGCCGCGGGCGATCCGTTCGAGGTCGGCCAACGCTCCGACAGCCGCGGTCTTGCCGGTGCGCGAGGCGAACTCGATCGCGGCTTCGACCTTGGGACCCATGGAGCCGGTGGCGAAACCGAACCGGCCGAGCTCGTCGGGATGGACGCGCCGGATGGCGCGCTGGGTCGGCTTGCCCCAGTCGAGATAGATCGCGTCGGCGTCGGTGGCCATGATGAACAGATCGGCGTCGAGCTCGCGGGCCAGGAGAGCGCTGGCGCGGTCCTTGTCGACGACGGCCTCGCAGCCGTGGAGCTTCCTGCCCGGCTCGTAGTAGGTCGGGATGCCGCCGCCGCCGGCACAGACCACGATGCAGCCGCGCTCCAGGAGCCATTGGATCGGCCGGATCTCGAAGATCCGCTTTGGCATCGGCGAGGGCACGACGCGCCGGAACCGGTCGCCGTCCGGAGCCATGGTCCAGCCCTTCTCCTCCTCGAGCCGGCGGGCCTCCTCCTCGTTGTAGAGCGGCCCGATCGGCTTGGTGGGGTTCTGGAACGCCGGGTCGTCGGGGTCGACCTCGACCATGGAGAGCAGCGTGGCGAACGGCTGCTCGAACGGCAGCAGGTTGCCGAGCTCCTGCTCGATCATGTAGCCGATCATGCCTTCGGTCTGCGCGCCGAGGACGTCGAGCGGGTAGGCCTCGACCGGCTGATACGCGGCGCCCTGCAAGGCCAGGAGCCCCACCTGGGGTCCGTTGCCGTGAGAGATGACGAGCTGGTGATCGCGGCCGAGAGGAGCCAGGGCCTCGGCCGCGATCCGGACGTTCTTCCGCTGGTTCTTGGCGGTCATGGCCTCGCCGCGCCGCAGCAAGGCGTTCCCGCCCAGGGCTACCAGGATTCGCATGGAGTCTCCCTCGCCGCCGGAGGATTCCGCGAGCGGCGAAAACGCGAAGTGTACTCCCGGACGGGGTGCGGGCGCACGGAGGACGGCTTCGCCGGCGAGAGTTGCGTCCCGGTGCTGGATTGTGCTCTCATTGGGGAACCAGGATTGCGGAAAGGAGCTGCGATGTCGGTGTCAGTCGGTCTGCTACACTCCGAGACGATGGACAAGCAGGCTCTCCTGTCTCGAATCTCGATCCATCCGGACGTCTGCTTTGGAAAGCCGTGCATCCGGGGGACGAGAATCTGGGTCTCGCTGATCCTGGACCTGCTCGCAACGGGCTCCACCTGGGAAGAGATCCTCGAAGACTACCCGCACCTGACCGAGGACGACATCCGCGCCTGCCTGCTCTATGGCTCTGAGACCGCGCGTGGGCGCTACTTCGACGTTCCGGTCGAAGCGTGAAGATCAAGCTCGACGAAAACCTCGGGCCGGGGATCGCAAGGCTCTTTGCCGATGCCGGCCACGACGTCTGTCTCGTCCGCGAGCAAGGGCTCAGCGGCAAGCCGGGAGCCTACGGCGTGAGCTGCTCCTCCGGCACCACCTGCCTCTTGAGTCCCGGGGCCTGCCAGAGCAGCGTCACCTGACTGTTCCTGAACAGAGCTGGCGAAAAAATTGCAGCCGCTAAACAGCGGCGCCGATAGTGGCGCAGGCCTACCGGAGGATGGACATCATGAAGAACACCTGCCTGGTTGTGCTGATGTTGATGTTGACGGTCCCCGCCCTGGCTGCAGATCTCAAGACCCATGTTCCCTCATGCGCGTCGAACCGCAGCGTCGCACCGGTGGTGTCAGTTGCGGACTTTGTCGCCCAGCTGAATACCAGCACTCCCATTCCTGCTTCGACCTCCAGTGGAGGTGGAGGAGGCTTGAGCAAGAACGGCGCGCCGGGCAACGGTTCGGGCATCGGTGCGATGTGCGAAGAGTATTGGATCGAGTGCAACAACGGCACCTCTGATAGTTGCTGCGGTAGCCTGAGCAGTTGCTGGAGCTACTGCGAGGAACTCTGCGGTGGTCGTTGCGTTTATCAAGAGCAGTAGTATGTGAGATGTTCACGGGTAGAAAGCCCGGCGGCAACGCCGGGCTTTCTATCACCTCCCGCAAGGAAAGCCTACGGCGTGAGCTGCTCCTCCGGCACCACCTGCCTCTTGAGGCCCGGGCCCTGCCAGAGCAGCGTCACCTGGGCGGCGCCCTTGTTTTCGTAGTACTCGACGCGCAGGTCGTACTGCCTTCCGGCCTCCAGGACTACCCGGCCTGCCACGAGGTTGCCGTTCAGCCAAAGACGGGCGGCGTTGTCGGCACGCAGGGTGAATTTGTGCGGGCCGCTGACCTTGGCGGTCAGCTTGCCGGTCCAGCGGACGCTGAAGGTATCCGGCGACACGCCGGGCGCGGGTGAGCCTTGTTTCCAATCGAAATCGATTTTCGGATCGACCCGTGTGAGCACGGCCGCGGTGAAATCCCGATCGTCGAAATAGGTTGCGAACAGGCCGTGGCCGCCGTGAGTCCGCGGTTCGAAAATCGCTTTGTAAGTCGTATCCACGGCCGGAGTCGCCAGATTGTAGTCATCGTCGTTGCTGCCGTCGGCCCAGGAGATGAAGTCGTAGGTCACACCGTTCAGAACCTGTGGAGTGGGCGCGGCAAGGCCGCGGAAGATTCCGGCCACGCCCGGCTCCGTGAAGGGCGCGGTCCGCGGCTCGCCGTCCAGGGCGATCTGCAAACCGGCCGGGTCGGTTTGAAAGGTCATATGGACGATCCGCGGCCGTACATCCACGAAGGTGGTGCCGGTCAGCCCCTCGGAGTCCTTCACCGTGAGGTGGATGCGGAACCAGACGTCCGTCGAGGTCTCGCCGACGGTCGGAATTGTGAACGATCCGCCGGCCGTGCCGGGGGTGTCCGGGATGAACGGGTGAAGGTGATCCAGGTGGTGGAAGTCCACGCGCCACGTGAACGCCGAGGCGGGAAGGGCGCCATCCTCCGGGTCCGTGCCCTCGCCGGCATAGGCGATCGTCTGGCCTCCTGAATAAAGAAGACCGGAAGCCGGGCTGATGATGCGGGCCTGGGGCGGCTCGTCGTCGAGCACGGTCAGGACGGCAGGGTCGCTCGTGGCGCTGCCTTGATTGTTCGAGATCACCACGTCGAAGGCAGCCCCGTTGTCGGAGAGCTCGGTCTTCGCCAGCGTGTAGGATGGGCCGTTGGCGCCGGCGATCGGAGAGCCATTCCTTCGCCATTGATATTGGAGCGACACGCCCGTGGCCTTGATATTGAAAGTCGCCGGCGCGCCCACGGGCACGGTCAAATCTTCGGGCTGCGCCGAGATCCGGGGGGCCTCGCTTCCGGTGTAGCCGATCCTCGATACGGTGCCCTCTTCGTACGCGAGGTAATAGAGAAAGCCATCGTCTCCCACCTGGAGACCGATCGGACCTCCGATCCCGGTCACGAAGCCGGTGGCCGCCTTGGTGACCGGATCGAAGCGACGGATCCAGCCGCTGCAGAAGTCCGCGAAGAGATAGGTTCCAAGGAACGACGAGGGGAACTGCGGCTCTTCGGGGTCATAGAACGCGCCGCCGGAGATGGCGCAGCCGGTCTCCGGTGTGGGGCCGTGGCGATAGGCGTAGAGCGGCGCCTGGAATCGCGGGTCGTTCGTGGGACCTTCGGTGATCGGCCAGCCGTAGTTGGCGCCGGCGGCGCCGTCGTCGATCTCCTCCCAGTCCTTCCTGCCGACGTCGTTGATGAACATCCGGCCGGTGCCGGGCTGGAAGGCGAAAGAGAAAGGATTTCGCAGGCCCATGGTCCAGATGGCCCGGGCGACTCCGGAGGTCCGGTCGTAGAAAGGATTGTCGGTCGGAATCGTGCCGTCCTTCGCGATGCGCAGGATCTTGCCGAGCGGGTTGGCGAGGCTCTGGGCGTTTTCAGGGACCGCGTTCTCGCCGACCGCAAGATAAAGGTATCCGTCCGGACCGAAGTGCATCGTGCCGCCGTTGTGGATCGGCTTGGCGAGTTGCGGCAGGTCGAGGATCGCGACCTCGCTCCCCTTGACTGCCTTGTCTTCCTGGGCCGTGAACCGGCTCAGCCGGTTATGGACCACCGGTCCGGTGGCCGTGTAGTACAGGTAGACGTGCGGCGTCCGCGGAAAGTCGGGATCGACCGTCACCCCGATCAGGCCGCGCTCTCCCTCGGTGAAGACCGGCACGGTCACGAAGGGCTCCGGCAGCAGGCGGCCGTCCTTGATCACCCGCAGGGCGCCGGTCTGCTCACAGACGAAGATCCGGCCGTCCGGCGCGAGGGCCATGGCCGTGGGACGGACGATCCCGCGGGCGAGTTGGGTCTCGGTGAAGCCGGCCGGAAGGGTGGTGGCGAGGGAAGGCAGAGCCTGGGCGAGCCATGCGAGGAGGACGAGCTTCCGGAGCATGCCGGAAGAGTAGCAGACCCTATCCGCCGCTCGCCGTCCGCGGCGGGATGGTCCTGCAGATAGGCCGCCCCTCGCTTCGCTGCCGGAGAATGTTTGCGAACACGGTGCCAGGAGAAGGGTAGAATTGGTCGCATGACCGAGATCCTCTCCGCCCCGTCCGCCCCGGTTCTGCCGGAGTCCTCCCTCCAGGTGCTGCCGAGCGCCTGCCCTCTCGACTGCCCCGATGCCTGTAGCCTGGACGTCCGGGTGCAGGACGGCCGGGTGGTCAAGATCGACGGCAGCTACCGCAACCCGGTGACCCAGGGGTACATCTGCGCCAAGGTGCGCCGCTTCCCGGAGCTGCTCTACGGTGAGGGCCGCCTGCTGTACCCGGCCGTCCGGGTGGGGAAGAAGGGTGAGAGTCGTTTCGAGAGGATCTCCTGGGACCAGGCCCTGGACCTGGTGGCGGAGCGGATGCGCGAGGCCCGCGAGCGCTGGGGCGGCGAGTCGATCCTTCCTTTCTACTATGGCGGATCGAACGGCTGGCTCACCCAGGACACCACGGACTCCCGCCTGTTCTACCGGCTCGGCGCCTCGCGCCTGGACCGGACGGTGTGCGCGGCGCCGAGCGGCCGGGCGACTGTCGGGCTCAACGGCAAGATGGCCGGCATCGCACTGCCCGACTACATCCACGCCCGGCTGATCGTGGTCTGGGGCGTGAACCCGGGCGCCTCCGGCATCCACCTCGTGCCGATTCTCAAGGAGGCGCAGGACAAGGGCGCCACGCTCGTGGTGATCGACCCCAACCGGACCGCCCTCGCCAAGCGGGCCGACCTCCACCTCGCGCCCCGTCCCGGCACGGACCTGCCGCTCGCCCTGGCGATCCATCGCTTCCTCTTCGAGGAGGGCAAGGCGGATTGGACGTTCCTGAACGCCCACACCACCGGCGCCGAAGAGCTGCGCCGCCGCGCGTTGCCGTGGACCTTCGAGCGCGCGGCCGAGGTCACGGGCGTGCCGGCGGAGGTGATCGAGCGCCTGGCGCGTCTCTACGCCGAGCTGTCGCCGGCCGCGATCCGCACCGGCTGGGGCATGGAGCGCAACCGCAACGGCGGCTCGGCCGTGGCCGCGGTGGTCGCCCTGCCGGCGGTCGCGGGCAAGTTCGGGGTCCGCGGCGGCGGCTACACCCTGAGCAACTCGGCGGTCTGGACGGCCGACCGTCTCGCCGCCGTCGGCGAGCCCGAGCCGGCCACGCGCCTGGTCAACATGAATCACCTCGGGGCCATGCTCACGGATGATCCCAAGCCGCCGGTCAAAGTCCTGTTCGTCTACAACTGCAATCCGCTCGCGACCATGCCGAACCAGGAAAAGGTCCGGCGCGGCCTGGCGCGGGAGGACCTCTTCACCGTGGTTTTCGAGCAGGTCTGGACGGACACGGCGCGCTACGCGGACCTGGTGCTGCCGGCCACGACCTTCCTGGAGCACCGCGAGCTGTCGCGCGGCTACGGCTCGTTCCGCATGCAGCGCGCCGAAGCCGTGGCGGAGCCGGCCGGCGAGGCGCGACCGAACTACGCGGTTTTCGCCGACCTCTGCCACCGGCTGGGCCTGGCCCGTCCCGGCGAGCCCGAGACCGCCGCGGAGCTGGAAGCGGCGCTCCTGAGCCGGAGCGACCGTATCCGGGAAGAGCTGGACCGGGACAGCACCGCGGTGCCGGACGTGGGCGAAATGCCCATTCAGTTCGTGGATGCTTTCCCGCAGACTCCCGACCGGAAGATGCACCTGGTCCCCGAGATCCTGGACCGCGAGGCGCCGCTCGGCCTCTACGGCTACCAGGAGGACCCGGCCACGGAGCGCTACCCCCTGGCCCTGATCTCGCCGGCCACGAACCGGACGATCAGCTCCTACCTCGGGCATCTCTACAAGGAGCGCTTCCCGCTGGAGATGAACCCCGACGACGCCGCGGCCCGCGGCATCGAGGACGGCGCCGAGGTCCGCGTCTGGAACGACCTCGGAGAGGTGCGGGTGAAGGCAAGAGTGAGCCGCGACCTGCGCTCCGGCGTGGTCCTGCTGCCCAAGGGCCTCTGGAGCCATCAGACCCTCTCCGGCACCACCTCGAACGCGCTCTCGCCGGATACGCTCAGCGACCTGGGCGGCGGGGCGTGCTTCAACGACGCGCGGGTGCAGGTGGCGAGGGTATAGGCGGCGGCCTGCGGCGCCGCCTCGCCGGCGATCCGCAATCGTTAGCCGATCGTCGGCAAGCGTTGGCGGACCATCGGCCAGGCTTTGCCAGGGATCCGCTGGCGTTAGCCGATCGTCGGCAGGTCTTCGCGGATGTTCGGCCAGGCTTTGCCGGTGACCCGCCAACGCCTGCCAGTCGTCGGCAAGGCTTGGCGGGTGATCGGCTGAGGATTGCCGACGATCCGCCGGGCTTGGCGAAGACCCCGCTGGTCCCTGCCGATCATCCGCCAACGTTAGCCGACAGTCGGCGATGACCTGCGGATCATCGGCAATCCGCTGCGTGACGGCCTTTTTGAGGCGACATCTCGTAGATGACCCCCTCGACGAGCTCCACCCGCTGGCCGGACGCAAAGTACCCGGTGCCTGCGAGCTGCTCGTACTTCTCTCTGGTCATCTCCATCTCCTTTCATCCGTCCCACGAACACGGACTACAATAGCGCGTCAACGGAAACCGCCACCATGCCCCGCACCCTTTTCGATGACCAGCAGCCCGAGCCCGGACCTTCACGACGCGAGGAGGCAGTCTCCCAAAGTGCGCCCGATCCGCTGGCCGAGCGCATGCGGCCCCGGTCTCTCGCCGAGGTGGTGGGGCATCGGGAGGTGCTCGGAGAGGGCGGCTTCCTGCGCCGGGCGATCGCCGCGGACCGCGTGCCGTCACTGATTTTCTGGGGGCCTCCAGGGTCGGGGAAGACCACGCTGGCGCGGCTCATCGCGACCGAGACGGCTTCTCACTTCGTACCGTTCTCGGCGGTGACCTCCGGCATCAAGGAGGTCAAGGAGGTCATGGCCGAGGCGGTCCGCCTGCGCAAGGCCCAGGGCCGGCGGACGCTCCTGTTCGTGGACGAGATCCACCGGTTCAACCGCGCCCAGCAGGATGCCTTCCTTCCTTATGTAGAGCGCGGGGACGTGGTGCTTGTCGGCGCCACGACCGAGAACCCCTCCTTCGAGCTGAACGCCGCGCTTCTGTCCCGGTGCCGGGTGGTGGTCCTCGAAGCGCTCTCCGAGGAGGATCTCGTCGGGCTGATGCGGCGGGCTCTCCAGGATTCCGAGCGCGGCCTCGGGAAGTCCGGGATCGAGGCGGACGACGAAGCCCTCGCTTCGCTCGCCGGGCTGGCGAGTGGGGATGCCCGGCGGGCTCTCAACCTGCTGGAGTTGGCGGTGGCGGATGCCACGTCGTCCGGCGAGACGCTGATCGACGGCGCGGCCGTCCAGCGCCTGGCGCAGCGCAAGATCCTGCTCTATGACAAGTCGGGCGAGGAGCACTTCAATCTCATCTCGGCGCTCCACAAGTCGCTGCGGGACAGCGACGCCGACGGCGCCCTCTACTGGCTCACCCGGATGCTCGCGGCCGGGGAGGATCCCCGGTATCTCGCCCGGCGCATGGTGCGGTTTGCGAGCGAGGACGTGGGCCTTGCCGATCCCCAGGCGCTGCCGCTGACCCTCGCCGCCTGGGACGCCTACCAGCGCCTGGGCTCTCCCGAAGGCGAGCTGGCCCTGGCGGAGGCGGCTCTCTATCTGGCGCTCGCTCCGAAGAGCAACGCGGTCTATGCCGCCTACGGCCAGGCCCGGCGCACGGTCGAGGAGCGGCCGGCGGACCCGGTACCGATGTCGATCCGCAACGCGCCGACCGGGCTCATGAAGGGGCTGGGGTACGGTAAGGGCTACGTCTACGCGCACGACACCGAGGAGGGCACGGGCGGGCTCGACTGCCTGCCGGACTCGCTCCAGGGCACGCACTTCTACGAGCCCCGGGCCTCAGGCTTCGAGGCGGAGCTGAAGGAGCGGCTGGAGAGGATGCGGGAACTGCGGGAGAGCGCGAAGAAGAAGCGGAAGGGATAGAAGCCACGCATCGATTCGGGACGGGCGGGGGCGCCCTCTCCCGCGCCAGCGGGGGAGGGTCGGGGAGGGGTCTTCTCCAAGCCCCCAACGGGGGCGTAGGCATGTAGCCAGGGGTTTCAACCCCTGGCATTAGGAATCCTCCCATTTCCCCCCAAGTCCCGGAGGGACGCAGGCAGGGATTCACGAGGATGGCGGTCCCTCGGCGGTCAGCGATGGTGTGCCTGCGTCCCTCCGGGACTTGGGGGGCTGGGGGCGGTTGCCAGGTCCCAGGGGTTGAAACCCCTGGCTTTACGCCGTCGTCCCTCCGGGACTCTCCGCCACCCATGGGCTCGCCGTCATTCTACCGTTGCGCGACCGCTCCCGCCGCCTTCACGGCCTCGACCAGTCCTTCCTTGGTCAGCAGCTCGCTGAACACGTGCGGCTCCTGGCCCGGACGGTAGAGGAGATAGAACGGGATGCCGTAGCGGCCGTGCTCGGCCAGGAACTTGCCGATCTCCTCGTTGCGGTTCGTCCAGTCGGCCTTCATCGGGACCACGGCGTGCTCGGTAAAGGCTCCGGCGACCTCGGGGGTCTCCAGGACCAGTCTCTCGTTCACCTTGCAGGTGAAGCACCAGTCGGCGGTCACGTCCACGAAGACGAGCTTGCCCTGTCCGGCCAGCTCCTCGGCGCGGGCGCGCTCCCAGGGCTCCCAGGAGATCAGGCCGGCTGACTGCTCGGCCGCCAGTCGCGGGTCCTTCGTCGCTCCCGTGGCCGGAGCGATGGCCGCGATGCCCACCGTCAGGGCCACGGCCGCGATCATACCGATCTCCGCCAGCCATCTCATCCTGCGCTTCGGGCTGCCCGAGGTCATGTGGCGGTGGCGGAGCCAGAGGAAGAGGCTCAAGGCGAGGAGACCCAGCTCGATGGCGGCCACCCGCTCGGGCGAGACCTGGCTCGACAGCACGTAGAACAGCCAGACCGCGGCCGCGGCCAGCAGGAAGCCCATGATGCCGCGCAGGGTGTTCATCCACTCGCCGGGCCGCGGCAGGAAGCGGGCCGTGCCGGGCGCGGCGGCCAGCAGCAGGTAGGGGAGGGCCATGCCGAGGCCCACCGCCGCGAAGATGGCGAGGATCACCGGCGCCTGCTGCGCCAGCGCGAAGCCCACGGCCGTGCCCAGGAAGGGGGCGGAGCAGGGGGTCGCCATCAGGGTGGCGAACAGGCCCGAGGCGAAGTGGCCCGCCATGCCCTCGCGCGGGCCGGAGCCGCCCAGGCGCGCCAGGCGCTGCGGCAGCGGAATCTCGAAGAGGCCCCAGAGGTTCAGACAGAAGAGCACCACGACCACGGCCAGGAAGGCGACGAAGCCGGGACGCTGGAACTGGATGCCCCAGCCCACGGCCGCGCCCGCGGCGCGCGCCGCGATGGCCACGGTCGCCAACGCCAGGAAGGAGATCACGATGCCGGCTGCCGTTGCCAGCGCCCCCCGGACGACCTCCGACCGACCCTGCCCTGCGCTCCGCACCAGGCCGAAGACCTTGAGCGAGAGCACCGGCAGCACGCAGGGCATGGCGTTGAGGATCAGCCCGCCCAGGAGCGCCAGGACCAGCATCGCCCCAAGGTTTGATCCCGATCCCCCTCTCCCCGACCCTCTCCCCCGTTCCGGGGGAGAGGGAGACGCGCCGAACAGGTCGCTCTCGATCGGCGTGCCGCCGGGACCTACGGTCAAGGTGATCGTGGCATCCGTGGTCACCGGAGGAAGGCACTGAGAGTCGTTGCAGGCCTGATAGCGCAAGGCGGCGCGGATCGGTACGGACCCCTTGGCCGCGCCGGCCGGGACCTTGACCTCGGACAGGATGACGAACTCGCCGTCGTAGACGGCCAGCGGCTGGTCCGCGAAGGCGAAGGTCTTCATCTCGTGCCTGGGGTAGCGCACGGTCTCGTCGGGCCAGCCCTCCGGCAGCTCCAGGTCCAGCCTGGTGGGGATCAGGTAGTCGAAGGTCGGGGTGTTGCTGTTGACGTGCCACCCGTCCTCGACGGTCACCTTCGCGGCGATGCGCGCGGTCTCGCCCGGCTCGTAGGCCGTGCGGTCGGCGGTCAGGCTCAGGTCGGCCTGTTCCGGCCGGGCGGGCTGCGCCACGGCGGGGCCGGTTGTCAGAATCGCCGCAAGCAGGGTCGCGGCGCAGGAGATTTGCGTTATCTTCATGGCGACCAAGATAACACCCGGGACCCGCGGTGAGCTTCCCTGGGCCGGACCGTCTTCTTTTTGCGGTCTCGCTGCACCTTATGTATGGAAGGCCCAGCGGGGCCGCGGTGGTCCCGGGCGCCGGACGTTCTGATGTCTTCTTATGAAGTCTAAATGTCGGTCGGTTGGAAAGGAGAGATGGGATGAACAGGAAGGCCGTTCTTGCGTTGGGCACACTGATCACGCTCCTCGCCCCGGTAGCCTCCAGGGCACAGGAGGGAGACCCGTACACGATCGAGACGATGCAGGAGTACAACTGGGACCTCAAGGCTCTCTGGATGGATCTCCGGGTCGAGCAGATCGAGGTCCTCACTCTCGGCGAAGGCCGCGCCAGCACGCGCCTTCATCGCCAGCCCTTCCGCTGGGTCGCCGGCGACTCCCGCCGCCGTGCCGACGGCGCGAACATCACCTATCTGGTTGACACGCAGGGGATCTCCTCGACCCTCAACCCGGTTGCGGCCGAGGCGAGCCTCGACAGCGCCACGAGGAGCTGGGCCTCCCAGTCCTGCCTCAGCGGCACGAAGATCGTGAAGCGGCCCTACAACGGAGCGGACCCCGACATCTTCGACGGCCTGCTCGGCTTCGGCGGCTACGGCGACTGGCGTCTCGCCGACGTGGTGCACGCCGGCTTCATGCCCCCGGCCTTCTTCGACGCCGTGAACGGACCCGGCAGCGGCGACACGGTCCTGGCCTTCTCGGTGACGTTCGTCTTCGTCGGCCCGGACGGGCAGCCCAGCGACGTCAACAAGGACGGCTATCTCGACACCGCGGCCAACGAGATCTACTACAACGACGGCTTCTCGTGGCTCCTGGGCGCCAAGGGGAGCCTCGACCTGGAGTCGGTCGCCCTGCACGAGATCGGCCACTCGCTCGGCCTGGGGCACGTCGGTCCGCCGCTCGAGGCGATCATGAACCCGGTCTATGCCGGAGTGAACCGCAGCCTGAAACCGCTGGACATGGCCGCGCTGTGCAGCGTCTGGTCCCGCTGGCCTAGCTGAACCCGTAGTTGATCTCGTTCCCCCTCTCCCCGGCCCTCAGGGGGAGAGGGGGATGGATCCCATCCTCCCTCGATCAACCGGTGATACGATCCGCGCCCGTGAAGCTCTCGAACCGCGTCTCCCGCATCGGTGAGTCGGCCACGTTGAAGGTCTCCCGCCGGGCCCTGGAGCTCAAGGCGCGCGGCGTGCCGGTGGTGGACTTCGGCGCCGGCGAGCCCGATTTCCGCTCGCCCGCGGTCGCCGTGGACGCCGCCTGCGGCGCGCTGAACGCCGGGTTCACCCGCTACACCCAGGGGAGCGGCACGCCCGAGCTGCGGTCCGCGGTGGCCGAGGACTACCACAAGCGCTACGGTTCGCCGTGGAGCCCCTCGCAGTCGGTGATCACGGTCGGCGGCAAGGCCGCCCTGTTCGAGCTGGCCCTGGCGGTGGTGGACGAGGGGGACGAGGTCATCCTCCCCTCGCCGGACTGGGTGAGCCTGCCGGAGCAGGTCCGCTTCGCGGGCGGCCGCCCGGTCGAGATCCCCACCTGCGCGAAGGACGGCTTCCGCATCCACGCCGGCCCGATCCTCGAGGCGATCACGGACAGGACCCGGGCCATCCTCCTGAACTCGCCGTGCAACCCCACCGGCGGCATCGTCACGGACGAGGACCTGCGCGAGATCGTCCGCACGGCCGCGGAGCGCGGTCTCCTGGTGATCTCGGACGAGACCTACGAGCGCTTCGTCTACGACGGGGTGCCGCACGCCAGCGCCGCGCGGCTCGCGGCCGAGTTCCCGGAGACGGTGGTGCTGGTGGGATCGTTCTCCAAGACCTACGCCATGACCGGCTGGCGGATCGGCTACCTGCTCGGGCCGCCGCCGGTGGTCAAGGCGGTGGAGGTCATCCAGAGCCACGCCACCTCGAACCCGACGTCGTTCGCCATGGTGGGCGCCCTGGAGGCGCTGCGCTGCGCCGAGCCGGCGGTGCAGGAGATGATCGCCGAGTACCAGGCCCGGCGCGACATGCTGGTGCCGCGCCTCAACGCGATCCCCGGGATCGAGTGCCGGCCGCCGGACGGCGCGTTCTACGCCTTCCCCAAGGTGGCCGGCGCCTTCCGGCCCGGACGGCAGGGCTCGATGGCGTTCTCGGAATTCCTGCTTGAAAAAGCCAACGTCGCCGTGGTCCCTGGCGCGGCGTTCGGCGCCGACGACCACATCCGGATCTCCTTCGCCTGCTCGCGCGCCAACCTCGACGAGGGGCTCCGGCGCATGGCGGAGATCCTCTCAGAATCCTGACCCGTTTGAACACTGCGGAGGACATATGAAGCTCTCGTCTCCCATCCGCGCCTGTCTCCTGCTCAGCCTGCTGGCGGTCCCCGCGTTCGCCCAGGGCAAGCCCACGGAGGCGGATGCCCGGAAGCTCATCGAGAAGGCCAGCGCCGAGCTGCTCGATCTGTCGATCGAGGCCGGCCGGGCCCAGTGGGTGCAGTCCAATTTCATCACCTACGACACCGAGATCCTGGCCGCCAAGCGCAACGAGGTCGCGCTGACCCGGGCCGTCGAGTACGCCAAGGAGGCGTCGAAGTTCGACGACGTCAAGCTGCCCGACGACCTGCGCCGGCAGCTCGACCTGCTCAAGCGCGGCCTCACCCTGCCCGCGCCCAGCGATCCGAAGAAGACCGCGGAGCTGACCCGCCTCGCCGCGTCCCTCGAAGCCCAGTACGGCTCGGGCAAGTACTGTCCGAAGCCGGACCAGTGCAAGGACCTGGGCGAGCTGGAGAACGTCCTGGCCGAGAGCCGCGACCCCAAGGAGCAGCTCGAAGCCTGGACCGGCTGGCACTCGATCGCGCCGCCGATGCGCGACGAGTACCAGCGGCTCGTGGAGATCGCCAACGAGGGCGCCCGCGAGCTGGGCTACAAGGACACCGGCGCGCTCTGGCGCTCGAAGTACGACATGCCGCCGGACGACTTCGCCAAGGAGCTGGACCGCCTGTGGGGCCAGGTGCAGCCGCTCTACAACTCGCTGCACTGCTACGTCCGGGCGCGCCTCAACCAGAAGTACGGCAACCAGGTGGTGCCGCTCGACAAGCCGATCCCGGCCCACCTGCTCGGCAACATGTGGGCGCAGGAGTGGGCGAACATCTTCGACCTGGTGGCGCCGCCGAACGCCGACCCGGGGTACGACCTGACGAAGATCCTGCAGGAGCGGAAGACCGATGCGAAGCAGATGGTGAAGTACGGCGAGTCGTTCTTCACCTCGCTGGGCTTCGCGCCGCTGCCCGACACCTTCTGGGAGCGCTCGCTCCTCACCAAGCCGCGCGACCGGGACGTGGTCTGCCACGCGAGCGCCTGGAGCATCGACTACAAGGACGACCTGCGCATCAAGATGTGCATCGAGCCCAAGGCCGAGGACTTCGCGACCATCCACCACGAGCTGGGGCACAACTTCTACCAGCGCGCTTATGATGAACAGCCCTTCCTCTACCAGGACAGCGCCAACGACGGCTTCCACGAGGCGGTGGGCGACACGATCGCGCTGTCGATCACGCCCGAGTACCTGAAGAAGATCGGCCTGATCCAGCAGGTGCCCGACACGTCGAAGGACCTGGGGCTGCTGATGCGGCTGGCGCTCGACAAGGTCGCCTTCCTGCCGTTCGGCCTGCTGATCGACCAGTGGCGCTGGAAGGTGTTCTCGGGCGAGATCCCGCCGGACAAGTACAACGCCGGCTGGTGGGAGCTGCGCGAGAAGTACCAGGGCGTGATGGCGCCGGTGGCCCGCAGCGAGAAGGACTTCGATCCGGGTGCGAAATACCACGTGCCCGGCAACACGCCGTACACGCGCTACTTCCTGGCGGACATCCTCCAGTTCCAGCTCCACCGCGGGCTGTGCCAGGCGGCGGGCTACAAGGGGCCGCTCAACCGCTGCTCGATCTACGGCAACGCCGAGGCCGGCAAGCGCCTCCAGGCCATGCTCGCCATGGGCACCAGCCGCCCCTGGCCCGAGGAGCTGAAGGTGGTCACCGGCCAGGACAAGATGGACGCCTCCGCGATCGTGGACTACTTCGCCCCGCTCAAGACCTGGCTCGACGAGCAGAACAAGGGTAAGAAGTGCGGCTGGTAGGGTAGGAACGAAAAGGGACTGCAAGGACAGCAGGGACCGCAAGGACCAAAGGAAGGCTTCTTTGGGTCCTTGCAGTCCCTGAAGCCCTTTGGGTCCTTCAAGGAGGACGCGTATGGCCAACAACACCAAGGGCCTCTCCCGGCGCGACTTCCTGCGCGGCGGCGCGGCGGCCGGCGTGGTGGGCGCGGGGCTCCTCGGCGGAGGGGTGGCGCTCGACGCGAAGCCGGCGGCCCAGGCGGCGGTTGCCGGCGTGGTCGGGCCCGGCGCGGTCCCGATGGCCTTCCAGATCAACGGCGAGACCCTGAAGGCCACCCTGGAGCCGCGGGTCACGCTGCTCGACGCCCTGCGCGACCATCTCGACCTCACCGGCGCCAAGAAGGTCTGCGACCGCGGCACCTGCGGCGCCTGCACGGTCATCCTCGACGGCAAGACGGTCTACTCCTGCAGCGTCCTCGCGATCGAGGCCCAGGGGCGGCCGATCCAGACCGTCGAAGGCCTCGGCCGGCCCGACAAGCTCCACCCCCTCCAGGCCGCGTTCGTCGAGCACGACGCCCAGCAGTGTGGCTTCTGCACGCCGGGTTTCGTCATGGCCGCCAAGGCCCTCCTCGACGTCAACCCGCAGCCGACCCTGGACGAGGTCCACCACGGCCTGTCGGGAAACTTCTGCCGCTGCGGCACCTACGCCGGCATGCGCAAGGCCGTGCTCCAGGCCGCGAACCCCGCCAATCCCGCCAATCCCGAGCCCGAAGAGCGCGGGGCGGGCGGCAAGGGCAAGGGCAAGAAGAAGCACAAGGGGGGCCACCATGGTTGACTACTCCTGGCCCGCGGCCAAGGACCGCAAGCTGATCGGCCAGCGCATCTCGCGCCTGGACGGTCCGGCCAAGGTCACCGGCACCGCCAAGTACACCTACGACCTCCGCTTCCCGGGCATGCTCTACGCGCGCTTCGTGCGCTGCCCGCATGCCCACGCCCGCGTCACCCGGATCGACACCTCCGCCGCCGAGTCCATGGCCGGCGTCAAGGCCGTGCAGGTCATCCAGAAGGAGGGGACCGAGATCCAGTGGGCGCTCGACGAGATCGTGGCCGTCGCCGCGGTGTCCGAGCAGACGGCCGAGGATGCAATCCGCGCCGTCAAGGTCGAGTACGAGGTACTGCCCCACTTCGTCACCGAGGAGAGCCTGGCCGACGCGACCACTGCCGGCAATACCAGGCCGGCCCAGGAGGAGGTCGTCGGCGATCCCGACGCCGCCATGACCGCGGCGGCAGTGAAGATCAAGGGGACCTACGGCATGCCGCTCGTCGCCCACAACTGCCTGGAGTCCCACGGCCAGGTCACGATGTGGGAGGGCGATCAGCTCACGGCCTGGTGCTCGACCCAGGCGGTGTCCGCGGTTGCCCAGCAGCTCGCCGAAGGTCTCAAGATCCCGGCCTCCAGCGTGCGCGTGCGCACCGAGTACATGGGCGGAGGCTTCGGCAGCAAGTTCTCGGCCGACCGCTGGGGCGTGGTCGGCGCCGAGCTGGCGAAGAAGGCCGGCGCGCCGGTCAAGCTCATGCTGGAGCGCGACGCCGAGCTGACCGTGGCCGGCGACCGGCCGTCCGCCTATGCCGAGATCGAGATCGGCGCCACGGCCGACGGCAAGGTCACGGCCTGGCGCTCCAAGTCCTGGGGCTCGGGCGGACCCGGCGGCTCGGGCAGCCCGCCGATCCCCTACGTGTTCCAGGTCCCGAACCGGCGGCACCAGCACACCTCGGTGCCCACCCACAAAGCCAGCGCCCGCGCCTGGCGCGCGCCGGGCCACCCCCAGGCCTGCTACCTGAGCCTGTCGGCGCTCGACGACCTCGCCGCCGCGCTCAAGATGAACCCGCTCGACTTCATCCTCAAGAACCAGGACATCCTGGGCAATCTCTCGAAGACCTACGTCGAGGAGCTGGAGGTGGCCGACCAGCTCATGGGCTGGCGCGAGCGCTGGCGTCCGCGCGGGGCGAGCCAGGGCCCGGTCCGGCACGGCCTCGGCCTCTCGCTCCACACCTGGGGCGGCCGCGGTCACCGGAGCAACTGCGACGTGACCGTCCACCCCGACGGCACGACCGAGGCCCGGATGTCCACCCAGGACCTCGGCACCGGCACGCGCACGGTCATCGCCATCGTCCTGGCCGAGACCCTGGGGCTCCCCCTGGAGGCGGTCAAGGTCCAGATCGGCGACAGCAAGCTTCCGGCGTCCGGCGGCTCCGGCGGCAGCACCACGGTCGGCGGCATCAGCTCCTCGACCCGGCGGGCGGCCAAGAACGCGCTGGTCCAGGTCTTCGAGAAGGCCGCGCCGAAGCTGGGCGTCAACCCGGACCAGCTCGAAGCCGTGGACGGCGTCATCCGCGTCCAGGGAGATCCCTCCAAGTCGCTCACCTGGCGCCAGTCCCTGGGCACCAACCCGGTCAACGCCAGCGGCTCCAACCCCGGAGCCCAGGGCGAGCCCGAGCTGACCAACAGCGGCGCGGGCGGGGTGCAGATGGCCGAGGTCACGGTGGACGAGGAGACCGGCGTGGTCAGGATGGAGAAGATGGTCGCCGTGCAGGACTGCGGCCTGATCATCGACCTGAAGACCGCCGAGAGCCAGGTCTACGGCTCCCTGATCATGGGCGTCTCCTACGCCCTGTCCGAGGAGAAGGTGACCGACCCGCTGACCGGCACCATGCTCAACGTGGACTTCGAGTCCTACCGGCTGGCCGGCATCGGCGACGTGGGCGAGCTGGTCGTCCACATGATGACCGGGCCGGGCTACGACGAGCGCGGGGTGATCGGCCTGGGCGAGCCGCCGGTGATCTCGCCGGGCGCGGCGATCGCCAACGCCGTGGCCAACGCGCTCGGCGTGCGCGTCCCCACCCTGCCGCTCACGCCGCAGCGGGTCCTGGATGCACTGGACGCCGCCAGAGGAGGGAAGGCCTGATGCGCGCCTTCGAGTACGCGAGCCCCACCACTGCGGCGCAGGCCCTGAAGCTGCTGACCCCCGGGAGCGCGCCGCTCGCCGGGGGGAGCGACCTCCTCGCCCTGATGAAGGACGAGGTCGAGACCCCGAACCGGCTGGTCAACCTCAAGGACCTGCGCGACTTGCAGGGCATCCGCTGGGACCCGAAGGTCGGGCTGCGGATCGGCGCCCTGACCACGATCGACGAGGTCGCATCCGAACCGACCCTCAAGTTCGACTACTCGGCCCTCGCGGAAGCGTTCGGCCGCGTGGCCGGTCCGCAGATCCGCAACGTGGCCACGGTCGGGGGCAACCTCTGCCAGCGGCCGCGCTGCTGGTACTTCCGCAACGGCTTCGGACTCCTGCCCATGAAGGACGGCAAGTCCATGGCGGTCGAGGGCGACAACCGCTACCACGCCATCTTCGGCGATGGTCCGGCGTACTTCGTGACGCCTTCGACCGTCGCCCCCTTGCTGGTGGCGCTCGGCACCCAGATCGCCGTCCTTGGACCCCAGGGCGAGCGCCGGATGGAGCTGGAGCGCTTCTTCCGCATCCCGCAGAAGGAGGGGGAGCGGGAGCACGACCTGGCGCCTGGCGAGATCGTCACCGAGATCGTGGTGCCCCCAATATCGGCGGCATCCGGCCTGCGGGTCGCGAGCTACGAGGTGCGCCAGCGCGAGACGCTCGACTGGTCGCTCGCCACGGCCTCGGTCGTCCTGGACATGGACGGCGCCACAGTGAAGCGGGCCCGAGTGGTGCTCGGCCAAGTGGCGCCGATCCCCTGGACGGCCAAGGCCACGGAGGAGCTTCTGGCCGGCAAGACGCTCGACCGGGCGCTGGCTGAGAAGGCCGGCGAGGCCGCGATCCAGGGCGCGAAACCGCTGTCGAGGAACCGGTACAAGGTCCAGCTCGCGCGGGTGGCGGTCAAGAGAGCGCTGCTCGAAGCGGCCGGGATGGAGGCCTGACATGGAGATCACTCCCGCGGTGACCCGATCCAAGAGCGCCGGATGCTGCTGCTGCCTGCGCTGGAAGGGGATGTTCATCGACGTCGAGCCCGATCCGACGATCCCGAACATGCGGGACGGCCTGTACTGGTGCAGCCGGACCATGACCTGCCTGGGTCCGGACGGCCGCGTCGCCGACGAGGAGAGCTGCTGCGAGGGGCGCGGTTGCCACGAGCCCTGGTAAGCTCTTCGTGGAGGTGAAGTTCATGAGAACCCTGCTGAGCGCCTGTCTGCTGCTGATCGTGGCGCTTCCGGCGTCCGCGGCGATCACGGGCGACTACCTGGAGGCCCGGACGTCCGACGTCTACACCGGCCCCTGCTTCGCCAACGGCGAGGTCAACCTGGCCGGCCGCGAGGCGGTGCTGGCCTGGCGGGTGAGCGAGGGCTCCTGGAAGGGCGTGGCGGTGGACGGCCTCGCGGTCGTGGCCGCGGTGCGCGCCGCGGCGACCCTGGGCGATCCGTTCGGCCACCCGTATCCCGCGCAGGCCGTGGTGGTCGTGGACGAGCGGGCCACCCCCGAGCAGCGGGACGCCCTGGTCGGCTTCGCCCGCGAGATGGCCGGCGACCTGCTCGGCAACGTGGTCTCCGTCACCCAGGCGCCGATCGAGATGGCGGTGGTCGGGGGCGGACACGATCATGATCACCACGCCGGAGGGAACGCCTCGCTCAGGGCCGGCGACGTGGTCGAGTTGCGGACGCGCGGTCTCAACCACGGCGACCACCTCTGCGGCAACGAGGAGGTCTACTATCCGCCGCTGACCCCGGTGGAGGACGCCGTACCGGCCGTGACCCTGGCCCATGCCTTCCGCGGCAAGGGCCTGGGCATGACCTGGAGCAGCCCCGACAAGCGCAGTGCCTTCGTGGCGCGCTTCGCCCGCTGAGGTCCGGCCATGCTTCGCCGATTTGCCATCCTGCTCCTCGTCTCCGTCGCAGCCTCGGCCCAGCAGGCTCCCGCCCCGGACCCGGTCGAGGCGAGTATCGCTTCCAATAAGGAGCTGGTGAAGCGCTACATCTCGGAGGTCCTGTCCGCCAACAAGCTGGACAAGCTCGACGAGATGCTCGCCCCGGACTTCGTCGACAACACCCCCGGCCTGGTCACCGGGGACGCTGGGCCGGCGGTGATCCGCAAGGCCCAGGAGCGCATCCGCTCCACCTTCCCGACCGTCGAGTACGTGATTGACGATCTGATCGGCGAGGGCGACAAGGTGGTGGCCCGCTACACGGTCAACGCCGCCACCAAGGAGGAGCAGGGCGCGCCTGCCCACAAGGTCCGCATCACGGGCATGACCATCTTCCGCGTCTCCGGCGGAAAGATCCGGGAGACCTGGATCATCAACGACCAGGTCGAGCTCTACCGCCAGCTCGGCTTTACCCTCCAGCCGCCGGAAGGGACATCACCTTAGCGCATTCTCCGTTGACGCAATCGCAGCTTTCGTAAAGTTTTCCCGAAGACCGTACGGTTTCGGCCAAAACCGTCACTCTCCCCTGACGGCCCCCTTCCGGCCATGAAGGCCGCCGGGTTGGCCGTCGTGAGGAGAGACATGATGTCCAGAAACTTCCGTGTGGTTGCGGTCGTCCTCGTGCTCACCCTCGGCATGACGGGAGCCGCTTCGGCCTTGGGCCCGCGCGCCGAGACCAGGAGCGGAGGAGATTTCGTCGCCTGGATCGTCTCGCTGGTGTCGCAGACGGGAGCCGGTCTGCGCTCGATCTGGGACAACGCGGGCGCCGGCATCGATCCGCTCGGCGGTCCGACAGCCAATGGTGGAGGCTACATCGATCCGAACGGCGGTCCCACAACCAACGGTGGCGGCTACATCGATCCGAATGGCGGCTAGTCCGTTGGATGTAAGCTGCGCGGCCGGAGCCGTTTCGGCGTTAGTCTGGGTGTCGATTTCAATCGGCACCCATTTTTTTGTCCTGATTTACCCCCCCTGCGGCAACTTATACTTTGGAGATGATCCCAGTCGCTCGCGAAAGCGATGACGACTGACCATCGATTGCCTGTCATAGGAGGGTTCCTTGAAGATTCACCCGAATGATTTGTTGTTACAGGAGTTGATGCTGTCGCTGAGCCAGGAGCAGAGCGCGATTCTTGACCACCTGTTTTCCTGTGAAAGCTGTCGACGAAGGGCCCGGGAGCTCCGGGATCAGCCATCTGGATCGACCGGCAAGCTCCTGGGCTGGTCGCTTCACGCCTATGACAAGGCGCTGGAGAGGAGTCTGCCGGATGTGAACGCCCACAGCCGTCTCCTGTCCCAGGAGCGGGCCGAGGCCCCGGCGCTGTTCGTGGAACTGATGCAGCATCCGGAGGCGCAGCGCAGCCTCCTGCTCACGAACGATCCCCGGTTCAGGACCTGGGGCCTGTTCGAGCTGCTGATCGAGCGCACTCAGGAGACGGCTGGTCGGGACGCCCTCCATGCCGAGGAGATGGGGAGGCTGGCCCTGCGACTCTCCGAGATCCTGGAGCCCATGGTCTACGACGCCGATCTGATCGAGGATCTCCGGGGCCGGGCCTGGATCCACATTGGAAACGCCCGCCGAGTCCGGTCGGACCTGTCGGGATCGGAAGAGGCATTCGAGAGGGCGGACGCCTGCCTCCGTCAGGGCACCCAGGATGCCGTCGAGCGGGCCATCTTGCTGGATGCCAAGTCGTCTCTACGGCGGGATCAACATAGCTTTGACGAGGCGGTGAAACTCACGCATCGGGCAGTTTCGATCTTCCTGCAGCACGGACACCGCCACCAGGCCGGGAGGTCCCTCGTCAAGATGTCCACCATCCACCACATGGCCGGCCGGATCGAAGCGGCGATGCCGCTGCTCTATCAGGCCCTGGAGCTGATCGACGCGGAGGAGGAGCCGCGCCTGCTGCTCTGCGCCCGCCATAACCTGATCGACAACCTGGCCGAGATGGGGCGCTTCCTGGAGGCGCAGAAGCTCTACCGCGATACCCGGCCCCTCTACCGGGACTTCCCGGATGGCTGGATCCAGAACCGGCGCAAGTGGGTCCGGGGCAAGATCGCGAAGGGTCTCGGTCAGACCCGGCTCGCGGAGTCGCTCTTCGAGGCGGCCCGCAACGGCTTCCTCGCTGAGGGCATTCCGTATGACACTGCCCTCGTCTCGCTGGAGCTGGCCACCCTCTACGCTGAGCAGTCGAGGATGGCCGACCTCCGGCGCCTCGTCCGCGAGATCGTGCCGATCTTCTCTTCCCTTGGGATCCACCGGGAGGCGCTGGCCGCGCTGGCCTGCCTGAAGCAGGTCATCGAGGCCGAGAGGGTGAGTCCGACCTCGTGACGAGAGAGGGATGGGATCAACCAGCCCCGCTGATAGACTTCGCGAGCCATGAGATCCTTACGGACGAGCCTCTTCCTGGCCCTGCTGCTCCTGTCGTCGTCTCTGGCGGCTCAGAAGCCGACCCTGGAGTCGATCCTCAGCGCTCCGTTCCCTTCGGAGATCCTCGCCTCGCCCTCCGGCGGCAGGCTGACCTGGATCCAGAACGAGCGCGGCGTGTTCAACCTCTGGGTCGCGAGCCCGCCCGACTATCGCGGCCGGCAGGTCACCCGCTATGAGAAGGAGGACGGCCAGTACCCCAGCAACGTCGAATGGACCCCGGACGGGAAGACCCTGTTCTATGTCCGCGGCGAAGGCGGCAACCGGCAGGGGGAGAGCCCGAACCCCACGAGCAACCCGGCCGGCGCCGAGCAGGCGGTCTGGCGGGTGTCCGCGGATGGTGGGGAGCCGGTGAAGATCGGGCCGGGCAGCTCGGTCGCGGCGTCACCGCGCGGCGATGGCGTTGCCCTCACCCGCAAGGGGCAGATCCTTTGGGCTCCGCTCGACGGAAAGACCGAGCCCGCGCCGCTGATCCAGACCCGCGGCGGCTCCGGCTCGCTGCGCTGGTCGCCGGACGGCTCGAAGCTCGCGTTCGTGAGCAACCGGGGGGACCACAGCTTCGTCGGCGTCTACGACATGGCGGGCAAGACCGTGCGCTGGCTCGCTCCGGGCGTGGATTCGGACGGGGAGCCCGCCTGGTCGCCCGATGGCAAGCGCGTCGCCTTCCTCCGGACACCGGCGCGCAAGGTCTTCCCGCTCTTCCGGCCGAACCGCGAGACCCAGCCCTGGTCCATCCTGGTGGCCGACGCGGCCACGGGCCAGGCGACCACGGTCTGGCGCGCCCGCGAAGGGATGGGCAGTGCATTCCATGAGATGGAGGCGGCGAACCAGATCATCTGGGGGGCCGGCGACCGCCTCGTCTTTCCCTGGGAGGGCAATGGCTGGCTTCATCTCTACTCGGTCCCCGTGTCCGGGGGCGAGGCGACCCTGCTGACGCCGGGCGAGCTCGAGGTCGAGGTCGTCGTCCCGACCCGGGACCGGCGCGAGCTGCTCGTGGTCTCCAACCAGGGGGATATCGACCGCCGCCACCTCTGGCGGGTCGCCGTCTCCGGCGGCCCTCCGGTCGCCGTCACCCGCGGCGACGAGAACGAGTGGATGCCGGCCATTACGGATGATGGCAAGGCCCTGGCCTACATCCGGTCCGGCGCGCGCCGCCAGGCCCAGGCCATGGTCCGGGTGGGATCGGGCGAGGCGCGCGAGCTGGCTCCGGGCAGCGTGCCCGCGTCCTTCCCGGAGTCCGAGCTGGTCGTGCCGGAGCCGGTGATCTACTCCGCGGCCGACGGTCTGCGCATCCATGGGCAGCTCTTCAAGCCCCGCGACCTGAAACCGGGTGAGAAGCGGCCGGCGGTGATCTTCCTCCACGGCGGCTCGTTCCGGCAGATGATCCTCGGTTGGCACTACCGGCAGTACTACAACTATGCGTACGGCATGAACCAGTACCTCGCGAGTCGGGGCTACGTGGTGCTGGCGATCAACTACCGGGCGGGCATCGGCTACGGCCTGAAGTTCCGCGAGGCCGAAAACACGGGCGCGGCCGGAGCCTCGGAATTCAACGACGTGCTCGGCGCCGGCCTCTATCTGCGCAGCCGGCCGGACGTGGACCCCGGCCGGATCGGCCTCTGGGGCGGCTCCTACGGCGGCTACCTGACGGCGCTCGGGCTCGCGCGGGCCTCGGACCTTTTCGCCGCCGGCGTGGATTTCCACGGCGTCCACAACTGGAACGTGGGCATCCGGAACTTCATCCCGGACTACGCCCCGACGCCGGAGGAGGAGAGGCTCGCGTTCCAGTCCTCGCCCATGGCCGCGCTCGACACCTGGCGCTCGCCGGTGCTGCTGATCCACGGGGATGACGACCGCAACGTCTCCTTCACCGAGACCGTGGATCTGGCGGAGGAGCTGAGGAAGAGGAAGGTGGACGTCGAGATCCTGGTGCTGCCGGACGAGGTGCACAGCTTCCTCCTGCACTCGAGCTGGCTGGCCGCGTACCATGCCGCGGCCGACTTCCTCGACCGCAAGCTGCGCGATGGCCATTGATCTGGACCGCCGGTCGTACTTCGGCCTGACCCGGTCGCGGTTCACGGTCAGCGGCTCGGAGCCGCGGCGCGGCTTCCGGCGCCTGGGCACGGTGAGACCGGAGCTGCGGGCGCTGCTCGACAGGGCGGAGG
>DATANP010000628.1:0-2639 GCA_036266195.1 Thermoanaerobaculia bacterium | reverse complement strand
CCACTGGTCGATTAGTCCGTCTGGGGTCATTGTGCCTCCAGAAGTCTGTGCGGGTAGTTGCGCCATAACGAACCCCACCTTATTGAGTATGCGCCTTGCCAAAATCCCCAGACACTTTATCTGCCCGCTATGCAACCTGGCTGCGCTGAGTGACCACAACGGACACGCAGGCGCCGGCATGACCGAGCATCTCAATTAAGCTATCTACACTAAAGCGATCGATCTTCCCCCGCATGAGGTCGCTGACCCGTGGCTGAGTCACTCCGAGGAGCTTCGCGGCGGCGACTTGTGTGAGCCCCTGAACCTCGATCAACTTGGTCAGCTCAATCATGAGATCGGCTCGGACCTTGAGGTTCTCTGCCTCGTCTTCGCCAAATCCGAGATCGCTGAATATATTTCCGGTTGAGTGCCTAACTCGGATAGTCATTTTCTTCTCCTTTCCTCTCTGCGGAGGGCTTCGACTTGCCTGAGGCGCTCACGGGCCAAGGAGAGATCTGTCTCACGAGTCTGCCGGCTTCGCTTCTCGAAAGCGTGCAGCACGTAAACTGCCTCTTCAAACTTTGCCACGTACATCACCCTATGTTCAACATCCGTATGGATTCGAATCTCGTTGACACCTTGCCCAACGCCTCCCATGGGCTTCCAGTCGGTCGGCATCAAACCACGCTGGATTCGGCGCAGCTCATAGCCGGCAGTCCTCCGAGCTTCTGGGGGAAAGTCCAGCGGCCGGAAGAAGGGCCAGGTGATTCTGGAACGCAAATTACAACTTATTCTGAAATGACATTCGCCCCGCTTTTTCCGTCTTTAGCGCGGGTATGAGCCGACGTGTGCGCTTCATCCCCGATCGGGGCTCGCTCGTAGAGGTAACGGTCCGGACTCTCCAGTCCCAGTTCCTGCTCCGCCCGAGCCCTTCCCTGAACGAAATTGTTGGAGGCGTCCTGGGCCGAGCCCAGGCGAAGGTTCCGATCCGTGTTCATGCCGCGGTTGTCATGTCCTCCCACTTCCACCTCCTGGTCTCGGTCGACAATGCCAAGCAACTTGCCGACTTCATGGGGTACGTGGATACCAACCTCGCTCTCGAGGTCAATCGGCTACACAGGCGACGAGGCACGGTCTGGGGACGGCGCTATCAGGCCATCCCGGTCAGCGAAGAGGAACCCGCCCAGGTCGACCGCCTTCGCTATCTCCTGGCTCATGGCGTCAAGGAGGGGCTCGTGGCCCATGCCAGGGAATGGCCCGGCCTTCACAGCGTGAGAGAGATCCTGGCTGGCGAGCCGATTCGCGGCCTCTGGTTCGATCGCACGAAGGAGTTTGCTGCCCGCAACCGTGGTGAGAGCTTCGGGCGGTTGACCTATGCCACCGAGCAGGCGCTCGAACTGTCGCCTCTGCCTTGCTGGGCTCACCTCACTCCCGAGGCCTATCGGCAGCGGGTCGCCGACCTGTTGGAGGCAATAGAAAGCGAGGCGGCCGCCGCGCTTGCCCTGAGCGGCCGTGTGCCTCTGGGCGTCGCCGGCATTCTGCGCCAGAGCCCCGAGACGCGTCCGGCGCAAAGCAAGAAATCTCCGGCGCCGCTCTATCACGCGGCTACCCGGGCCGTGCGCAAGGCTTTCCGAGAGGCCTATGCCATCTTCGTGGCCGCATTCCGGGAAGCCTCCGAGCGGCTGCGGTCGGGAGACCGCATGGCGTGCTTCCCGATGGGCTCGTTTCCACCAGGCCTGCCCTTCGTAGCGGCGGAAGGAGTCGGCCCACCCTGATCGCGGCGGCGGACGGCAGACTCTACGTACTACAGTCTCTTTTTGCGCGCTCTTGAAGAGTAGCAGTAAGAGGAGGTGTATCCAGACGACAGCCCGACACGGGCCCGTAGAGATTTCTACTTCAAATCTGTAAAAACTTCGCCCCAATTTTCTGCGTTCTCCACAGAGATCAGCGGCTTGGGGCCCGAAACGACTCATCCAACGCCCAGGAGGTCGATGCCGACTGGTGCGGAAGAGTCCTCATCTCGCCTTCTTCCCAAAATCCCCAGGCACTTTATTTGGCTTGGTCTAGTGGGCCAGACCTCCCGGTGGCCAGTTAGGGCCACAGTACTTCGTCAGGCCAGTCCGGTACAGCAATACGGCAATGGTCACGGGCGGAATTCCATGTAGCGCTCCGGCTATGGTATCAACGATGGCGGCGACGAGAGCGACCTCGTCGGATTTCGCGGCCTTATAACAGGCAATGACCTTTTCGCTTGAGCAGACACCTGTCTGCAACTCGCGCCGAAGGTTGTCAACGACCTTCCGACCGCGTTTCAAGGCGTCAGTGAAAGTTGCGCCTTTGCCAAGAGACTGCCCAACTTCAACGAGGAGTTCATCCTCGGGCAGAAGTAATTTTGTCCGGATTTCGTCGTTCATCGTTTGGTAAGCAGGATCCGAACTCATGAAAGTCTCCCTTGGCGCCCAACGCTTAGGGGCCTAACCGCGCGGCGCCGCGCCAGCGGTGCCGTCCGGTTCAGGCCCGGGATACTGATTTGAGGCCCCCTCCGGCCTACCCACACGGTAGGCTGTCTAGGATGGGAAACCCTTTGACCAAGGAGGCCTCGATGAGATTCTACACCCAACAGCACCAGCATTACTGCGGAATCGACCTGCACGCCCGCA
>DATANP010000627.1:0-8832 GCA_036266195.1 Thermoanaerobaculia bacterium | reverse complement strand
CCGAGACCACGATCTGGTCGACCGTCGAGCCCGTGAAGGTGCCGGCCGGTCCGGGCGGCTCCGTCCCGATTGGAAAACCGATCGACAACACCGGCCTCTACCTGCTCGACCGCCACTTCAACCCCGTGCCGGTCGGCGTGGCCGGCGAGCTGTACCTCGGCGGCGCGGGCGTGGCGCGGGGTTATCTCAAGCGACCCGAGCTGACGGCCGAGCGCTTCGTGCCCGATCCATTCAGTCAGGTTCTTGGATCACGCCTCTATCGCACGGGCGACCTCGCACGGCATCTGCGCGACGGCCGCACAGTCTACGTGGGCCGCACCGATTTCCAGGTCAAGGTGCGCGGCTACCGTATCGAGCTGGGAGAGATCGAGGCCGCGCTCGCCCGGCATCCGGCCGTGGCGCAGTGCGTGGTCGTTGTCAGGGAGGAAGCGCAGCTCGCCGCGTACTACGTGGCTGCCGAGGGGCAAGCCGCGAGCGTCGGCAACCTGCGGGCGGCGCTTCGCGAGGAGCTGCCCGACTACATGATCCCGTCCCACTTCGTGGCCCTGCCCGCACTACCCCTGACGCCGAACGGCAAAGTGGACCGCAAGGCCCTGCCCGCGCCCGGCGGCGGCAGGCCGGAGCTGGGCCGGGAGTACGTGGCGCCCGAGGGCGAGGTGCAGGCGAAGCTCGCCGCGATCTGGGCCGAGGTGCTGCGCGTCGAGCGCGTGGGAGCCACGGACAACTTCTTCGAGCTGGGCGGCCATTCGCTGATGGCGACCCAGGTGCTCTCGCGCGTGCAGGAGGCCTTCGGCGTGGAGCTTCCCCTGCGCTCGATGTTCAACACCCCGACCGTGGCGGGCCTCGCCGAAACCATCGTTCAGAAGGGCCTGGAACGGGCCGACGAAGAGATGCTTCTCCGGCTGCTTGCCGAGCTGGAATAGGACACAGGAGACGGTTTTCATGAGCGCAGTCGACCTCAGCAAGCGCCTTGCGGAGCTTCCGCCGGAGAAGCGGGCCCTGCTCTTCCAGCAGCTCCAGAAGCAGAAGGAGAAGGAGCCGGCCGAGACCCCGGCCGCTGCCGGCATCCCGCGCCAGAGCCGCGCGAAGGAGTCGCACCCGCTTTCGTTCGCCCAGCAGCGCCTCTGGTTCCTCAACCATTTCGAACCCGAGAGCCCGGAGTACAACATCCCGCAGGCCCTGCGCATCACCGGCGAGATGGACCCGGCCGTGATGCAGCGCGCCCTGCGCGAGGTGGTGCGCCGCCACGAGACCCTGCGCACCACGTTCCGCTCCGAGGAGGGCACGCCGGCCCAGGTCATCGCCCAGGTGGTGGACATGGAGGTCCCCTTCCTCGACGTCCGCGATCGGGTGGAGAAACTGGAAGATGCCTGGGGCGAGGCCCTGCGCATGGCCGCGGCCGACGCCAAGGAGCCGTTCGATCTCACGCTCGGGCCGCTCATGCGCTGCCGCCTCTACCGCACCGGAGAGACCGAGCACCTCCTGTACTACAACGTCCACCACATCGCCTACGACGGCTGGTCCCAGGGCATCTTCGCGCGCGAGCTGGCCGCGATCTACGACGCGTTCGCCGCGGGCCAGCCCTCGCCACTGCCCGAGCTGCCCATCCAGTATCTCGACTTCGCCCTCTGGCAGCGCGAATGGCTCCAGGGCGCCGTGCTCGAAGAGCAGCTCGCCTACTGGCGCCGGCAGCTCGCCTCCGTGCCGCCGCTGGAGATGCCCACCGACCGGCCGCGCCCGGCCGTGCGCACGCACAACGGCGCCGCCGTGCCGCTCGTGCTCGACAAGGCGCTTTCGGGCAGCCTCCGGGCGCTGGCGCAGAGCGAAAGCTCGACGATGTTCATCGTGCTCAACGCCGCCTTCAAGGCGCTGTTGCATCACTGGACCACGCAGGAGGACGTCGCGGTGGGCACCCTCATCGCGAACCGGCGGCGGCCCGAGATCGAGGGATTGATCGGATTTTTCGCCAACACCCTGGTGCTGCGCACCGACCTCTCCGGCGATCCCACGTTCCGCGAGCTGCTCGCCCGCGAGCGCGAGGTATCGCTCGACGCCCACGCGTACCAGGACGTGCCTTTCGAAAAGCTGGTGGACGAGCTGAACCCGCCGCGCGACATGGCGCGCACGCCGCTCTTCCAGG
This sequence comes from Thermoanaerobaculia bacterium, assembly GCA_036266195.1. GTDB lineage: Bacteria > Acidobacteriota > Thermoanaerobaculia > Multivoradales > UBA5704 > DATMER01. Next base: position 6,692 of record DATANP010000627.1, on the reverse strand, counting down.
TCATGCTCATCCTGCTCAACGCGCCGGGCAAGGCCATGAACCTCTCCGGCCTCAAGCTCGCCGCCGTGCCGATCGACAGCCGCACCTCCAAGATGGAGATGACGGTCTATCTCACGGAGACGGAGAACGGCCTCGACGGCTTCGTCGAATACAACTCCGACCTCTACGACCGCTTGACCCTGCAGCGTCTCGTGGGCCACTTCCGGACGCTCCTCGCCGCCGTGGCCGCGGACCCCGGTCTGCGCCTCTCCGAGCTGCCGCTCCTCTCCGACGACGAACGCCGCCGCGAGCTGGTCGAGTGGAACGCCACCCGCGTCGATCTGCCGCATTCCACCCTGCACGGCCTGATCGAGCAGCGCGTGGCCGAATCTCCGGACGCGCCCGCGGTGGAGATGGAGGGGACCGTCCTCACCTATCGCGAGCTGAACGAGCGCGCCAACCGCCTGGCCCGCCACCTGCGGCGGCTCGGCGTCGGGCCCGAGACGCTCGTGGGCGTCGCCATGGAGCGCTCGCTGGAGATGCTGATCTCGGTGCTCGCCGTGCTCAAGTCCGACGGCGCCTACGTGCCGCTCGATCCCGAATACCCGCTGGAGCGCCTCGCCTACATGCTGGAGGACTCGGGCCTGCCCGTGCTCCTCACCCAGGAGCGGCTGATCGAAAAGCTTCCGAAGAGCAGCGCTCGCACGGTGGCCGTGGATCGCGACGCGAAAGTGATCGATTCCGAGAGCGGCGAACCGCTCGCGCCGCTCGCCGACCCGGCGAACGTGGCTTACATGATCTATACGTCCGGCTCGACCGGCAAACCCAAGGGCGTGCTGGTGACGCACGCGTCGGTGGTCAACTTCCTGCTCTCGATGAGCCGCAAGCCGGGCCTCACCAGCTCCGACGTGCTGCTCGCGGTCACCACGCTGTCGTTCGACATCGCGGGCCTGGAGCTTTATCTGCCGCTCGTGGTCGGCGCCAAGGTGATCCTGGTGTCGCGCGACACCACCCAGGCCGGCGAGCAGCTCGCCGAGGTGATCGACCGCCGCGGCGTCACCGCCATGCAGGCCACGCCCGCCACCTGGCGCCTGCTCCTCGGCGCCGGCTGGCTCGGCAATCGCAACCTCAGGATCCTCTGCGGCGGCGAGGCGTTGCCGCGCGATCTCGCGAGCCAGATCCTCGGCGCCTGCGGCTCGCTCTGGAACGTCTACGGACCGACCGAGGCCACCATCTGGTCCATGCTCGACGAGGTGGGGCAGGAGGGGCCGATCACCATTGGACGGCCGCTCGAAAACACCGACATCTACATGCTTTCGCAGCGCCTCAACCCCGTGCCCGTGGGCGTGCCCGGAGAGCTGCTCATCGGCGGCGCCGGCCTCGCGCGCGGGTATCGCGGAAGGCCCGACCTCGCGGCCGAGCGTTTCATTCCTCACCCCTTCGCGGAGGAACCTGGAGCGCGGCTCTATCGCACCGGCGACCTCGCGCGGCGCCTGCCCGACGGCCGCGTCGAGTTCCTGGGCCGCATCGATCATCAAGTGAAAGTGCGCGGCTTCCGCATCGAGCTGGGCGACATCGAGGCGGCGCTCGCGGCACATCCGTCGATCGCCCAGGCCGTGGTCGTGGCCCGCGAGGACACGCCCGGCAACAAGCGGCTCGCCGCCTACCTGGTCGCCAGTGGAGAAGCGCCGTCGGTCACCGACCTGCGGGCGTATCTCAAGGAGAAGCTGCCGGAATACATGATCCCGGCCCTCTTCACCTTCCTGGAGGCCATGCCGCTCACGCCGAACGGCAAGGTGGATCGCCGCGCCCTGCCGGCGCCCGACAAGTCCGCGGCCGCGCGCGAGTACGTGGCGCCGCGCGACGAGAAGGAAACCTTTTTCTGCGAGCTGTGGCAGGAGCTGCTCGGCATGGAGCGGGTCGGCATCAACGACGACTTCTTTGAGCTGGGCGGCGACTCGCTGCTCGTCATCCGCGTGGTCACCAAGGCGAACAAGGCCGCCATGGGCATCACCACCAAGCAGGTCTTCCAGCACCGCACCGTGGCCGAGCTGGCCGCCGTGGCCGGCACCACCGAAATCCTTGCGGAACAGGACGTGATCACCGGCCCGAAGCCGTTCACCCCGGCCGAGCTGCACTTCCTGGAGCTGCGCCACGCCAACCCGGACTACCACAGCATCGGCACCCTCCTGGAGCCCAAGGAAGGCGATCTCGACCTCGCCCTCTTCGCCGCGGCCCTGGAGCACTCCATGCTGCGCCACGACAACCTGCGCGTGCGCGTGGAGCCGGCTCCACGGCTCGTGATCGATCCTCCAGGCGCTCCAATTAACCTCCTGCGCGTCGACCTCTCGGCGTTGCCTGAGGACAAGCGCTTTCCGACCATGGCCGCCGCCATCCGCAGCCAGGTGATCAGCTTCACCATGACGGAAGGCAACCTGGTGCGCACGGTCGCCTATGACTTCGAGCCCGGCAAGGTGCGCTATCTCTTCATGACCGCCCACTTCATGGCCGCGGACGTGGGCTCCTGGCAGATCCTCCTCGACGACGTGGACGCGGCCTACCGCCGGCTCGAAGAGGGCAAGCCGATCGAGATCTTCCGCAAGACCACCTCGGCGAAGCAGTGGGCCGAGCGCCTCGCCGAGCGCGCGCAGCCGGGCGGCATGCCGCAGCAGGAGAGGGACTACTGGCTCGCCCAGGCGCCGCTCAACCCGCCGCAGTTCCCGATGAATCACGACCTCGGGCCGAACGACTGGATCTCGGCAAAAATCGAGCGCGCCGAGCTGGACCTGGAAGAGAGCAACATCCTGCTCCAGCAGGTCCCGCGCTTCCACGGCGTGCAGATCGACGCCATCCTGGTGACCGCCATCCTGTCGGCGTTCGAAGGCTGGATCGGCTCGCGCTCGCTGCCCATCCTGCTCCTCGGCCACGGCCGCGAAGCGCTCTACGACGACATGGACCTCACGCGCACCATCGGCTGGTTCAACACCATCTACCCGGTGCTCCTCGACATGGGGCCGAACCCGAATCTCGTCGAGAGCGCGCGCGAGCTCAACCGCCAGCTCCGCCGCGTCCCGCACGGCGGAACCGGCTACGGCATCCTGCGCTACCTGAGCAACGACCCCGACATCGCCGGGCACCTCGCGAAGGCGCTGGAGCCGCAGGTCTTCTTCAACTACATGGGACCCGACAACGCCAAGGAACTGGGCCGGCTCAAGAAGATCCAGAACTTCGGCGGCTACCACCAGGACCGCACCACGAAGCGCATGTGCCCGATCACCATCGGCGGCCACATCATCGAGGACAAGGTCCTGATCAAGTGGGAGTACAACACCAACCTCCACAAGCAGGAGACCATCCAGCCCCTCGCGCGCCGCTGCGAGGAGGTGCTGCGTTGGTTCGTACAGGACTACCGTGCCCGTGCCTGATCAGGAGACCGCCCACCTGCGCCGCTGGCGCGACCTGTGGAGCGACGCCTACGCCCAGGGAACCCAGGGGTCACCGCCGGGCGACCCGTCGCTCAACACCGCGGGCTGGACCAGCAGCTACACGGGCATGGCCATCCGCGACGCGGAGATGAAGGAGTGGGTCGAGCGCACCGTCGAGCGCCTGCTCGATCCGCTTCCATCCCGCGTGCTGGAGATCGGCTGCGGCACCGGCATGCTCCTGCTGCGCATGGCCCGCCACGCTGAATATGTCGGAATCGATTTTTCGGACAAGGCGCTCGCCTACGTGCAAAGCCGTGTGGAAGCCGAAGGACTGAAGAACGTCACGCTGATCCGGAGCACGGCCGACGACCTCTCCGCGGTCGAAGGCGCGTTCGACCTCGTCGTCCTCAACTCGGTTGTCCAATATTTCCCGAGCCTCGAATACTTCCTGCGCGTGGTGAACGGCGCCATCGGAAGATTGACTCCGGACGGCCGGTTGTTCCTCGGCGATCTGCGCAGTCTGCCGCTCCTGGAGGCCTTCCACGCCTCGGTGCAGGCCCAGCAGGCGGACGACGACGTGAGCGAAGACGATCTGCGCGCCCGGGTGCGGGCCGCCGTGCGGCAGGAGCGCGAGCTGGTGATCCATCCCGCGCTCTTCGCCTCCGCTTCGAAACTGTTTCCAGGCGTCCGCCGCGCCGAGATCCAGCTCAAGCGCGGCCGGGCGCGCAACGAGATGACCCGTTTCCGGTACGATGCGGTGCTCCATCTGTCGGACTCCGTTCCGGGGCCGCCCGCGCGCCAACTGAAGTGGGGCAATCCGGACGCCGTGCCCGCGAAGCTCCGCAAGCTCCTGGCCGCAGAAGCCCCGTCGGCGATCACTGTCCTCGGCGTGCCGAACGCCCGCCTCACCCGGCCCGGCGTCGACCCAGAAGACTTCTGGGCGCTGGAAAAGGACCTGCCGTACCGCGTGCGGATCGGCTGGTCGGAAGGCGCCGAAGACGGCTCCTACGACGTCCGCCTCCGGCACAAGGAGAGCGGGGGAGGGAAGACGGTCGTGATGCAAGAAATCGATTCCGCGCAGTGGGCCAACCGCCCTCTGGGCGAAGGATAGGAGAGCACATGTCGGACAACACGCAATCCGGAGGCATGAAGGCCTTCGCCACGATCTGGATCGGGCAGCTCGTCTCTCTGCTCGGCTCCGGGCTCACCAGCTTCGCCCTGGGCATCTGGGTGCTGGAGCGCACGCAATCCGTCACGCAGTACACCCTGATCATCCTGTGCGCCAGCCTGCCGGGCGTCCTGATCGCGCCGTTCGCCGGCGCGCTGGTCGACCGCTGGGACCGCAAGTGGGTGATGTTCTTCACCGACCTCGGCCCCGGCCTGATCACGCTCACGTATGCCTTCCTGCTCTGGAAGGGCGAGCTGCACGTGTGGCACATCTACATCGGCGCCGCGCTCAACGCGATGTTCAGCAGCTTCCAATGGCCGGCCTACATCTCGTCGATCACCATGCTGGTCGACCGCAGTCAGTACGGCCGGGTCAACGGCATGCTCGACTTCGGCCAGGCGGGGAGCACGATCGCGGCGCCGGCGCTCGCCGGGCTGCTCCTGAGCGTGGTGAACGTCTGGGGCGTGCTGCTCGTCGACTTCGCGACCTTCCTCTTCGCCGCGGCCACGCTGCTCATGGTCCACATCCCGCGGCCGGAGACGAGCGCCGGGGCGAGCAAGGCCAAGGGCTCGCTCTGGAAGGAGGCTGGCTACGGCTGGACCTTCATCCGCGAGCGCCCGGGCCTCCTCGGCCTGCTGCTCTTCTTCGCCGTGCTCAACCTGGCGCTCTGCACCTGCGGCGTCGCGATCGTGCCGATGGTCCTCGCCTTCACCGGCTCCAAGGCCATCGTCGGCACCATCAGCTCGCTGGTCGGCGTGGGCATGCTCGTCGGCGGCGCCATCATGACCGCCACGGGCGGACCCAAGCCGCGGGTCTATGGCGTGCTCTCCATGGGGCTCGTCATCAGCATCTGCTTCGTGCTCGTCGGCGCCCGCCCGTCGCTCGTTCTCGTCGGCGCGGGCGTGCTCCTCTGGTACATCGCCATCCCGATCATGAACGGTTCCAGCACCGCGATCTGGCAGAGCAAGACGCCGGGCGACGTGCAGGGCCGCGTGTTCGCGATGCGCCGCATGATCGCGCAGTTCACCACGCCGATTGGCGACTTCAGCGCCGGCCCGCTGGCGGACAAGGTCTTCATCCCCCTGCTCCTGCCGGGAGGCGCGCTGGCCGACACCGCCATCGGCCGGCTCGTGGGCGTGGGCCCCGGCCGCGGCATCGGCCTCATGTTCCTGACCTTCGCCGCGGTGCCCGGCCTGGCCGCGCTCTGGGGGTTCCTCAACCCGCGCGTCCGCAACGTCGAAGCCGAGCTGCCGGACGCGCCGAAGAGACAGGCCGCGCCGCCGCCGAAGGCCGAAGAGAAAAAAGACGAAGAGGCGCAGCCTACGGCCGCGCCGGCGTAGTGAATCCTCGATTTCTGGAGAGATCCCGATCATGAACGCAGACAACGTGCGGTCGCTCTGTGCGGCCCTGCTCCTTCTGGCCGGACCCGCCGTGGCGCAGGCTCCGTCTCCCCCGGAAACGCCGGCTCCCCTGGCCAGGCGCCACTTCGACGTCACCCGCGCCACCTCGCCCATCAAGGTCGACGGCGTGCTCGACGAGGAGGCCTGGAAGTCCGCCCTGGTGGTGGACCTCCGCTATGAATGGTTCCCCGGCGACAACACGCCGCCGTCCGTGAAGACCGATGCCCTGGTCACGTTCGACGGCGAGGCGCTCTACGTCGCCTTCCGCGCCGAGGATCCGCAGCCGGGCACCATCCGCTCACACCTGATGGACCGCGACGCCATCCTTGCGTTCAATCAGGATGATCACGTGGGCATCATCCTCGACACCTTCAACGACGAGCGCCGCGCCTTCCAGTTCCGGGTCAACCCGCTCGGCGTGCAGGTGGACGCCACGTTCTCCGAGATCGACGCCGCCGAGGACTTCTCCTGGGACGCCATCTGGGCCTCCCAGGGGCGGATCACCGAGACCGGCTACGTCGTGGAGATGGCAATCCCCTTCAAACAGCTCCGCTTCCCGCGCACCGAGGCCCCGCAGACCTGGGGTTTCGAAGCCTTCCGCAGCTACCCGCGCAGCGTACGGACCCGCATCTCCTCGAAGGTCACCGACCGCGCCAAGGACTGCCTGCTGTGCCAGTTGGACAAGGTGACCGGCTTCTCCGGCATCGCCCCCGGCCGCAA
>DATANP010000626.1:0-3227 GCA_036266195.1 Thermoanaerobaculia bacterium | reverse complement strand
TGGCGGAGCACGTGCGCGTGGACCTCAAGAAGCCCTTGCCAAGCCGCGAGTTCCCGTGGGGTGAATGCATCGCCGGTGGACAACGGAACGTTTCCGTCTCCGCCCACTGGCGACTCGCCGGATGCCGTTGCCGGCGCATCGTCCCTTCTGAAGCGAGGTGTGTTCCTTGAGTCGGTAAGGCCTGCTCGGGCCGAGCTCATCGCGAACGTTCCTACGCCTCGTCGTCGACCGGCAGCAGTACCTGCCTGATGCCGGCCGATCCGTCCTGCACCGTCTGGTAGGCGTCAGCGACTTGCTCGAGGGGCCACGTCTTGAGGGCCGGTGCGATGAGCAGGTTGGAATCGAAGAGTGCGGCGAGTTGGTCGAAGATGTTGGCGCAGTGGGCGCCGTTCATGAAAACGCTGGCGAGCCCGGTGATGTGGCGCTCGTAGCTGTAGATCTCCACCAGGTCGACGTCGACGCGCTCATGGGAATGAAGCCCGGCCAACCGGCCGCCGAAGCGAAGGCTCTTTACAGCCGGCTCGAACAGCGTGCCGCCGGCCGCATCGAGCACCATGTCGACGCCGCGCCCATCGGTGAGTTCGAGTACCGCCTCGTGGAGGTCGCTCGTGCTGGTGTCAATGAAATGCTCAACGTCATCGGGCCTGTGCGCAGCGGCAACGATCGCCTTTGCACCTCGCCAGTCAGCGATCGACATTGCGGCTTGACCAACCGCGCCGCCACCGCCGGTGATCAGGATCGTCTCGCCGGGCTTGAGCTTCCCGGCTTCGATCATCGTCTCCCAGGCAGCGAGATACGGTCGACCGACGGCTCCGGCCTCGGCCATCGTGAGGCGCTCGGGCTTGCGTGACAGCCACGTCTCAGGAAGGACCACGAAGCGCGCATGCGTGCCCGGTCGCGTCATCCCAAGCTGGGGTGCGCTACCCCACACCTCCTGGCCACTGCGCTCGCCGTCGGAGACGACGACCCCGGCAAAGTCGACACCGGGGATCACCGGCAGCGGCGTGCCCAGCAGGCCCGCGATGTTGGCGATGTCGAGCGGGTTAACCGCGGCTGCGTGTACCTCTACGAGTGTCTCGCCTGGGCCGGGCTCCGGCACTGCTTCAGAACGAACTGCCAACGACTCCGCCGGCGGACCGCTCTCCTGGATTACGACCGCGTCCATCTGCGCGATGCTGGTGGTGGCCATTCCGGCCTCCTTTCATCGAGGTGGTTCGCCTAGAGGGTTGCGCCGTCCGATGTGAGTGCGCCTCGCATGCTTGATGCGGTTCGGTCTTGCCGCCCCTGCTAGCGCTCGACCGCTCCTCGGAACGGATCGCTCGAATCAGCGGGTGGGCGAAGAGGGCGCCAGCAGCCCGAGTGCGCGTGCCCTCTCGACCGCGTCGCCGCGGCTATGCACGCCAAGCTTGGTGTAGACGTGGCGCATATGGGTGCGGATCGTGTTCAGCGACACGAACAGTTCCGCGGCGATCTCCGGCGCGCGGAGATTGGTTGGCAGGTAGCGCAAGACACGAAGCTCGCTCTCGGAGAGCGGCTCCCGGAGCGGCTCAACCTCCTCCGATGAGGCCGGTGGGGTTTGTCCTGCCAGCAGATTCAGGATCTCTGAGATCAGCGACGCGTGAGCGGTCCCAAGTCGCGCTTGGCGCTTCAACAGGTCCGGCGTCGCGTAGAGGAGGAACATTGCCAGCAGACCGTAGGGCTCGGCGAGATCGAGCGCCCGCTCGAGCGCCCGCGACGCCGCAACGGGATCGCGCAGCGCGTCGCGGGCGATCGCCTCCAACAGCAGCGCCTGAATCTCGAACAGTGGCGCGTGCACGACAAGCGCCCCGTCGACTATCGGCGCGACCGCTGCGGCGGCGCCCGCCGGATCGTCCTGGGCGAGCCTGAGCTCGGCGAGGATGACGCGCATCTCGGGCGTTGCGCGCAGATCGTCATCCATCTCGTCGATCGATTGCTCGACTCGATCGGTCTCGCCCAGACGGATCAATCCTCTCAGCCGGGCGACACGCATACGGAGTGTCCACGCGTGCCGCGTCGCAAATGACATCTCCATCTGCTCCGCAGCCCGAAGGTAGGTCATTGCCTGCGCGGGCTGGCCGCGGACCAACGCCACTATCTGGCGACAGGCGTACAGCACCACCGCGGCTGCCGGGTTGGGTTCCTGCGCAAGCCCGTGTTCTCCCAGCTCCAGCCAATGCTCCGCTTCATCTACGCGCCCGCGCCACATAAGCGCCGTGCCGAGCACGATGTATGCGACGGCGACCGCGGGGTCCTCCTCCAGACCGTACTTCCGCGCGACCTCGATCGCCTCCCTGGCCAGCGCCTCCCCCGTCCGCTGAACACGAAAGATGCCTGCGATCGGCAGGTGAGCCAGCGCGAGGACTTCGAGCCGGGGCCTGCCGGTCCTGCGGGCCTCCCGCAATGCCAGGTCGAGGTGCCGCTCACCTTCCTCCAAGCGACCTGCCCAGATCGCGGCTATCCCGACCTCGATCAGGGTCATCGCGAGCAGCTCGCCTTCCCTGAGTCCGGGCGCCACGGACAACGTGGCATCGTCATGAGCCTTCAGCTGTTGGACCGCTTCTTCAACCGCGTCGAGGTCGACGCGGATTCTGGCCACGGACAGGCGCGTGAACGCAAGGGCTACTCGAAAGCGCTCCCGACGATCTTCGGCTACAAGCGCGGCGTTGGTCTCCGCCAGCCGCAAGTAGCGCTCGGCCTGCTCCAAAGACCCTCCAAAGCGCTCCGCTGCCGCGCCAACCACCGCCAGCTCTGGATTCGATCTGACCATTGCGGCGGGAAACTGGGACAGGAGCTGGCGAAGCGTGGCGCGTCGGCCGTCGAGTTCGAGACCAAACCAGTTGTCCGCAACCAGCCGCGCGGCGAGACCCCAGTTCTCGGCCGCCTGCGCGTGGCGAATCGCTTCGACCGGATACCCGTGCTCGCCCAGCCACTCGGCGGCCACCGTGTGCAGGTTGGGCAGCTCCTGCGGGCTGGTCCGTCGCAGCTCGAGCGCGAGCAGGTCGGCGAACAGGTGGTGGTAGCGAAACCACGTTCGCTCCCCGTCCACTCTGACCACGAACGCGCCTGCGTCCTCCAACTCCCAAAGGATCCGCTCAGAGCCCACGCCCCCGGTCAGCTGGTCGGCCAACGGACCGCTGACCCGCTCCAAGATCGAAGTTCGCAACAGCAGCCGACTGACCTCAGGCGGTTGACGCTCGAGCACCTCG
>DATANP010000625.1:0-29424 GCA_036266195.1 Thermoanaerobaculia bacterium | reverse complement strand
GCCCGAGTAGTAGCCGATGTAGTCGTTGCCCGTGTCGTCGTTGTCATCCAGATTGAAATAGACGCGGAGCTGCGTCGTGCCCGTCTTGCTGATCGCCGCCAGGCCGGCGGCGCTCAGGCTGCCTTGCGACCAGTCTCCGTTCGCGGCGGCGTTGGAGAGGCTCGCCGCCTGGACCGCGGTCGCCGCGGCCTGGAAGTCGCCCGTCTGGAGCGTCGTCGAGCCCGAGAAGCTGCCCGTCTGCACGTCGGCCCAGCAGGTGCCGTGCGTGGTGAAGGGACTGGTGCCGGAGACCGTGCCGCGGCGCAGACGCAGGGTTGCCGAAAGGATCGTGGCGCCGTCCGGAATCGACGAGGTGTCGAAGGAGACCACCGTCCTGTACTGGCGGTCCTGATTGTTGTCGCCGGCCCGCAGGGCGCTCGTGGTCGAGGCGGTGGCGTCGATCGAGCCGCCCGCGTTGGTGGTCTCGCCCGACTCCAGCACCCAGCCGTCCTGCGCGGCCACGGAGGTGAGGGTCACGGTCACGGGCGCTGCCACGGGCGTGGCCGACGCCTCGTTCGAGTTCGGCCCCTCCCCCACCAGGTTGACCGCGGTCGCCACGTAGTAGTACGCCGTGCCGTTCGTCAGGCCGGTGTCGAGGAAGCTCGTGCCGGTGAGGTTGGTCTGGATGGTCGTGTAGGGTCCGCCGGTCACCGTGGCGCGGTGAAGGCGATAGGTGGACGCGCCGCTGACCGCGGTCCAGGCGAGGCTGATCTGGCCGGAGCCCGGCGTGGCCGAGAGCACCGTCGCGGCCGGCAGGGCGTCGCAATACTGCGCCTGCTTGCCGATCACGGCGTACGGACAGGCCGACTTCTCCAGGAAGTAGAGGATCGCCTCGCGGTTGCGCGCGGTCTCCGTGGGGATCACCTCGTCCGCGGGATAGAAACCCGGCGAGGAGCTGACCGGATACATCTCGAAGGTGTACGTGAAAACCCGGTGCACGCCATAGAGCCAGTCGTTGATCGTGCCATCGGTGACATAGAGGTCGTAAAGCTGTTGCGGGGTGTAGCCGTTGCTGGCGGCCATGGCCTGGCCTATGATCACGAAAACGTCGTGGTCGTCCTGGGTCATGTCGGCCGGAACGTCGGTGCCGGTGTAGCCGTAAGGCCACATCACCAGCTCGCCGTAGGTGTGAAAGTCGATGTGGGTCTTGATCTGCTGCACGCCGCCGATCACGCGGCTGTCCACGAAATCGCGCAGCACCTGGGTCTCCGGCGCCGAGAAGGCGGCCGGACCGCGGTAGGTCGTGCTGCTCGCCGTGCCGCTGCTGCCTCCGCAGCAACCCCACCGATAGCCCCAGTTGCGGTTGAGATCGGTGCCGATGGCGCTCGTGCCCGCGTTCGGCTGGCGGTTCTTGCGCCAGGACACGTACGAGCCGGTGGCGATGTCGAACTCGCCGCCGTCGGGATTGGCGTCGAAGACGAGCCAGATCTCGCGGCTGTCCACGATGTTGGTGATGCGCGAATCGATGCCGTACTCGTCGGTGAGCATCTTCAAGGTATAGAGCCCCTGCTCGACGGTGAGATGCTCGCGGGCGTGCTGGTGATGGGTGAAGAGCACCTCGGGCTCGTCCTCGTCGGTGCCCACGTTGTCGGAAATCTTGACCACCCACAGCGTGCGCCCTTCATAGGCCAGGCCGAGGCTGGAGAGGGAGAGGATCGCCGGGTGATCGAACGCGGCCTGCTGGAGCTCGGCAACCATTTCGGCGTAGTCGTGATAGTTCGAGTCGGCCGCCGGGAAGACCTGGGGAAGCACCACGGGCTCGAGTTTGAAGCCGAGACGGCCGAGGGCCCGGGCCTCCTCCGGAATCGCTTCCACGAGGACGTAATCGTGACCGGCCTCGAAGATGTTGGCGCCCGTGCCCACGATGGCCGACCGGGTCTGGACGTCGAGGACGTTCGAAATGCGATAGGTCGAAACGACCTGCGCGGCGGCCGGGGTGATCGCAGGCAGCGCGGCCAGCGCGAGCAACAGGAACAGACAGGCAATGCGCCTCATGGGATGCTCCTTGGAAGATGAAGAGATGGATCGATCCTTCCATGCAGGGGCATCCCTTGTGGGTGCCCCGGGAGGGCGGCCACAAGGGGCCGCCCCTACGGGAATCCGTCGTTTTTACCGTGACGAGCCACTACGGGGCCGCAGCTTCGCGGAGAAATCGTGTTCAAGGTCTACACCTCGGCCGGGTGCCTCCTTTCCAGGGTGGAAGCGGCATCGATCGCGGCGGCCTCCTTTTCAGTTGTGAGAGGGAAGCTCCTGACCCACAGCCTAAGCAAACGCGAAGAGTTTGTCGTCGTACAAATGTATGAGGCCCGTCTCATACAAATGTATGAGGCTCGTCTAATCCCTTCGATATAGGCGCGAGCGAAGTCAACGCCTGTGGGGCCGGGGGGTGAGGGCCTACCTCATCCGCGCCGCGGCATCCCGGTAGTCGTGCTCCACCCGGGAGAGGCGGGCGGCGCAGGCGGCGAGGTCGCCGCCGCGGGCGAGCACGGCCAGTTCGCCCGCGCTGGCCGCGAGGTCGCGGGCGCCGAGCACGGCGGCGCTTCCGGAGAGGCCGTGGGCGGCTTCGGCCAAGGCGTGGGGGTCCTCCTGGAGGATGGCGCGGCGCAGGGTCGCGAGGTCGTTCTCTCCCTGCTGCAGAAACGCTTCGATCACCTGGGTCCCAATATCGACGCCAGTACCGGGACCGGTGCCGGCGGAGAGCGCCTTGAGCGCGGCAAGGCGCTCTTCGAGGCTGTCGGCAGTGTCCGCGGCATTGGCCCCGAGCCAGAGGTCGAGGCAGGCGGCGAGGTCCGCGGCATGGAAGGGCTTGACCAGGAAGTCGTCCATGCCGGCCGCGAAGCAGGCCTCGCGCTCTTCCGCCCGGGCATGGGCGGTGACGGCGATTACCGGGACGCGCCGGCCGTCCTTCTCCATCCGGCGCAGTTGGCGGCAGGTCTCGCAGCCATCGAATCCGGGCATCTCGCTGTCGAGGAGGACCGCGTCGAACGGCTGCCGCGCGAGAAGGTCGAGGGCCTCTTCACCACTCTCGACGGCTTCGGGGGTGTAGCCGAGGCCGCTCAGCAAGGCCACGGCCACGGCGCGGTTCGGGGCGCGGTCGTCCACTACCAGGACGCGCAGCTCGCGCCGGTCCTTCCGGCGGAGGATCTGGCCCGCCTCCCCCAGCGGCGTCCAGGACGGCAGGCCGGAGCCCTGGGCGCGCACCAGGGGGATCCGGAACCAGAAGGTCGAGCCCACGCCGCGGGTGCTCTCGAAGCCGATCTCTCCCCCCATCAGCTCGACGACGTTCTTGGAGATGACCAGCCCGAGCCCGGTGCCCTCCAGGTGGCGGGAGGCGGCGCTGTCGGCCTGTGCGAAGGGCTGGAAGAGGCGCTCCTGGTCCTCGGGCCGGATGCCCACGCCGGTGTCGCGCACCTCGAAGCGGATCGTGGAGGGCGCGGTCGCAGGTTGCTCCACCTCCACCCGGACGGTCACCGAGCCCTTGCGGGTGCAGCGGACGGCGTTGCCCACGAGGTTGAGGAGCACCTGGCGCAGGCGGACGGTGTCGCCGTTGAGGCCGTCCGGGACGCGGGGGGCGACCTCGAGGCGCAGGTCGATGCCGCGCTCCTCGGCCTGGGGCGCGAGCAGGCGGACGACGTTGCCCGTCAGCTCCTGAAGCCGGAAGTCGCGCGGGCGCAGCAGCAGGCGGCCGGCTTCGACGCGGGCGAGGTCGAGGATGTCGTCGACGAGGGTGAGAAGGGCTTCCGCCGAGGTGCGGACCAGCTCCACCTGCTCGCGCTGGGGCGGGCCGAGGCCGCTTCCGAGCAGCAGCTCGGTCAAGCCGAGGATGGCGCTCATGGGGGTACGGATCTCGTGGCTCACATTGGCCAGGAACCGGCCCTTGGCGAGGTCGGCGGCGCGGGCCTCCTGCTCCGCCCTCTTGCAGCGCTCGACCTCGTGATCGAGCGTCGCCAGGAACCGGCGCCGCAACCGGAGCGCGTTGGCGACGCAGGCGAGGAACGCGATCACGAGAGGGATCGTCACCGGGAGCGAGGATGGCAGCCCGGGGATCAGGAGGGCGAGGGCCAGGAGGCAGATGCCATTGGCAAGCCCCGGCAGCTCGACGCGGCGGAAACGGGACTCGCTCTCGCCGGCTGGAGCGGTCGCCGGCATGGCTCAGGAGCCCGGCGGGCTCGACTTGTCGGAGCGCACGGCGTGCAGGGCCGCCTCCACCCGACTGTTCAATCCCAACTTGCCGAGCACGTGACTGACGTGGGTGCGCACGGTGATTTCCGCGATCTCGAGCTCCTGGGAGATGCGGCGGTTGCTCCAGCCGCGGGCGAGCATCGCCAGCACTTCGCGCTCGCGGGCGGTCAGCGGCTCGCCATGGTCCTGCTGCAGACGGGGCTTCAGGTGGTTCATCAGGCGGCGGGTGAGGCGCGCCGACAGCCAGGACTCGCCCTGCGCGGCCCGGCGGATGGCCTGCAGGAAGTCCTCCCGCGGAGAGGTCTTGGCGAGGTAGCCGAGCGCTCCCTCCGCGATCGCGGCAAGCACCTCCTCCTCCACGTCCGAGCCGCTGAGGATCACGATCGCCGTCTCCGGCAGCTCGGCGAGGATCCGCCGGGTGGCGGCCACGCCGTCGAGGCCCGGCAGCTTGAGGTCCATGAGGATCACCCGCGGACGGAGACGCCGGGCCTCCGCGATCGCCTGCTCGCCGTCGCCGGCCTCCCCCGCGACCACGATGCCTTCGGCTCCCGCGAGCAGGGCGCAAACCCCTTTCCGCACCACGAAGTGGTCATCGACCACGAGAACTGGAATGGGTTGGCCCAACGCCGAATCTCCATATTCACGACTGCAGTTAGTTTCCAATTGTACTGTAAAACGGGTGGAAGATGGAGAGGGAATCTCTTCAGGGCGGCGTTCCGGGCCGTGTGCGGCCGGGCCTCTACCGCAGGCCCACCGGGCCCGCCTTCACGGGAGGGCGTCGCTTGCCGGACTCAGCCCGGCAACAGCTCCTCCAGAGCGAGGCGGGTCTTGGGGGGAAGTCGCTCCGCATCGAAGTAGCGGGTGACGACCGCCAGGGCCTCTTCGACGCCGGTGATGTTCAGGTGGCGCAGAAGGTAGCGGATGTCGTCGAGGTCATGGAACTCCTCGCCCAGCCGCATGGCGGCGCATTTCATGGCAAGAAGGTAGG
This sequence comes from Thermoanaerobaculia bacterium, assembly GCA_036266195.1. Classification (GTDB taxonomy): domain Bacteria; phylum Acidobacteriota; class Thermoanaerobaculia; order Multivoradales; family UBA5704; genus DATMER01. The sequence continues at coordinate 24,215 of DATANP010000625.1, read as the reverse complement.
CCGGCCGCGCCACGAAGACCTGCAGATGGTCGAGATCGAGATAGGGGTCGAAGTCACCCCGTGGACTCAGAAACCCTTTGACCGCGTCGTTGAGCCAATCGTCTGCCACGCCGGCCCGGTCGGCGACCCGGCCGGCCGCCTGGCGGATCACTCCGGTGGGCTGGAAATAACCGTCCACGTCCCGTGTCGCATGCCGGGCGTCGAGGGCCAGGCACATCACAGCGCCACCCACCAGGTAGAGCTCGCCATGGATGTCCTCGGCGGCCAGCTCGGCGTTCAGCAGATCGAACAGCCGCAACATGTCCGACCGGGTCAGGCGAGAGCTGGCCATCGCTACACGCGATCACCGAGCGACGAGTCGATGAAGATATTGCGGCGTTTGAAAGGCACAGGTGCCGTCCGCAGCAGGTGCAATCGCAGGCCCGGCAGAGAAGTGGCAAAGTGCGGCTCCAACTCCATGGGCTCGATGTCGCGCACCCAGGCGGGGGGTAGTACGTCCCTCCGCTGAGCGGCGAGCTCCACCATCGCTGCCACATAGTTCTGGAGGTACGGGGTGAGCCCTGTCAGATCCGCGTGCTCTACGGCACCGCAGAGCTCTTCGGAAGTAAGACCGGAGAGCAGGTCATTGACTTCCGCCAGCACAAAACCGGGCTGATCGTCGTCGCGCAGCGCCTCCAGGAGCCGGGCAAACCGCACCCGGGTGTCGGGCAGCTCCTGGGACTGCTGCGATGATCTTCGGGCCATGGAGCCACCATCGCATAACGACGGATTAGCGTCAACGGGGTCTGGAAGGGGGTGAAGGTGACGGTCAGTCCGTAGCGTCGAGGACCGTTTCGACCTCGTCGCCCACGACGCCCTCGACGTAGAGGAGCTTCACCGCGACCATGACCGCGGCGAGCAGGGGCACGGCGACCAGGACGCCGAGGAACCCGAAGACCACGCCCATGACCGCGAGGCCGATGAGGGTCAGGACCGGCGGCAGGTCCACCCCCTCCTTCATCAGGATCGGGATGAGGAAGTGGTTCTCGAAGAACTGGATGCCGACGTAGACCAGGGTTACGAACAGGGCTTTCTGGGGCGAATCCAGGAAGCCCATGGCCACCGCCGGGATGCCGCTCAGGATGGGGCCGGCCATGGGGATGAACTCGAGCAGGCCGGCGATGATGCCCAGAGGCAGCGCGGCCTTGATCCCGAGCAGGGTCAGGGCGATGGTGGTGACCACGCCGATGACCACCATGGCCACGAGCTGCGTGACGAGCCACTTGCGCAGGGTGATGCCGATCGCCGTCAGGACCTCGTCGGCCCGGCCCCTCATGCGGTGCGGCACGAGGTGCAGCAGGCCGCGCTTGTAGAGGTCCGGCTCCATGCCGATGTAGATGGAGAGGAAGAGGATCAGGATCACGCCGGTCAGCACGGCCACGGTCGAGGAGAGGAAGGACATCAGGTAGCCGCTGATGGCGCCGACGAGGCCCGAGATGGTCCGCGGCAGGCCGCCCTTCTCCGCCGGAGCCGGAGTACCCGCTTGCGTCCGCGCCCCAGCGGCTTCGGCCTCCGCGGCCTGGTCGCGCCCGGGCGTGGCCGGCGCGGAGGATTGCGTTCCAGGAGTGGGAGTCGGAACCGGAGCGACCGGCTCCCGCAGGAGCTGCCCGAGGAGAGCGTGGCGGTCCAGCCAGTCCTCCGCCCGTCCGACCGCCTCCGGCATGGCGGTGCGCAGCAGCCCCGTCTGCTCCCGCAGGGTCGGCGCGATCCACAGGCCGATCAGCACCAGGAGTCCCACGAAGCTGAAGACGACCAGGGCCGAGCCGAGCCCGCGCGGGATGCGAAAGCGCTCCAGGAAGTCGGCGCCGCGGGCCACGGCCAGGCCGAAGAGCAGGCCGAGGAACGAGACGAAGAGGAGCGGATAGGCCACCCAGAGGAGCCGCAGGGCGAGGTAGAGCCCCATCACCAGGGCGGCGGCGCGCAGGACGTCGAGGCTGCGCCAGGCCGTAGCTCTGCTGTCCATGACAGACGCTGGAAGCAAACCCGGTGCCGGAGGAAAAAAGGAAACGCCCCGCCTGGGGAGAGAGGCGAAGGAGGCGGGGCGTTTCGGAGAAAGAACCGCTGGAAGCTCAGTCGACTTGGAGGCGGCGGGCCGCGATGGCGCGTCCGCGGGCGATCCGGCCTTCCCAGGTGATGAGCACGTCGCCGCTGGCGCTGGCCGCCACGGAGATCCGGTACTGCGGGAAGAGCTTCTCCTGGCTGACCAGGACCTCGTCGCCCACCGGATGGCCGGTGGAGTCGAGCACCACCGCGTAGGCGCCGACCGGCCAGGTGTTGACCCAGTCCATCCAGGCCGCGACGATGCCGCCCCCGGGGAGCAGCGCGAGCGCGGGCGAGATCTGGACGTCGCCGGTGCCGTGGCCGATCTGCACCTCGTCGCCGATCCGGGCGCCGGTCCGGCTGAGGATCTGGCCGTAGATGCCATGGAAGGTGTCGTCCTTGTAGCCCTGCCAGGCGACCAGGAAGTCGCCGGTCTGGGTGGCGACGGCGGCCGGACGGCGCTGGCGGCCCGTGGCCGAGGCGTTGACGATGAATTCCGCGCCGAGCGCCTTGCCGCTCATGTCGTACAGGCGGGCGGCCACGCCGGGGCCGTCGGCGTCCGTGGTCTCCCAGGTCGCCAGGAAGTCACCGGCGTTGTTGGCGGCCAGCGCCGTGTTCCAGATCTCGGGAGCCTTGCCGGAATCCACGCGGAACTCGTCGCCGTCGGGCTTGCCGCGGCGGGTCAGGAGGCGGCCCTGGACGGAGACCGAGTTCTTGCCGTCCTTCGAGCTCTCCCAGATCACCACGACGCCGCCCGTCTTCAAGGCGACCTCGGGGCGGCGCTGGTAACCGGTGGTGGCGGCGTTGACCAGGAAGCGCTCGCCGAGCGGGTTGCCGGAGGCGTCGAAGCGCTGGCCCATGATGTCCTGGTCCAGCATCGCGCGGTTCTCGTAGAAGTGGTCCAGCGTGACGTAATCCTTCTCCTCGGTCCAGAAGACGAGGAACTCGCCGCCCGGAAGCTGGACGACCGCGGGATCCTTGCGCACGAGGACCTCGCCCTTGGCGGGGATGCCGGGCAGGTTCTTGTTGGCGACCAGCGTCATCTCCGAGGAGGCGGCGCCGTTCCGGTCGTAGAAGCGCCCGAGGATGCCGTGGATGTCATTCTCCCATACGATCACGGCCTTGCCGGAGGCGTGGAAGCTCGCCACCGGCTGAAGCTGCCGGCTGGCCGTGTTCTGGTTGACCTGAAACTCTTCGCCCACAAGCTCCGGCTGTGCCCAACCAGGAACGGAACAAGTCAACAGGAGAGCGGTGGCCGCGAGCCACTGGAAAGGCTTGGACCTCATCTGATACCTCCTCCGGGGAAAGAATGAATCTTGCCGATACACCATAATTCTAGACACACGGAGGGGGGCTGTCAACCATCAACTTCAAAGAAACAGCAGGGCGACGCCGGTGACCGCCACCAGGGCGCCGGCCACGCCGCCGATTCCGACCTTCTCGCCCTTCAGCACGATGACGAGCGGGATGATGAGGACCGGGGTGAGGGCCATGATGCTGGCGGCCACGCCGGCCACGGTCTCCCGGATGGCGAGGAGCGACAGGGAGACGGCCAGGAAGGGGCCGAAGAACGCGCCCAGGGCGCAGAAGCCGATCGCCGTGCGGTCGCGCAGGCCGGTGCGGACGTTCGGCCACCACCGCAGGGCGAAGAACAGGAGGGCGTAGCCCACGAAGCCGGCGAGCACCCGCACCTGGGTGGAGGCGAAGACGTTGTAGCCGGCCATGCCGATCTTGCTCAGGATGAGGCCCACGGCCTGCCCCAGGGCGCCGCCGAAGCCGAGGGCCACGCCGGCCGGGGTGATGTGCTGCTGGACGGCTCCCGACCGCCGGCTGCGTTCGAGGATGGCCCAGCCGATCCCCGTGAGGGTGAGGGTCATGCCGAGCAGGTCGCGCCAGGTGAGGGTCTCGCCCAGCACTTGCCAGCCGATCAGGGCGGTGATGGGAGGCACCAGCGCCATCATCAGGCTCGACAGCCGCGGCCCCAGGACCACGTAGGCCCGGTAGAGGCAGAGGTCGCCGAACGTGAACCCCACCAGCCCGGAGATGGTGAGCCAGGTCCAGTTGTGGTGCGTGGCGTCGGTCGGCAGCGGGTGGCCGCGCGAGACCAGGCCCACGATCGAGAGGAACGCGAACGCGAACGCCAGCCGCACCAGGTTGACGGTGAGCGAGCCGATCCGCCGGGCGGCGCCCTCGATCGACAGGGCCGTGCAGGCCCACATCGCGGCAGCCCCCAGGGCCGCCAATTGACCGGTGTAGTTCGACATGGAGGCGGAACTCTATGAGAAAAGGACAAGGGACGAAAGGGACTGCAAGGACTGCAGGGACCCAAGACTTTGGTCCTTGAGGTCCTGGCAGTCCTTTATGTCCTTTCCTTCACAAACTCCGCCACCGCCTCCACCGCCGCCTTCAGGTGCCCAGCCTCCGTGTGCCCCGAAGCCACCCGCGGCTTGAACGAGTGGTCCCCATCCTCCAGCCAGACGATCCGGATGGCCGGCGAGAGCTTGTAGCCCTCGACCTCGTCGCGCGAGCCGAGCGCGTCGCGCGTGCCCTGGACGATCAGGGTCGGGGTGCGCAGCGGCTCCAGGTGCTTGACCCGCAGCGACTCGGGCTTGCCCGGCGGATGGAATGGATAGCCCAGGCAGACCAGGCCTCGCACGCCGAGCTCGTCGGCCACGAGGCTCGCCATGCGCCCGCCCATGGACTTGCCGCCGATGACTACCTGGTCTCCTCCGCCGAGCGCCTCGACCGCGTCGCGCCAGGCCTGGAGCAGCACGGGCTCGCGGTCCGGCGGCCGGGTGCCCCGGCCTTCTCTTCGGTGCCGCATGTAGGGGAACTCGAACCGGGCTACGCGCAGGCCCCTCTCGGCGAGCCCGCGGGCCATGACATTCATGAACGTCGAGTCCATGGGCGCCCCGGCGCCATGGGCGAGGACCACCGTCAGATCACCTTCGCCGTCGAAGAGAAAATTCATGGCCGCTATTCTATCGATTGACAGGCCTCCCCTCTCCCGCTAGCCTCACTCCAAGTGATCCCGACCCCTGAGCAGCTCGACGCCATCTCGCGGATGATGAGCGGCACTCTGCAGGACGTGCCGGTCGCGCCGTTGCTGCTCGCGCAGGCGGTGCACCGCACGACCTGCGTGCTGGAGATCCGCCGCCGCCAGGTCTGGAAGAAGGTCTGCTTCGAGGGCGGCATCCCGGTGGACTGCCGGTCGAACCTGGCGCACGAGACGCTCGGCCGCTTCATGATCGGCGAGGGCAAGCTCAGCGAGGAGAATTTCACGGCGGCGCTCGGCCGGGCGGCGGCGCGGGGGGTGCCCCTGGGCGAAGAGCTCCAGGAGCGCGGCCTCGTCACGCCCGAGGAGCTGTTCAAGAGCCTCCAGGCGAACCTCGCCAAGAAGCTCCTCGACCTCTTCACCTGGCGCGAGGGGGAGTTCCATGCCGTGGAGGACGGCGGGCACCCGGCCGACTCCTCGCTCAAGCTCCGCGTGCCGCAGCTCATCCTGACCGGCGTCACCAAGCTGGCGCCGCAGGAGGAGATCGACATGTCGGTGGGCCCGCTGGTCGGGCAGAGGCTCTGCCTCCACCCGTCGCCGCCGGTGCCGCTGGAGGAGATGCGCTTCTCCGCCAAGCAGAGCGCCCTGATCGAGGCGCTACGGCCGGGCCGGCGCATGGGCGAGATCGCGGAGGCGACCGGCCTCTCGGTGGACGAGATCACCCGGCTCCTCTACGCCCTGCTGATCCTGGGCCTCTGCGTGCCGGAGAGCCGCATGCCGAAGGGCTCTCCCGAAGTCACGCGCCCGATCCCGATGCCGGCGGTGCCAGTGACCGCAACGCAGGAGATCCCGCTCCTGGCTCCAGGCGTCTCGCCCGAGGAGGCCGAGCGCCGCCGCAACCAGATCCTGCAGGCCTTCCTCGCCCATCGCCGCCAGGACTCCTTCGAGCTTCTGGGCCTGGAAGAGGACGCGGCGCTGCCGGCGATCCACCGGAAGTACCTGGAGCTGGCCGAGAGGTTCGCGCCCTGGACGCTACGCGGAGAGCTGGCCGAGAAGGCGCAGGACCTCTTCCTGGCCCTGGCCCAGGCCTATGGCGAGCTGACCGACACCGAGCGCCGCAACACCCTGATCTTCCGGCGTAGGACGCTGCGCGAGGAGCGGGCCCGCAAGGCGCCGAGCCAGCACCAGATCAAGACCGACCTGCTCGACTCCGAGGCGCAGTTCCAGAAGGGCAAGGCGGCCATGGAGGCCGGCAAGCACCGCGAGGCGATCATGCTGCTGGAGTTCGCGGCCGACTGCGACCCCCAGAACGGCCTCTATGCAGCGGAGCTGGCCTGGTGCCGCTTCATGATCAGCAGCTCGGCCGCGCCCCAGGCGATCCGCGACCTCCAGGAGACCCTCCGCCGCGATCCCAACTGCGGCATCGCGGCCTTCTATGCCGGGGAGATCGAGCGCCAGGTGGGCAACTACGACGAGGCCGAAGCCCACCTGCGCCGCGCCATCAAGCTGATGAGCCCCGACCGCCGGCCGATCGATGCGCTGAAGCAGCTCTCGACCGAAAAACGGCGGTAAAGGCCAAGGACCCAAGAGACTGCAAGGACTGCAGGGACCAAAGTCTTTGGTCCTTGAGGTCCCTGCGGTCCTTTTGGTCCTTTAGAGGAACCCTTCGATGACCGTACCGCGCCCGGTCTCCAGGGCGCGGTCGCGGGCGAGCTGGCCCACGGCCAGGTCGAGCACGCCCAGGCCGAAGGGGCTCACAATGCTGACCTGATTCTCGTCCTTCTTGGCCGGGGCCTCGCCGGTGACCAGGTCGGCGATCGTGCAGCGGATGAAGTCCCGGTTGCCGGTCTGCTGCTCGGCCAGGTGGATCGAGGTGGAGGCGCGGCTCACATGGTCGGCGTCGTCCACCACGTTGTCCGCGGCCAGGATCACGTCCGCGGTCAGGTCCCGGAGCGAAGTGTGGAGGATCGTGGCGCCGGGCAGGCAGTCCGAGAGGTCCGAGACGTGCGGCTTGACCGCCGTGGTGGCGAAGGCGATCAGCGGGCAGGTGCGGTACAGCTCGCGCGGATCGTCCACGACGTCCACGGTCGGGCCGTTCAGCATCTCGCGCAGCTTGCCGGCGAACGACTCGGCGCGCTCGCGGTCGAGGTCGAAGAGCGCGAAGCGGCGGATGCCGGGGATGGCCTTGGACAGGAAGCGGGCGGTCTCGTAGTTGATCACGCCGGTGCCGATCAGGCCGGCGCCGGCGGTCTCCCTGCCCTTGCGCAGGAGCTGGGCGGCGAGCGCGGCGCTCGCGGCGGTGCGCCGGGCGCTGATCAGCGAGCTTTCGAGGATCGCCTCGGGCAGGCCGGTCGCGGCGCTGTTGAGGATCAGCACGGCCGAGGCGCGCGCGAGGCCCTTCTTCACGTTGCCCGGGAAGGAGGCGATCCACTTCATGCCGGCCACGCCGAAGCCGTCGCCCAGGAAGGCGGGCAGGGCGATGATGCGGTTCAGGTCGTCTTCGGGGAAGCGCAGGAACGTCGAGTGCGGCAGAGAGCTCTGGCCGCGGCGGTGCGCCACGTAGGCGCGCCCCACCACGTCCATGATTTCGGATTCGCGGCCGGCGAGGAGGTCCTCCACCTCGCTGCCGCGAAGGATCAGCACGTCGTTGGATTGCATCGGGTCCCCCCTGTCGTCAGGGAAAGAGGGTGGTCACGAGATCTCGGGGATGCTGCCGAGGTTCTCGCGCACCCAGTCGTCGGAGTAGACGGTGTCGAGATACCGCTCTCCGCGGTCGGGCAGGATCACGACCGCGTTCGAGCCGGCCGGGATCTTATCTCTGAACAGGCCCGCCGCGGCGATCAGGCCGCCCGACGAGGCGCCGGCGAGGATGCCCTCGCGCCGCACGAGCTGCCGGCAGCCGGCCACGCACTCCAGGTCCGAGACCAGGATGAAGTCGTCGATGAAGCTCAGATCGCAGAGCGGCGGCCGGAGGCCGGCGCCCATACCGGGGAACATCCGCTTCGCCTTCACGTCCGAGAAGATCAGGCTGCCCTTGGCGTCCACCGCCACCACGCGGGTGCTCATCTCGTGGTCACGCACGTACTCGCCGCAGCCGCGCACCGTGCCGCAGGTGCTGGTGGCGCAGAAGATGAAGTCCACCCGGCCCTCCAGGACCGTGGCCACCTCGTGCATGGTGGTGCGGTAGTGCGAGCCGGAGTTGCGCTCGTTGGCGTACTGGTTGGGCCAGAAGGCGCCGGGGATCTCGGCCACCAGCTCGCGCACGCGGTTCAGACGCGCCTGCAGGAACTCGCCGGTGGCCGGATCGGGCTCGGCGACATAGTCGATCTGCGCGCCGTAGGCCTCCAGGATGGCGATGTTCTGCTTCGACGCCTTGGCGTCCACCACGCAGATCAGCCGCAGGCCATGGACGGCACAGGCCTGCGCGAGGCCGATGCCCATGTTGCCCGAGCTGGACTCGACGATCACCGAGTCCTTCCCCACCTCGCCGCTTTTCATCGCCTGCTCGAGGATCTCGATCGCCGGCCGGTCCTTGATGCTGCCGCCCGGATTGACCGCCTCCAGCTTGCCGTAGAGCTGGAAGGGGAGGCCGGGATAGATGCGCTCGAGCCGCACCAGCGGCGTGTTGCCGACGGCTGCCAGCACACCCCGGCGGGTCGGCGGCTCGCTTGATTCTGTCTGTTCCATGGGTCGAAGAAGGGGGCTCGTCTGCATGGTGTCCTCCGAAGGATCATCCCCTCAATAGAGGTATCGGATCGCCCTCAAAGCGTGACAACAGGGCTCCGCCGAGGACCGGAAATGCGCGCGCCGGGCGAATGGTAGAGCAATCCCGGACCCTGTGCTAGCATCCACGGGCCGTCGGTTGCCGCCCAGCCCTGCCCAAATCCTTCCGTATCGGATACTGGGGCTTTCGGCCCGACATTCCATGACATAGGAGGAGACGGTGAAACTCGGAGACGTGCTGAAAAAGGAACGGGAGCGCAAGAAGCTCTCCTTTTCGGAGACCGCCGCCCGTCTCGGGATCTCGGAGAACCAATACGGCGAGATGGAAGGCGGGACGTCTCCGGCCGAGAGCTGGGGCCCCCTGCTCGCCCGGATCGCCATCAAGCTGGAGACGCCGACCTCGCGCCTGCTGGCCGACAGCGGCAAATCCGCCGATTGTAGGGCCGGCCAGGCCGGCGAGCTCATCCGCAAGCACCGCGAGCGCCGCCAGAAGAGCGTCGACCAGATGGCCGAACAGCTCGAGATCCCGAAGGAGCAGTACGAAGAGATCGAGGCCGGCAGGTCGGGCATCGAGGAGTACGGACCGCTCCTCCTCCACTTCGCGGAGGTCATCGAGCAGCCGGTGTTCAACCTGTTCTACCCCTGCGGCCTGCCCCTCGAAAAGCTTGACGATTACCCGTAGGACGATATTCTCCCTCCGACCGGGCATCCCGAATCGGCCTGCTCCGGCAGGCCGATCGCGTTTTCAATCCTTTCCTTCAGGAGTCCGATGAGAGATATGCGTCTGCGCCAGCTCGCCTTGCCCCTCGCCCTGCTGCTCCTCTCCGGGTCCGTCCACGCCGCCAAGACCGTGAAGACCGCGTCGGATACCAAGCCCGCGAACACCCTCGACCCCGAGCGCTGGAAGGCCCTCGCCTGGCGCGAGGTCGGCCCCTACCGCGGCGGCCGGGCCGACGCCGTCGTCGGCCTCGCCTCCGACCGCAGCACCTACTACTTCGGCTCCGTCGGCGGCGGCGTGTGGAAGACCCAGGACGGCGGGAGCTCCTGGAAGAACGTGTCGGACGGCTTCTTCGGCGGTGCCATCGGCGCCGTGGCCGTGTCCGAGTGGGACCCCAACGTGGTCTACGCCGGCACCGGCGAGGAGACCATGCGCGGCAACGTCTCGCATGGCGACGGCATGTGGAAGTCCACCGACGCGGGCAAGACCTGGAAGCACGTCGGCCTGGAGGACTCGCGCCACATCGCCCGCGTGCGCATCCATCCGAAGAACCCCGACCTGGTCTACGCCGCGGTGCTCGGCCACCTCTTCGGCCCCAACCCGGAGCGCGGCGTCTACCGCAGCAAGGACGGGGGGAAGACCTGGGAGCGCGTCCTCTTCGTCAACCCGAACGCCGGCGCGGTCGACCTGGCGATGGACCCGACCAACCCGCGCGTGCTCTACGCCGGCACCTGGCGCGTGCGCCGCACCCCGTACAGCCTGGAGAGCGGCGGCGCCGGCTCGGGCCTGTGGAAGAGCACCGACGGCGGCGACACCTGGGCCGAGCTGACCCGCAACCCCGGCCTGCCCAAGGGGACGATCGGCATCGTGGGGGTGACGGTCTCGCCGTCCAACCCGGAGAACGTCTACGCGCATATTGAAGCCGAGGACGGCGGCGTCTTTCGCTCGCGCGACGGCGGCAAGACCTGGACCAAGACCAACGAGGACCGCGAGCTGCGCCAGCGCGCCTGGTACTACACCCGCATCTACGCCGATCCCAAGGACGAGGAGTCGGTCTACGTGGTCAACGTCCGCTTCCACCGCTCCAAGGACGGCGGCAAGACCTTCACGGCTATCCGCACGCCGCACGGCGACAATCATGATCTCTGGATCGATCCGAACGACCCGCGGCGGATGATCGAGGCCAACGACGGCGGCGTGAACGTCTCGACCGATGGCGGCCGGAGCTGGACCCGGCAGGACAACCAGCCGACCGCGCAGATCTACCGCGTGTCGACCGACACCCATTTCCCCTACCGGCTCCTGGGCGCGCAGCAGGACAACTCGGCGCTGCGCATCCCGAGCCGGCCGACCGGCTTCGGCCGCGACTTCGAGGAGACGGCCGGCGGCGAGAGCGGCTACATCGTGGCCGATCCCCAGAATCCGGACGTGGTCTACGGCGGCTCCTACGGCGGCTTCCTCCAGCGCGTCAACCACGTCACCGGCGAGCGGCGCGACGTCAACGTGTGGCCCGACGACCCCATGGGCTGGGGCGCGGCGGACCTCAAATACCGCTTCCAGTGGAACTTCCCGATCCTGTTCTCGCCCAACGACCCGGACACGCTCTACGCCGCGGCGAACGTCCTCTTCAAGAGCACCGACGAGGGGCAGACCTGGACCGCCATCTCGCCGGACCTGACCCGCAACGACAAGTCCACCCAGGGCCCCTCCGGCGGCCCCATCACGAAGGACAACACCGCGGTCGAGTACTACGCCACGATCTTCACCGTGGCCGAGTCGACGCTCGAGCCCGGCGTGATCTGGACCGGCTCCGACGACGGCCTGATCCACGTCACCCGCGACGGCGGCAAGACCTGGAAGGACGTCACCCCGCGCGACCTGCCGAAGTGGATCATGATCAACAGCGTCGAGGCGAGCCCGTACGAGAAGGGCGGGCTCTACGTCGCGGCCACGATGTACAAGTCGGACGACTTCCGGCCCTACCTCTACAAGACGAGCGACTACGGCGCCACCTGGACCCGCATCGACAAGGGCATCGACCCCATGCACTTCACCCGCGTGGTGCGGGCCGACCCGGTGCGCCGCGGCCTGCTCTACGCCGGCACCGAGCGCGGCGCCTACGTCTCCTTCGACGACGGCGGGCGCTGGGAACCGCTCCAGCTCAACCTGCCGATCACGCCGGTCACGGACCTGACGATCCGCGGCGACGAGCTGGCCGCCGCCACCCAGGGGCGCGGCTTCTGGATCCTCGAGGGGCTCGCCAACCTGCGCCAGCTCCCCAAGGACCAGGAGGTGCAGTCGCCCCACCTGTTCCAGCCGGCACCGGCGTACCTGCTGTCGGACGGCACCTCTGGCGGCACGTCGATCTACTACTTCCTCGACAAGGCCCCGTCGGACAAGGACGCCAAGGCCGCGAAGCTCGAGATCCTCGACCGCGACGGCAAGGTCCTGCGCACCTTCTCCGGCAAGCCCGCCGAGGCCGGTAAAAAGGAGGAGGCGAAGCCGCGCACGGAGGGCGAGCCGGAGCCGGAGGAGAAGCCGGAATCCGCCGCGGAGAAGAAGACCGGCTACGAGAAGGGCGGCGAGCTGACCACCGAGCCGGACAAGAAAGAAGAGAAGAAAGAAGAGAAGAAGGAGAAGAAGTCCGACGACGAGGAGGAGCAGAAGGCGCCCATGGAGGCCGGCCTCAACCGCTTCGACTGGGACCTCCTGTACGGTCCCGGCAAGAAATTCCCCGGCATGATCCTGTGGAGCGGCGACCCCGTCCAGCCCTTCGCAGTGCCCGGCAACTACCAGGTGCGCCTGACCGTCGGCGGCACCACCCGCACCGCGCCGTTCCAGGTGCTCAAGGACCCGCGCTCCGCGGCCACCCTGGAGGACCTGCAGGCCCAGTACGACTTCGTGATGTCGGTCCGCAGCAAGCTCGACGAGATGCACGATGCCATCCGGCGCATCCGGGACGTGCGGGCGCAGCTCGACGACGTCAAGAAGCGGCTCGACGACATCGAAGGCGACCACGGCAAGGTGCTCGACGCCGCCAAGGCCCTGGACGAGAAGATGACCAAGGTCGAGGAGGCCCTCTACCAGACCAAGAACCGCAGCCCCCAGGACCCGCTCAACTTCCCGGTGCGGCTCAACGACAAGCTGAATGCCCTGGGCGGGTCGGTATCCATGGGCGACAACCGGCCTACCGCCCAGGCCGTCCAGGTCCGCGATCAGCTCTTCCAGGCCGCCGACGCGCAGCTCGCCACGCTGGCGCAGATCCTTGGCCAGGACCTGCCGGCGTTCAACGAGCTGGCGAAGGCGGAAGGGGTTCCCGCGGTGATCCTCTCCCCATCTCGGCTAAAATGAGGAAACAGGAGCCGGACGCCCCGTCCGGCTCCCCCTCTTTGACGCTCTGCTTCAACTCGGTGATGCCATGACAACCACGACCTTGACCCCTTCGCCCCGCTTCGCGACCTACGCGCTGAGCGGCTGGAACCTTTCGGAGCTGCTCCCGGAACCGACCGAGGAGATGATCTCGGGCCGCCTCGCCGAGATCGAGGCGGCGGTGACGGCCTTCGAGTCGCGGCGCGCCGAGCTGCACCCGGAGATGTCCCCGGACACCTTCCTGGAGATGCTGCGGCGCTACGAAGAGATCGTCGAGCAGATGAACGCGATCTCGGGCTACGCCTCGCTCTGGTTCTACTCCGACACCAGCAGCCAGGACGCCCTCACCTTCCGCAACCGGGTGCGCACCGCGATGACCGCGGGCGGCAACCGCATGCTCTTCTTCACCCTCTGGTGGCGCGGCCTCTCCGACGAGGAGGCCGAGCGCCTCCTGCCCCGTGGGGCCGAGGCTTCCGACTACCTCCACTACCTGCAGGACCTGCGGCGCTTCAAGCCCCACACCCTGGACGAGAAGTCCGAGCAGATCATCAACATCAAGGACGAGAACGGCATCGGCGCGATCATGACGCTCTACTCCATGCTGACCAACCGGCTGGAGTACACGCTGGAGGTCGACGGCGAGACCCAGACGCTCACTCGCGACGCGCTGATGAGCTACGCCTTCACGCCCCGCCCCGAGCTGCGCGCCGCGGCCTACCAGGAGCTCTACAGGGTCTACGGCCGCGAGGCCACGATTCTCGGCCAGATCTACGTCAACCGGGTCCACGACTGGCACGACGAGCACGTCAAGCTGCGCGGCTACCGCTCGCCCGTGTCGGTCCGCAACGTGGACAACGACATCCCGGACGAGGCGGTCCAGGTCCTCCTCGAGGTCGCGCGCGAGAACGCACCGATCTTCCAGCGCTACTTCCGGATGAAGGCCGGCTGGCTCGGCCTCGACCGCCTGCGACGCTACGACATCTACGCTCCCCTCGCCGCCTCGGACCGCAGTATCCCCTACGGCGACGCCGTGCAGTCCGTGCTGGAGACCTTCAACGCCTTCCATCCGCGCTTCGCCCAGATGGCCGAGCGCTGCTTCGCCGAGAGCCACGTGGACAGCGAGATCCGCAAGGGCAAGCGCGGCGGCGCCTTCTGCTCGACGGTGCTCCCCCGCTTCACGCCCTGGGTGCTGGTCAACTACGCCGGCCGGGTGCGGGACGTGGCCACGCTCGCGCACGAGCTGGGGCACGCGGTGCACAGCATGCTGGCCGAGCACCACTCGATCCTCACCCAGCATGCCTCGCTGCCGCTGGCCGAGACCGCCTCGGTGTTCGGCGAGATGCTGATGACCGACCGCCTGCTGCGCGAGGAGCCCGATCCGCTCGCCCGCCGCGAGCTGCTGGCCGCGGCCGTGGACGACGTCTATGCCACGGTGCTCCGCCAGGCCTACTTCGTGCTCTTCGAGCAGGAGGCCCACGAGGCGATCCTGGCCGGCCGCTCGGTCGAGGACGTCAGCGAGATGTACATGGGCAAGCTGGTCGAGCAGTTCGGCGACAGCGTGGAGATCGCGCCGGAGTTCCGCTACGAGTGGCTGTCGATCCCGCACATCTATTCGACGCCGTTCTACTGCTACGCCTACAGCTTCGGGCAGCTCCTGGTGCTGGCGCTCTACCGCCGCTTCCAGGAGGAGGGCGAGGCCTTCAAGCCGGGCTACCTGCGCCTGCTCTCCTACGGCGGCTCGGCGCGGCCCGAGGCGATCCTCAGGGAGGTCGGCATCGACATGACCGACCGCGCGTTCTGGCAGGGCGGGTTCGATCTGGTCACGGAGAGGATCGACGAGCTGGAGCGGCTGTAAGCACCAGTCCTCCCCAAACTTTACGGAGTGAGTGCGGAGACGATGGCTAGCCGAAAGCTGAAGACCTGGAGCGAGGTGAAGGCCCAGCGTCCGCTTTCTGCCGAAGCCCAGGCGGCCAATGCAGCCTGGGTCGAGGAGCAGATCGTCGAGTTGAATCTACAGGCGCTGCGGCAGCAACTCGGGGTGACCCAGGCTGAGCTTGCCGCGGTCTCCGGATTCGCACAGGGAGAGATCTCGCGCATCGAGCAGCGCGAAGATCACATGGTGTCCACTTTGCGGCGCCTCGTTCGGTCCCTCGGCGGAGAGCTCGAGGTCCACGCACGGTTCCCCAATGGCCGGGATATCCGCTTGATCGGCATCTGATCGGCGGCCCGGTTTCTCCGTCCAGCAAGCCGGCTGACGCATCCGGCGAGCTGCCGGATGCTTCTGGCGGGCCGGTTACTCCATCCGGCGGGCCGCCGGAGGGTTCAGGCGGCCCGGTTGCTCCATTCGGCAAGCTGCCGGATGCTTCCGGCGACCGGTTACTCCATCCGCCGAGCTGCCGGACGCTTCCGGCGGCCGGTTTCTCCATCCGGCGGGCTGCCGGATGCTTCCGGCGAACCGGTTACTCCATCCGGCGAGCTGCCGGATGCTTCCGGCGGACCGGTTTCTACATCCGGCGGTCTGCCGGTTGTTTCCGGCGGTCCGGTTACTCCATCCGGCGAGTTGCCGGATGCTTCCGGCGAACCGGTTACTCCATCCGGCGAGCTGCCGGATGCTTCCGGCGGCCGGTTTCTCCATCCGGCGAGCCGCTGGATGCTTCCGGCGGACCGGTTACTCCATCCGGCGGACCACTGCGCGAGGAAAAGACCCCTCCCCGACCCTCCCCCGCTTTCGCGGGAGAGGGCGCCGCCGCCCTCACTCGATCGGCAAGGTTTGATGCCTTCGGATCTATGCCCGGAAGTGCTCCCCCACCCGCCGATAGGCCTCGCGGAAAGAGATCCCTTCCGCGAGGACCAGCCGGTACGCCTCCTCCGCCGCGTACAGCTCGGGCGCCAACTCGACGGCCTGGAATCGGATTCCATCCAAGGCTGGAACCAGGATCGCCAGAGTGTCGCGGGCGAGGTCGATCCCCCGGAAGAGCGGCGCCTTCAGGAGCTGCAGGTCGCGGTGGTAGCCGGACGGCAGCTTCGCGGCGATCCCCAGGACCTCGACGAGGCAGGCCTGGGCCGTGGCCGTGCGGCCACGGATCAGCTCGAAGACGTCCGGGTTGCGCTTCTGCGGCATGATCGAGGAGCCGGTGGTCATCTCCGGGCTCAGGGTGACGAAGCCCAGCTCCTTCATGTTGAAGAGGACGAGGTCGGCGGCCAGCCGCCCCAGGTCCTGCATCAGCAGGGCGATCTCGAACAGGACTTGGGCCTCGGCCTTGCCGCGGGAGAGCTGGACCGCGGTCACCGGCTCGTGGACCTCGGCGAACCCGAGGCTCCGGCGCGTGGCCTCGCGGTCGATTGGCAGCAGGGGCACGCCGTAGCCGGCGGCCGAGCCGAGTGGGTTGCGGTCCACTCTCCGGCGGGCCGCGAGGAGGCCGTCGGCGTCGTCGCGCAGCTCGGCCGCGAAGCCGCCGGCCCAGAGCGGCACGGAGCTGGGCATCGCGGGCTGCTGGTGGGTGTAGCCGGGCAGCGGCGTGTCCTTTTCGCGGGCCCCCAGCGCGGCCAGGACCCCGGCCACGGCCAGAGCCCCCTCGCGCAGGGCCGCCAGCTCGTCTAGGAGATAGAGCCGCAGCGCGGCCAGGATCTGGTCGTTCCGGGAACGGCCGAGGTGGAGGCGCGCACCAGCCTCGCCGATCCTCGCCGTGAGCCGCGACTCCAGCGCGGTATGGACGTCCTCGTTGGCCAGCTCGATCCGCCACTCGCCGTAGGAGGCGGCCAGCGCGGTGAGACCCTCACGGATCGCCTCCAGGTCCTCGGCTGGGAGAAGGCCGGCGCCGTGGAGCATCTCGGCATGGGCGATCGACGCCCGGACGTCGTAGGGGACGAGTCGGGCGTCGAGGAGATGATCCTCGCCTGCCGTGTAGCGGAGGACCCGCTCGTCGAGCGGATCGCCCTTGTCCCAGAGGCGCGTCACCGGACCTCCATCGCCTCGGTCGCCGATCCGACCCGTTGCTCGGCCCGAATCTCGGAATACATGCCGATCAGCCGGGTGTAGAACCGCGCGCCATCCAGGACCTCCTCCTCCAGAACGAACTCGTCAGGCGTGTGCGAGCGCTCGCTCAGGCCCGGCCCGCACTTGATGGCCGGCGCTCCGACGAACACCATGTCCGAGAGCGTCGGGGACCCGAAGACCCGGGCTTCCGGGCGGACCTGGCAGGCGGCCTGGACGATCAGCGCGTCGCGCGGCGTCTCCCTGGGCACGAGCCGGTCGGACAGCACCCGGATCTCGCCCTGCACCCGCTCGCGCACCCGGCGCAGGGTCTCGGCCGCCGAGAGCGCCGGCGTGCTGCGCAGGTCGAGCAGGGCCGTGGCCTCGCCCGGCACCACGTTCCTCGCCGTGCCGGCCTTGACCTGGGTCGGCTCCAGGGTGATCGGCCCCAGGTGCGGGTGCGCCGGTCCGAAGTCGATCTCTTCAAGGGCCACCAGGTCGCGGGCCAGGAGGCGCGCGGCGTTGCGGGCACCGAGGGCCTGCGCATTGGCGGCGTGGCAGGCATCGCCCCGCGCGATCAGCTCCAGGACCATCAGCCCCTTCTGGGCCACGGCCACGTCCAACCCGGTGGGCTCGCCGATCACGGCCGCCTCGATCTCCAGGCCGCGGCGCTTCAGCTCGGAGAGCACCGCTTCCGTGCCAACTCCCTTGGTCTCCTCCCCTTCGACCAGGGCGAGCGCCAGGGTGAACGGCAGGTCGAGCTGAGAGAACGCGAGGAAGGCCGCGGTCATGGCCGCGACCGAGGCCTTGGCGTCGTTCGAGCCCAGGCCGGTCACCCGGCCGTCGGCCACGGACACGTCCCATGGATCGCGGCTCCAGCCCGGGCTTGGCGGCACGGTGTCCAGGTGCGTGTCGAGCAGCAGGACCGGCCCCTCGCCGTGGAGCGCCAGCAGGCTCTCCCCCACCCGGATCGGGGTCACGCCGCGCTGGCGCAGCTTCTCTTCCAGGAAGCCGGCCAGTTCGGCCTCGTTGCCGGAGACGGAGGGGATGCCGACGATCGCCCGGTGCAGGGCCAGGATCTCGCGCTCCGGCAGCCTCACGCCAGGGTCTCCACGGCATGAGATCCTGCCGCCTGCTCGGCCGGGGTGAGGGCGTTGACGTCCTGCACCACCAGCGTTCCGACTCCCTGGTTCGTGAACACCTCGGCCAGCAGGCTGTCCGGCAGGCCGGCGCCGACGATGTGGACCCGCCGCACCCCACCGTGGATCGCCGACTCGATGGCGCTCGCCTTGGGCAGCATGCCCTTGATCAGGCAGCCCTGGTCGCGCAGCCGGCGCAGGCCGGAGAGGTCGGTGTACGAGACGAGCGAACCCGGGTCCTCCGGCCGCTCCAGGATGCCGGGCGCGCCGGTCAGGAGGATCAGCTTCTCGGCCCGCAGCCCCACGGCGAGCGCCGAGGCCACGGTGTCCGCGTTGATGTTGAGGACCGTACCGTCGTCGGCCGCCGAGAGCGGGCTCACCACGGGTACGATGCCGGCGTCGAGGAGCGTCGCGAGCACGCCGGGAGCGACCGACACCACGTCTCCGACGAAGCCGTAGTCCACCGTCTCGCCTCCGATCTGAACCGGCGGGCGGCGCCGCGCCTGGACGAGGCCGGCGTCCACGCCAGAGAGGCCGACCGCCGGCAGGCCGAGGCGCCGGCAGGCGGCCAGGATGCGGGTGTTGACCGAGCCGTTGAGCACCATGGTGGCCACGGAGAGCGCCTGGGCGTCGGTCACCCGGCGGCCCTCGACGAAGCGCGCCTCGGCTCCGAGGGCGCGGGCGAGCGCGGTGGACTCGCCGCCGCCGCCGTGGACCAGGACGACGCGGATGCCCACGTGGTGGAGGATCTCCACCTGGCCGAGCAGGTCGAGCGTGCCCGCCTCGGACTCGAAGGCTTCGCCGCCCGCCTTGATCACGAACGTGGCGCCCTTGAACAGGCGGATGTACGGGGCCGCGTGGCGGAGACCCGCCAGCTCGGCGCTCCTCTGGCCGACGTCTTTCATGCTTCACCTCCGTGCAAGAGGCGGTGGAGGACCGCCATCTGGACCCACATGCGGTTGTGCGCCTCCCGGACCACGGCGCTGCGCGGCCCGTCGAGAATCTCGTCCCGGACGACCACGTTCCGCCGCACCGGCAGACAATGCATAAAGCGGCAGCCGGGATCGGCCGGCGCGAACCAGGACTCGTCCACGCACCAGGAGCGCAGCGGCGCGCGCAGGGCGGCCTCGGCAGCGGCGTCGCCGTAGCACGACGGGGCCGTCCACGACTTGGCATAGACCGCCTGCGCCCCGGACATGGCGTCATCCCGGTCGTTGGTCTCGCGCACCGAGCCGCCCGAGATCGCGGCGGCGCGCCGGGCCTTCTCCATCACCGCCTCCGGCAGTCCGAACCCCTCGGGCCGGTGGACGACCACCTCCATGCCGCGCAGCGCCGCCATGTGCACGGCCGCGGCTGGGACTGCGAGAGGCAACGCCTTGGGGTGCCAGGCCCAGGTGAGGACGAACTTACCCGAAGCCGGGATCCCGAGCTCGTCCAGCGTCCGCCAGTCCGCGAGCGCCTGGCAGGGGTGGTCGATGGCCGATTCCAGGTTGATCACCGGCACCGGGCAGACCTCGGCCATCTCCCGGAACGCCGTATCTGCGAGATCGGCCGCGAGGTCAGTGCCGCCCGCGAACGAGCGGATGCCGAGCGCGTCCGCATAGCCCGCGAGCACCGGGATGGCCTCGCGCACGTGCTCGGCCGCGGCCCCGTCCATGATAGCGCCCAGCTTCGTCTCCAACTGCCAGCTCCCCTGCCCCGGGGTGATCACGAAGGACGAGCCGCCCAGCCGCGACATGCCGGCCTGGAACGAGGCCAGCGTGCGCAGCGAGGGGTTGAAGAAGAGCAGTCCGAGAACCTTCCCCGCCAGGGGCGTGGACGGGCTCTTCTCCAGCCGCCCGGCGAGCGCCAGCAGGTCCCGCACCTCTTCCGGGGCGAGGTCCGACAGGGAGACGAAGCGCTTCACGGGCGGATCTCCGCGAGCGCCGCGGCCAGCGCGTCCACGTGCGACGCCTCCAGGACGAGCGGCGGCAGCAGGCGCACGATGTGGGGGTCGCCGCTCGTGCCGCTGACGATCCCATGCTCGATCAGCTCGGCCTGGATCTCCTTGGCCGGCCGCGTGGTGCGCAGGCCGATCAGGAAGCCCTTGCCCTGGATGGCCGTCACCGGGCCGGTCAGGCAGGTGGCGAGGATGCGCTGCGACAGGTCGCGCACCCGCTGGAGCAGACCCTCTTCCTCGATCACGTCGATCACGGTCTGGATCAGCGCGCAGGCGAGCGGTCCGCCGCCGAACGTGGTGCCGAGGTCGCCCTCCTTGAGGCCCTCCGCCAGCTCGTCGCTCACCAGCACCGCGCCCGCGGGAAAGCCGCCGGCCAGCCCCTTGGCCGTGGTGAGCAGGTCGGGCGTGACGCCGTAGGCCTGCGCCGCGAACGGCTCGCCGCTGCGCCCGAGGCCGCACTGCACCTCGTCGAAGATCATCACGGTCCCCGCATCCCGGGTCAGGTCGCGGGCCGCGGTGAGCCACGAGGCGCCGGCCTCGTAGGCCCCGGCCTGCCCCTGGACGGGCTCGACGATCAGCGCCGCCGCATCCACGAGCGCCGTCTCCAGGGCGTCCAGGTCGCCGCGCGGCACGAAGGCCACGTCGAACGGCGGCTGCGGGAAGCCGTACCAGCGCGAGGAGCCCCAGGTAACGGCCGCGGCCGCGGCGGTGCGGCCATGGAATGCGCCTTCGACCGCCACCACCTTGCGCCGGCCCGTGCGCCGGAAGGCGAGGCGCAGGGCGTTCTCGTTCGCCTCGGCGCCGCTGTTGACCAGGAAGGCCCGGGTGAGCCCCTCCGGCCCCCACTCGACCAGCTTGCGCGCCGCCCGCGCCCGCACCTCCAGCGGCACGACGTTGCTCTGGAAGAACAGCGTCTTCGCCTGCTCCTCCAGGGCCGCCACGAGCCGCGGGTGCCCATAGCCGAGCAAGGCCACGGCGTGGCCGCCGTAGAAATCGATCAGCGTCCGGCCGTCGCGGGTCTGGAGCAGCGCCCCTTCACCCCGCACCGGCTCGATCTCCGAGTGCGGATAGACCGGCAGCATCCAGCGCCGCTCCTCCATCGTCATCGCCTGCATCGCGTCTCTCCCCCTTACAGCCAGCCGGGTCCCGGCTGGGTCAGACCGGACGTCTCGGGCAGCCCGAGCATCCGGTTCATCCATTGGACGGCGCCTCCGGCGGCGCCCTTCACCAGGTTGTCGATGGAGGAGAACACAGCCAGATGGTCGCGGTCCACCGCGACCCCGAGCCGGCAGCGATTCGTGCCGACCACGTCCTGGAGCTTCGGCGGCGCGTCGAGCACGGTCACGAACGGCGATCCCTCGTAGAAGGACGCCAGCCGGGCGCGCACCTCGGCGGCCGTCAGGGGCTGGACGAGCTTCGCCTGCACCGTCGCATAGATGCCGCGGGCGAACGGTCCGGCCTGCGGGATGAAGTGGATGTCCGCCTCCACCCCCGAGGCCGCGGCGGCGAGCGCCATCATCTCTGGCTCGTGGCGGTGGGCCAGCGGGCTGTAGGCGAACAGGTTGCTCCGCCGCGCCGGGTGGTGGGTGGTCGCGGTCGGGGTCCG
This sequence comes from Thermoanaerobaculia bacterium, assembly GCA_036266195.1. Lineage (GTDB taxonomy): Bacteria > Acidobacteriota > Thermoanaerobaculia > Multivoradales > UBA5704 > DATMER01. Next base: position 2,674 of record DATANP010000625.1, on the reverse strand, counting down.
GCCGGCGCCCGTGCTGCCGGTCACCGCGACCACGCTCAGCCGCGGCTCCACCAGACCGAGCTTGAGGAGCGGGACCACGGCGAGGAGCGTCGCCGTGGTGAAGCACCCCGGATGGGCCACGTGTCCGTCCGGAGTCTCCGCGGCGTGCTCCGGCACGGCGCAGGAGAACGAGGCCAGCCGCTCCGGCGCGCCATGGGCATGGCCGTAGACCGCCGCGTAGGCGTCGCCATCCGCGAACCGGAAGTCGGCCGAGAGATCGACCGCCCGCGCGTCCACCCCCGCGCGCTCGGCCTCGGAGAGGACGCCGTCCAGCAGTCCGGCAGCCGCACCGTGCGGCGCTGCGCAGAAGATCGCGGCCGGACCTCCGGCCATCCCGGAGAAGGTCTGCGCCAGCGTTCCCCGATCCGAGAAGGAGAGGCCCGGGAAGCAGCCGCCGAGGTGTGGGAACGCCGACTCGACCGGCTCCCCCGCCTGGCTCTCCGAGAGCACCGCCGCCGGACGCAGGACCGGATGGACGGCGAGCAGCCGCAGCAGCTCGCCCGCCACGTAGCCCGAGCCTCCCAGGACGACAGTCGGAACCTGATTCATGCCTCCACCGCCTCTGCGATCGCAGTCGGAGCCGACAGTCCGAGGCTCTCCCGCACCCGCGCGGCCAGCCGGCCGCCGTGGAGGCGGGCGTTGATCGCCGGCACCCCGAGCTGCTCCTCGATGATCCGCGTACCGGCGAGGTTGTCCGTGGCCGGCCCGGTCACCGCGGCCGGCTCGATCCCGAACCGCTCGCGCAGCATCCGGACCCCGCCCCAGGCCGCCACCGGATCGTTCGCGGCGAGCACCACGGAGGTCAGCGCCCCACGGATCTCCGCGTCGGCGAGGATCGCATCAACCCCATAGGCTCCGAGCAGGCCGTCGCCCAGCTCGGCAACGATCACATCCGGCCGGCCCGCGGCGAGCTGCGTGAGGAGCGTGCGGGTCACCTGCGCCGAATTGGCGCCCGTGGTCGTCACCACCCCCAGGTCGGTGAAGATCCCGGTCTTCCGCGCCCCGGCATCCTCCATGGCGAGCACGTCCCGGCGCAGCGACACGCCCGTGGCCTTGAAGCCGTCCACGGTCAGCCCGCCATGGCTCAGCTCGCGCACCAGCGAGCACGCCGCGGCCGTCTTGCCACAGTTCATGCACGAGCCGACCAGGGCCACAACGGGAACCCCCGCGGCGTCGAGCTGCGGAATCCACGGGGTTCCGCCGATGCGCGCGGCCACGCCGATCCTCTCCCCGAGGAACGGGAAGTGGAGCACGGCGCCCAGCACCTCGCACTCGAACGGCGGGCCCAAGTCCGGGCTCACCGAATCGCAGATGCCGATCACCCCGCCCATGTTGAGCAGGTGGACGCGGTCGCCCGGCGCGAGCGTTTCGGGCAGGTGCCCGGCATAGCCGAAGAGCGCCTGCCGGTGACCGAGCGCGCCGGCGATCACGTCGCCGCGCTTGACCTGCGCCATGCGGCCGCTCGGCAGCTCGAGCTGGTTGTACACGCTCTTGTCGTGGAGCACGCGCACCGCGACCACCACCCCCTCCTCGCACGGGATGTCCGCGGTCAGCCGCACCTCCCGCTGAAGCTGGCAGGAGCGGGTGACCGAAGCGACCTTGTCGAGCGTCACGGTCTTCATGAGCCGACCTCCTCCAGCTCAGGAACGGGAACCGAACCGGCGCGGGCCCACAGCATGCCGGGCAGGCCGGCGAGGCGCGAGAAGCCGCGGGCGTCGGCCGACGTCCACTCGCCGGTCGCCTCGCCATAGACACCCTTCGAGGCAGTCAGCAGCGAGTACGGGGACACCACCCCCTCCACCACCACCTGGCCCGCCCGGAACAGCAACCGGACCTCGCCGGTCACCCGCTCCTGCGAGCTGGCGAGCAGCGCCTCGATGTCGCGGCACACCGGCTCCAGGTGCTGCCCCTCGTGGACCAGGTCGCCATACACGGCCGACACCATCTCCTTCACCCGGAGCTGGCGGCCGGTCAACGTCAGCTTCTCCAGCTCGCGATGGGCGGTGAGCAGCACCTCGGCAGCCGGAGCCTCGAACGCCACCCGCCCCTTGATGCCGAGGATCGTCTCACCGAGATGAATACCGCGGCCGATGCCGAACGGCGCCGCCGCCGATTCCACCCGGGCCAGCAGCTCGACCGGCGGCAGAGCCTCACCGTTGAACGAGGTCGGCACGCCCTGCGTGAACCCGATCGTGAACCGCTCCGGAGCCCGCGGCGCGTCGAACGCCCCCTGGGTCAGCACCCAGGCCGCTTCCGGGAGCGGCTCGACCGTGTCGAGCGTCTCGCGCCCGCCGATCGTCACGCCCCACATCCCGCGGTTGATCGAATACGCGGCGCCGAACGGCGGCACGGGCAGGCCCCGCTCCTCCAGGAACGCCACCTGCTCCTTGCGCGCCCGCGGCTGGTCGCGCACCGGCGCCAGGATCTCCAGCCCGGGCGCCAGCGTGCGGAGCGCCACGTCGAACCGCACCTGGTCGTTGCCCGCGCCCGTGGAGCCATGGGCGACCGTGCTGCTACCGAGGCGCTGCGCCGTCCGCGCCACCTCGCGGGCCTGGATCACCCGCTCGGCGCCCACGCAGAGCGGATACACCTGGCCGCGCTTCACGTTGCCCATGATCAGGAAGCGGATCACCTG
>DATANP010000624.1:0-8111 GCA_036266195.1 Thermoanaerobaculia bacterium | reverse complement strand
GGAGGCGCCACATCAGGTTGGTCACCGTCGACGGGGTGCCCGGCTGGGTGCTCGACCAGGTGACGCCGTTGTCCGTCGAGTACAGGGTCGTGACGCCGCAGCAGCCGAAGGACGACGTGGCCGAGCCGCCCACGAACTTCGTGCCGGCCGGGATCGCATCGCGGATCACCATCGGCACGCCCAGGGTGGGATCGCCGATGGCCGAGCTGCCGTTGTTGGTCAGGGTCATCGAGTAGTTGAGCGTCTCGCCGGCCGAGGCCCGGCCGTCGAGCGGCGAGGTGTCGGCCACGGTCTTGGCGAGCGTCGCGCTGCTCGGCGTGCTGACCAGCGAGCCCACCCCGGCGCCGTAGTCGCCGGCGAACTTCTCGTTGTCGGACCCGGAGGCGGCCTCCTGGTAGGGGCTCAAGGGCACGGAGCAGGCGCCGCCCCCGCCGCCCAGGCACATGAACGTGTAGTAGACGACGCCGGTGATGCTCGTGTTGGTCGACGGCAGGTCCGTGAAGTAGAGCTGGTTGGTGAAGTCGCGGTACTGGACCCCGCCGCCGCCGGAGGTGTTGATCTGGAGCTGGCCGGCGGTCTTGACCAGCCGGAAGCAGGCCGGGTTCCAGCCCGGGTCGCCGATCGGCTGCAGCCACGCGTTGTAGTCGGGGTCGCCGTCGTTGTCGTTGTCGAACCCGAAGTTGACGTTGCCGAGCTGATAGTTGATGCCGTTGGTGACGACCGTCTCGCCGGGGGCGCAGGTCGACGGCTCGGTGAACCAGGAGCCGCCGTTGGGGAAGATCTTGTTGGCGTTGGCCGAGATCTCGTTGCGCATCGTGACGCGCCAGGTGGCGTTCGACGCCGAGCCCTGGGCGCTCGCGCCCCAGACGTCGAACGGCAGCCAGAGGTCGTCGTTCGGGTTGTTCGAGGCGCACCAGACCGGCGAGCCGCAGGTGTCCGGATTCGACCGCCGCGGATAGGTGACGCTCCAGTACTGCCAGGAGCACTGGCCGATGTCGAGCGTGCCGATGTAGCGTGTCGCGTCCACGAGGTCGCCCACGTGGGTCAGCTTGTAGGTGCCGGTGTTGGCCAGGCACGAGCTGGTGACCGCCACGTCGGCGGCCGCGGTCGAGCTGTCGCGGACCGGGTAGGTGCCCGGGGTGCGGGCGCTGTAGTTGCCGATATACCCGACCACGTCCGTGAGCGGCGCGTTGCCCGTGTTGCAGAAGCTGGCGCCGAACGTGGCGACCTGGGGCGCGTACGTCGACGGCGAGCAGACGTTCGAGTCGACGATCACGTTGTACGGGGCATTGATCTGCACCGTGAGCGTGCCGGCGGCAAACGCCGATGGCGCGAAGGCCAAGGCAGCCGCGAAGCTCAAACCGATCCACGAATTGACGCGCGAACGACAGCTCTGGGACATCTGGCGATCCTCCAGGGTGCATAAGACGCACCCGCTCTACTCGACCCGAGCAGGAAGCAAACTGCAGACGGATAGCCCTAGAGTACCATCTTTCCGGATGATCTCGCCACCTGTCGTGTTCCGATTCGACCCCGGCCCGGCTTCCGGACGCTGGGAGCTGCTCTTCGACGGCCGCCTCGACAACCGCGACGAGCTCGCCCGGGAGCTGGGGATCGCGGCCGAAGACGACGGGGAGATCGTCCTGCGCTTCCTGACCGCCGGCCGCTGGGAGGCCCTGGACCGCTTCCTCGGTCCCTGGGCCCTGGCCCTCTTCGACCACCACGCCCGCGAGGCCCACCTGGCCCGCGACCCGACCGGCGAGCGCACCCTGTGCTTTCACGCCGATACCAGTCGGGTCCTGGTCGCCAGTGAGCCGGCTTCTCTGCTCAGCGATACGCACGTGCCCCGGACGTTGGATGAGTCGACCCTGGCCGCCTTCTTCGCCATGCGCGAGCCCGACCCCGGGGCGACCTTCTTCCAGGCGGTCCGGCAGGTGCCCGCCGGCCACCGGGTGGTCCTCTCCAGGATGGGCGAGCGGCAGCACCGGTTCTGGCAGCCCGACCTCAGCCTGCTCCGGGAGAGCGAGGCCGACACGGTCGAGCGCTTCCGGGAGCTGGTCGGCCAGGCGGTCCGCGCCCAGCTCCGCGGTCCCGGCCCCGCCGTCCCTCCCGCGGTCCTGCTCAGCGGAGGCCTCGACTCGACCACGGTCGCCGCCCATGCGGCACGGATCTCCGAGACACCTCTTCGGGCGGTCTCCTGGCGCTTCCACGAGCTGACCGCGGCCGACGAGAGCGCGTACGCCCGGGCCATGATGGACGCGGCCGGCCTCGACCCGGTCTGGGTGGAGGGGGACGGCTGCTGGCCTCTCCAGGATCTCGGAACGGTGGAGATCGATCCCAACGGGCCGTTCGAGAATCCCTACCGCGAGCTCCATGGCGCGGCGTTCTCGGCGGCCGCCGCGGCAGGGTCCCGGACACTGCTCACCGGCCACTTCTCGGACGAGATGTACCATGGCGTGGACGCCTGGTGGCTGCGCGACTGCCTGGCGTGCGGCAACTGGGCCACGGCGGCCTCCGGCCTCCGCGACGAGCTCCGCTGGCGCTCGCGGCCGGACATCTGGACCCCCGGCCTGCGGCGCGCGCTCGGCGTCCTCCTGCTCGGCAGCGGCTGGGAGCGCCTGCGGTCCCGGCGGACTCCGGACTGGCTGACCCCGTACGCCCGGGAGCGGCTCCGCCCTCTGCCGCCCCTCCTGCCGGCCAGGCACCCGGAGCAGGCCGAGACGCTGCTCGCACCCTTCGCCCTCATGGGCATCGCGGCCGAGATGCGGCGCGCCCGGCAGCACGGCATCGAGCTGCGCTTCCCGTTCCGCGACCGGCGCCTGATCGAGCTCGCCCTGCGCGTGCCGGCCGACCGACTGGCGCGGCCGGGCTGGCGCAAGCGCCTGATCTGGCTCGCGGGCGAGGGCTGGCTGCCGGACGAGGTGCGCCTGCGCCGGTCGAGGTCGAACCTGGGGCCGCTGTTCGCCCGCGGCCTGCAGCGCGAGGCGGATACCGTGCGCCGCCTGCTGTTCAGTGTCTCCGAGGGGGGGCCGCAGCTCTGGCGCCGCTGGGTCGAAGCCGGGCCGCTCGAAAGGTTCCTCGAGGCCGGCGGGGAGGACGGGACGGCCTTGCCGGCCCAGGTCTTCTGGCACTGCCTGACCGCGGAGATGTGGGCGCGGGTGTGAAGAATGCGGCCGTGCTATACTTCCCTCGAAGCATGTCCAAGCAGTCCAGCTCGCCCGCTGACGTCAACCCGCGACGTCCTTATGTCAGCCCACGCGTCGTGGAGCTGGGAGACCTGCGCAGTCTCACCCTCGGAGGTTCGCCCGGTTTCGGCGACTCCGGCATCGGCAGGCCGCGCCGGCCCCTGGTCGTCGGCCCGGCACCGTTCCCGCCCCCCAGCCTCAAACCATGAGCCCGGCGGCCCGGCCGGCCTCCGAGATCTACTCCGTGGCGACGCATGCCATGGGCTCCGACCGGCCGATCCCTGCCCTGGAAGAGCTCCACACCGACCTGCCCGAGGACTTCTCGATCCGGCGCGGCCCGGTCGAGCTCCCGGAGGAAGAACCGGAGCCCTTCAAGGGGACCGCGCAGGTCGGGACCCGATGGTGCCGGGTGCGCAGCATCGCCGCGCCGGACTGCGACTTCCTGGAGATCTCCGGCGCCGGCGTGTTCAGGATCGACAAGAAAGAGATCACGATCGATCCCGAGCCCGGAGCCGACGAAGCCGCGATCGAGGAGGCCCTCCTGGGTCCGGTGTTCGCCCTGGCCCTGGCTCGAGAGGGGATCTTCGTGCTCCACGCGAGCGCCGTGATTTTTCCGGAAGGTGTCGTCGCCTTCCTCGGCGACAGCGGCACCGGCAAGTCGACGCTCGCCCGGCTGCTGGTGGAGACCGGCGACGCGGCTCTGGCGGCGGACGACCTGCTGCCGATCGGATCGAGCGGGGCCGCTTATCCCCACTTCCCCCAGCTCAAGCTCGATCCGGCGGCGATGAAGGCCATCGCCGGCCTCAAGCGCGTCGAGCGGCTCCTGGAGATCTGCGTCCTGGTGCCCGGGCCGCCCGGCTCGGCCGTCGACGGCAAGGTCCTGGGGCCTGGCGGCGCGGCCGGCCATCTCCTGCGCAACACCATTGCCGGCAGTCTGTTCTCCGCCGACCTGCTGACGCGGCAACTCGGCTTCTCCACGCTCCTCGCCAGCAACGTGCAGGTCCGCCGGCTGAACGTGCCCCGGCGCCTGGACGTGGGTCCCCAGGTGATCCGGCACCTGGGCCTGAACCCGGGCCCCCGCTCGTTGCTCGAGAAACTGCTGTTGCCATGAGCCCCCTGCGTCCGTCCGCGAGCACCCGCTTCCGCCGGGTGGCGGAGGAAGGCATCCTGCTCAACCTCGACAGCATGCTCTACTTCCACCTCGACGAGGTCGGCACCTTCGCCTGGGAGCGCCTCGAAGCCGGCGAGCCCCTGGACCGCATCGCCGAAGCCATCGCCGAAACCTTCGACGTAGACGCCGCCACCGCCCGGCGGGACCTCGATCCGCTGGTGAAGACGCTGGTCGAGGCGGGGCTGCTGGTGGAGTAGACCTCACCCCCTGGCCCCCTCTCCCATCTCCCACCCAGCCCCCCGCCGGGAGAGGGGGGACGTAGCTGGGGCGGTACGGCCGAGTCCTGGCAAACGGGTTCGGATGCGTTCCCCCTCTCCCGGGGGCGGGGGTCGGGAGATGGGAGAGGGGGCCAGGGGGTGAGGTCCCTACCGCAGCTCGGCCGGGATCATCGGGCCCAGGTGCGGATCGAGACGCAGGGCCAGGCGGAACTCCTTGCGCGCACCTTCCCGGTCTCCGGCCATGAGCAGGGCGCGGCCGAGGTTCAGGTGGATCTCCGGCCGGGGCTCCAGGTCCAGGGCGGCGAGGTAGGCGGACGCCGCCTGGTCGCCGTTGCCCAGGAGGAGGTACTGCGTGCCGCGGGCGACCGGGATGCCCACCTCGATGCGGTCCAGGGCCGCGGCCCGGCGCAGCAGCTCCAGGTTCGCCGGCACCAGGCCGCGCGGCATCTCGCCGCGGGAGAGCGCGGCCATGCTCAGCAGCTCCACCTGGCGCAGCATGCGCGAAGCCGCCAGGCGGTCGCGCATGCGGCCGGTCTGGGCCAGGAGGCCCAGCGCCAGCAGGAGCAGGACGACCCAGGCCAGCTTTCTCATCCTTCCAGCTCCTCCTGCGGGCGGAGCACCCAGGCCAGGAACAGGATCGCCGGGAACGCCAGGATCGCGACCCGAAACGGGAAATAGGCCAGCGAGAGCATGACCAGGGCCGCGAGACCCGACCACGCGAGCGACCGGCCGCGGTCCGGCAGGCGGCGGGCGGCTCCGAAGACCACCCAGAGCGCCCAGGCGAGCGCCAGCAGGCCCGGGATCCCCCACTCCGCCCCCACCTCCAGGAATTCGTTGTGCGCGTTGCTGAACATCGGCGAGGTCTGGCCCGGCAGGAACTCCACGCCGCGGTCGAGCAGCGCCAGCTTGGCCGGGGCGTACTCCGGCAGGTAGGCGCCGTGCCCCACGCCGGTCACCGGGTGCTGCTCCATCATCCAGACCGCGGCGCGCCAGCCGTCGAGCCGGCCGGTGAGCACTTCGTTGAGATCGCCGGCCGCGAGCCCGCGCAGCTTCCCGACCACCCTCTCCCGGAGCGGCGCCACGGCCAGCACGAGCACGGCCGCCAGCACGGCGCCTCCGGCCAGCCCCGCCAGCGCCACGCGCCGGGGCAGGCGCAGCCAGAGGAGCACCACCACACCCGCCGCGATCGCGGCCAGGCTGGCGAGCGTCTGGGTCAGGACCAGGGCATAGAGGCAGAGCGCCATGGCGAGCCCGGTCGCCCAGCGTCCGGAGGCCCGCAGCACCGGCAGGTTCCAGAGGCCGATCAGGAACGGCAGCACCAGGAAGGCCGAGAAGTCGCCGGGGTTGCCCGCGAAGGAGGTGACGCCGAGCCGGGGGTCCCACTGGGTGCCGACGAGCGCCAGCGGCTCCCAGACGCGGTGGTACTGGAGGATGCCGATCAGCGCCAGGAGCGCCGCGGGCCACAACAGGCCCCGGAGCAGCCGCTCCTGGCGCACCCTCTCCAGCCCCGCGCTCCATCCGACCAGGCAGGCCGCGCCGATCCAGAGGTCGAACAGCGCGTCCCGCACCTGGAGAGGATGCCCAGTCGTCCAGATCCCCGCCGTGGCGATCACCAGGATCGGCAGAAGGACCCGCACCGCGGGCAGGCGCCACAACTCGCGCGGGCCGGCCTCCACGTTCCGCAGGTTCCAGGCCAGGCAGAGCACCGAGGCGAGCCCGAGCCACTCGGCGACCATCAGCTTCGGCAGCCGGAACGACTCCTTGCCCGCCATCACCAGGAACGGCGTGACGAGCATCACCGCCCACACCAGCAGCTCGCCGAGGGTCGAGGCGACGGGCCGGGGTGCGGGCGGAGGCGGAGTAGCAGCGCGGACGGCGCGGGCGGGCTTCATGGCCGCGGGGAGTATATGGGACCGACGCGAGGAGGGGCTATCATGTCTCCCTGGAGGGGTCATGGCCACACGTCAAGCCATCATCGACATTCCTGAACAGATCCTGCTGGCGGAGAAGACAGACGAAGCCTCCTTTGCCCGCGAGCTGCTGATCCTCGCGGCGGTGAAACTCTACGAGTTGGGCCGGCTCTCGTCCGGACGGGCCGCGGAGCTCGCCGGCATGTCCCGGGTCGAATTCCTTCTCTCGCTCGGCCGCTACAACGTCTTCCCGTTCGAGGCCGAGCTGCGCGAGCTCGAAGCCGCGCGTGGCTGAAGCGGTCAGCAACACCCGCTCGCCATGAAGAAGACCTCCGCCCTTCTCCTTCTCGTCCTCGCCGGCTGCGGCCGTGCCCCGGTGCCCGTCTCGTCCTCGTTCGAGGGGCGCGACCCCACGATCCGCTGGGATTCCTCCGGGGGGCTCGACGTGGTGTACGTCGAGAACCGCCAGGCGGGTCCCGTTGTCGTCTATCGCCGGCTCGGCTCCGCGCCGGCAGGGCCCTTCACCGTGTCGCTCTCCGGGGCCGACGTCAAGGCCGGGCAGGAGACGCCGCCGACGCTCGAGCGGCTTCCCGGCGGCGGGCTCCTGGTCGCCTATCCCGTGGCGCTGCCCGGCCGGTGGACGGGAGAGATCCTCACCCAGCGCTCCGCGGACGACGGGAAGACCTGGGAGACGCCGGTCCGGCTCCATCCGAAGCGCGAGGGCTCCCACTCCCTCGTCTCGTCCACGGCGACCTCCTCCGGCGCGGTGTTCGCCTGGCTCGACAACCGCACGGGCCAGATGGGTCTCCAGTCCGCGTTCACCTCGGACGGCCGGACCTTCTCCCCGGCCGCCGGGGGCGCCGATCCCGAGACCTGCCAGTGCTGCGGCACCGCGCTGCTCGCCGGTACCTGGGACGGGGGGGACAGGCTCTGGCTGGCCTACCGCGACCTGGAGGATGGAGACCTGCGGGATTTCAAGGTGCTCCGGGGCCAGGCGGCGCCGCCGGCCTTCGAGGCCTCGGCCCGGCTGTCGAGCGACGGCTGGCGCATCAACGGGTGCCCCGAGATGGGCGCCCGCCTCGCGCAGGCCGCCGACGGCACCCTCTGGGCGGCCTGGTTCACGGACGGCGGCAAGCCCGGGGTGTACGTCACCTCGTCACGCGACGGCGGGGCCAGCTTCGCGCCCCGCACGCTGCTGAGCGATCCGGCCAGCCCCGGCTGGCGTCCCGAGATCGGGGTGCTTCCGGACGGGCGCATCGTGGCCCTCTACGAAGCGAAGGTGGAAGGGCAGGAGCCTTCCGTGTTCGCCCGCATCCGGGACGACGGGGGGACCTGGGGGCCTCCGGTCCGGCTCCTGGCCGGCGCCGCCTCGCCGCAATTCGCGTCGCGCGACGGGCGGGCGGCGCTGGCCGTGACCTGCCGCGGGAACAAGCGGGTCGTGGTCCAGGAGTGGACCGAGGACCTGGCGAGAGGATCACGCCCATGTGACTGATCGCGCACCAGGGTCTCCCTCCTCCGTCACCACGACCGTTTCCCACACGCACAAACACGGTTTCCGGACCACGCCGGGACCCTCCCGGAGCGCGCCGGAACCCTCCCGGTTGGTGCCGGGACCCTTCCGGCTGGC
>DATANP010000623.1:0-40875 GCA_036266195.1 Thermoanaerobaculia bacterium | reverse complement strand
GCAGATGCGGACGGACCGCCGGTGGGAGGAGCGCAACGAAGCGGTCTATCTGACCGAGGCGAAGCGGGCCATGCCAGACACCACGATCGCGCTGGAGCGGGCCATCGCCTCTCTCCCGGACGGCGCCCGCACCGTCCTGGTCCTGCACGACGTCGAAGGCTACAAGTACGAAGAGATCGCCCGCCTCCTCGGCGTGGCCCTGGGCACCGTCAAGGCCCAGCTCCACCGCGCCCGGCGGCTGGTCATGGAGGCGCTCGAAGCATGAGCACGCGTGACGACATCCCCAATATCGCCGATATTCCTGGCATCGATCAACTTCCCAGGGAGGCGGCCCCAAACCGCGACCTGTGGCCGGAGATCGAAGCCCGTCTGAATCAACCCGAGCCGGTCCGCCGGCGGCCCCCCGCGCTCCTGCGGATCGCCGCGGCCCTGCTCCTGTTCGCGAGCGGCGTGGCGGTCGGTCACGTCTGGGGCCGGTCGCCCGCGGAGCCCCCGGCGGTCCAGACGAGAGGTCCCCTCGCTCCGGCAACCGAGGTCCAGCGCGCCGGCACCGAGTACGTGCAGGCCCTGGCGGCGCTGCGCCGGGAGCCGCGGGCCGAGGTCCGGGGGCAGGGCCAGGAAGCCGCGTTCGCGGCGATGTTCGGCGCCGCCCATGAGCTCGCCCGACTGACGCCCGAGGACGACACCGAGTCCGAGGTCCTGAGCGCCGTCTCCGGGATGCGCGAGGCGAGAGGCGGGGTACGGCGGGCGGTCCATTTCTGATCGGGAGGAAACGATCATGATCCGGCGATTCATCATCCTCTTCTTCGCCGTCGCCACCGCGGCAGGGGCGCAGACCCCGCTCCGGTGCCCCGAGGGGCATCCGGCGACCGGCGACCTGGGAATCGAGTCCCTGCTCTGCGTCGCGGGCTCCTGCTCGGTGAACCTGCGGACCGAGCGCGGCTACGCGCACGAGTTCTCGACCGAGCCGCGCATCCGCGGCGTCCAGCCCGGCGGCCCCTCGTCCGGCAAGCTCCGGAACGGCGACATCCTCATTTCGATCGACGGCGTGCTCATCACCACCCTCGAAGGCGGCCGGCGGCTCGCGAACCTCACCCCCGGCAAGCCCGTGACGCTGGGCGTCCGCCGCGGCGGCAAGGAGACCGACGTGGCCGTCGTACCCGGGCTCGGTTGCAACATGCCGCGCCTCGCGGTGCTCGGAGGATCGCCGGCCACCACTCCTGCGATCCAGAGGGACGACAGGAGCTTCTACCCTCTGCTGCGGAACCTCCGGGCAGCTCCGGCGCCCGTGGACTTCGGCATGGAGATCAACTGCGGAAGCTGCGGCTGGCGCTTCTCCCCGGAAGGCGAGTTGGTCTTCGAGACCCTCGAACCGCCGGTCGTGGTCTCGGTGGAGCCCGGCGGCTCGGCCGAGGAAGCGGGCCTGCGGCCGGGAGACATCCTCCTCAAGGTGGATGGACAGCCTCTCCGTCTGCCCGCCGGTGGCGAACGCCTGGGCCGGCTCCAGCCCGGCGACACCGTCACCCTGCAGGTCGGTCGCGGCGGCAGCCTGAGGTCCGTGGAGATCGTGCCGCGGAAGCCGCAGTCCAGACGCCAACCGTTCTAAAAGTTCCCGATCCGGCCCGGCGCATTGCAGCTTTTTCACATCGGGCCGGCCTCTCCTCCCCTGTATCCATAGCCGTTCGCTCATGAAAGACACCTGGCAAGGTGTTTGCTCCAGATCTGGCACTACGGCCGCTTGTAGCCCGCGGTCTGTCTGGGAGGGTCTTTCCATGACCAGGTTGCAAAGGTGTTTGCCCGCGCTGGCTCTCTTCCTTGTGCTACCGCTTCCGGCGATTGCCCAGGGGTTGGTCGACGTCGTAGTCGCAGGCAACGAGCTCCGCGCCGGCATCTCCCTGCCGGGCGGAATCGGCGCCGACCTCACGATCGGTTTCGAGCAGGTCGCCGGCCTGACTCCCCAGAACCTCGGCGTTTCCGCGTCCCTGGTCAACATCACGGACCCGAACCTCCTCGGCCGGCTGGGTTCGGGCTCGCTGCTCTCGGCGTTCCCGGTCCTCCTGCGGATCGAGCCGCCCGCGGACGGCGGCCTGGCCTTTCACGGCGTGGCCTCGATCAGCCTGCACACGCACAACCTGGACTATGTGCCGGGAACGCTGTTCCGGATCTTCGCGGCACCCCTCGGCGGCAGGTTCGAGGACATCACGGCGAGCGTCGGCCATGGCAGCTACCGCTGCCGGGGGAGCAAGGGCAGCTTCTCCGAGTTCCTGATCCTCGCCGACCTGCGGCCGGTGCGGATGGTCGTGGCCGAGAAGCTCGACCGGGTCGACCGGATCCTGGTCGACAACGCCGGGTCGATCGACGGAGGGGTCCTTCACGACCTGACCTCGCTGGCGGGGGACATCCGCTCCGCCTGGGCCGCGGGGCAGTCGCAGCAGGCCATTGCGAAGACCGATGCGTTCCTGGAGATCGTGAGGAACAACAGCGGCACGGCGATCCCGGACATCTGGCGGTCCTCGCGCGATGTCGTCAATGTCGCCGGTCTCCTGCGGGCCGCGGGCGAGACGCTGCGCTTCAGCCTGGGCCTCAAGAGCAACCTGCTGGGGCTGCTCTAGATGGCCTACGCCCGCCTCCCGCGGCCGGACGAGGAGCCCACGCTCCGGATCGTCCACTCCGCCGGGTCGTCCCGCGATCTGGCGCGCGACCCGGATGGGTGGCTGGAGCCGGGCGAGCGCCTGGCCGGCCGCTACCGCATCCAGGAGAGGATCGGGAGCGGCGGCATGGGCGTCGTGTACCGGGCCACGGACGAGCAGCTCGGCCTCTGCGTGGCGCTCAAGGCGTTGCGCCCGCACGTCACCGACAACGGCCGCATGCAGGAGCGCCTGCGCCGCGAGCTCCTCCTCGCCCGCCAGGTGTCGCACCGTAACGCCGTGCGGATCCACGACATCGGCCAGGACGGCGGAGTCCTCTTCCTCACCATGGACCTGGTCGAGGGGCGCTCGCTGCGCGACGTGCTCAGGGAGGAGCAGACCCTCTCGCCCGACCGCGCGGTCTCGATCGCCCGCCAGCTCGCCCTGGCCCTGGAGGCGGCGCATGAGGAGGGGATCGTCCACCGCGACATCAAGCCGGCCAACGTGCTGGTCGACAGCACCGGCCGCGCCTGGATCACCGACTTCGGCGTGGCGCGCTCGCTGCGCGACCCCGGCATCACGCGCACCGGCGCCGTGGTCGGCACCCTGTCCTATCTCTCCCCCGAGCAGGCGCGCGGCGGCGAGGTGGACGCCCGGAGCGATCTCTACGCCCTGGGCATCCTGATGTTCGAGATGCTCACCGGCGAGCTGCCGTTCCGCGGCGGCTCCGAGGCCGAGGCCATGGCGCAGCGCATCACGGGCGCCACCCGCGACGTCCAGACCCTGCGCGAGGACGTTCCGCCCTGGCTCGCGCTCGTCGTCCAGAAGCTGCTCCAGCGCGATCCGGGCCGCCGGTTCCAGAGCGCGAGCGAGCTCATCCAGGCCCTGGAAGGCAAGCGCTCGTTCCGCTGGCTCCCCCTGCGCCGGACCGCGGCGGCCGTCCTGGCGCTGCCCGCCCTCATGGCCGCCGGCTGGTTCGCCTACCCCCACCAGCCGTCTCCGGCAGCTCCACGCGCGCCGCAGGAGCCTCCGGCCCTGGCCGCGTCGCCCGCCCTCCCCGGCTCGGCCTTCCCCAAAGCCCAGCGCGCCTATGAAAGAGGTCTCCAGCTCGTCGCGAGACGGGACGAACGGGCCGCCGTGGCCGAGCTGCGCCAGGCCGTCGCCGTCGATCCGGCCTTCACCGCGGCCTGGATCCAACTGTCCCGGACGCTCTCCGGCATGGGCCAGCAACGCGAAGCCCTGGAAGCCGCCCACCACGCGTCGGCAACACCGGACGCCGGCCGGGAGGCCTGGGCCCTGGACGCGCGGCTTCGCGGCAAGCCGGAGCGCGCCCGGAAGCTCCTCGAGGAGATCCTGGCCGGAAGGCCGAACGACACGGAGCTGAGGGTCGAGCTGGCCGAGGTCTGCACCGAGGCCGGAGACCTCGACGCCGCCATCGGCCATCTGCGCCGCGTGGTGGCGGCGGCTCCCGGCCATCCCCGGGCCTGGTTCCTCCTCGGCAAGGCCGCGATCCTGGCCGGAGACAGCCGGCGCGCGGCCGACGACTACCTGGTCCACGCCCTGGTCGTCCAGAACCGCCTGCGCAGCGAGGCCGGCCGCGCCGAGGCGCTGAACGCCTTCGGCATCGCCTACCAGGACCTGGGACTGCCCGACCGGGCGGTGGAGAGTTATGAGGAGGCCGCGGAGATCCGCCGGAGGATCGGCGACGACCGGGGCCAGGCCGCCACCCTGCGCAACCTGGGCCGGGTCGCCCTCTCGCAGGGCGAGCACGACCGGGCCGAGGCCCGGCTCGACGAGGCCCTGGCGCTTCTGGAGAAGCTCGACGATCCGGTCGGCACGGCTGAGCTTCACCATGATCTCGGCCTGCTCGCGGAGGAGAGGGGCCGCTATCCCGACGCGCTGGAGCACTACCGGCACGCGCTCCAGATCCGCCGGCCGCTCGGCCGGCCGCTCGATGTGGCGGACAGCCTGCGCTCGGTTGGCTGGGCCTCGTCCCTGCTCGGGCGCTACGACGACGCCATGGTCTACTGGAGCCAGGGCCTGGAGCTGGCGCGGCGGAGCGGCGATCAGGCCGGGATCACGCTCGGCCGCCAGGACATCGGCACGCTCCAGATCATCCAGGGAGACTGGGACGCGGCGCGCGCCTCCTTCCAGCAGTCTCTGAAGGAGAGCCGCGAGCTGCAGATGCCCGAGGCGACCGGCGCCGCCCTGGGCCATCTCGGCCGCGTAGCCCAGCTCCAGGGGAGATTCCAGGAAGCCCTCTCGTCCTTTGCCGAAGCCCAGGCCGTGCTGAAGGAGCTGGGCGACGTGCGAGGCCAGGCCGAATTCGCGCTGGCCGAGGCCGAGACCCGGATGGAGATGGGAGACCCGGATGCCGCGGCCCGCAACCTGGACGCAGCCGAGGCCCGGCTCGCCGAAGGAGGCAACCGGGAGCAGAAGGCCGAGCTTCTCCGCCTGCGGGCTGAGCTCAGCCGGCTGCGAGGAGAGACGATCGCCGCCCGGCGGTTCGCGGGCCAGGCGGTGACCGAGGCCGAAGCGAGCGGAGCGGTCGCGGTCCTCCTCGACGCGCGCGTCACCCGGGCGCAGCTCGCCGGCCGCAAGGGTCTCGCGGACCTGCGCGAGTTGAGCGCCGAGGCCGGCCAGCTCGGGAACCGTGTGCTCCAGCTCCGGACCGCGGAAGCCCTGGCCTCCGCGGCCCTGGAGAGCGGCGACCTCCGCGAAGCCGAAGCCGCGGCCCGCAGCGGCCTGGAGGCTGCCGAGGATTCCGGCACCTGGGCCGGGACGGCGCGCCTCCGCCAGCTCCTGGACGGAGCCCTGGGCCGGCAGCAGGTCTCGTCGTTGAGATAGACGGCCCGGGGCCGCGGGCGCGCAGATGTGCTAGACTTCCTCTATGAACACTCCGTCTGTCTTCTCCTTCGATGATCTGACAACAGCCAGGGAAGAGACAAGATGACAGAGCTCCTCCGAAAGGCCTTCGAAGAAGCCGACAAGCTGCCGGAGGGGGATCAGAATGCCCTGGCAGGCCGGCTGCTCGACGAGATCGAATCCGAGCGCCGCTGGAGTGATGCATTCGCACGGTCAGGCAGCATACTGGCCCGACTGGCCGACGAAGCCCTGGCGGAGCACCGCGCGGGCGAGACGCAGGATCTCGACCCCGACCGCCTTTGATCTCCCGGACCACCAAGCGGTTCCGCAGCGCTTTCGACGCCCTGCCGCCCTCCGTTCAGCAGCAGGCCCGGAGGGCGTATCGCCTTTTCCTGCAGAACCCCTATCACCACAGTCTTGCCTTCAGACAGGTCCATCCCGCCGAGCCGATCTATTCGGTCCGGGTCGGCCTGCACTATCGGGCGCTCGGTGTCCGGACCGGAGACGAAGTGGTCTGGTTCTGGATCGGCTCCCACTCGGACTACGACAATCTCCTCTCAAGCCTCTGAGGCTCAAGGTCCAGTCCGGGCCAGCCATTTCTCGGCCGCCAGCCCGAAGCGCAGCTCCTCGTTCCACTGGCCCTTGAACCAGACGCGCTCCGGGGGGCCGTGGCGCAGGCCGAGACGGCCGAGGAGCGCGGCGGAGCGGTCGTTGTCGCGCATGACCACGGCGACGATCCGCTCGATGCCCAGCTCACGCACGGCGTAGTCCACGACTGCGGCTACCGCCTCGGTGGCGAGCCCCTTGCGCTGGTGCTCGGGCGCGAGCGAGAAGCCGATCTCGGCCGTCTTCGGCACCGCGACCTTGACGCAGAGGCCGCAGTCGCCGATCAGCTCCCGGTCTTCCTTGAGCTCCATCGCGTACTGAAACCACCGCCCGAGATCGCCCGGATCGACGCACTGCTGGTCGCGGATGAACTCGATCCCCTGGTCCCGCGACCAGTGGATCCAGCTCTGATAGCGCGCCACCTCCGGCTGGTTGCGATAGGTCAGGAAGGGTTCGAGGTCTGCCTCCCGGAACCGGCGGAGAGTCAGGCGGGAGGTCTCCAGGGGCACGTAGGGCATGCGGAGGCCATCTTACCAGGGGCTCAACGGGCGGAGGCCGGCAGCTCGAAGTAGAACGTCGTGCCGGTCTTCGCATCCGTCTCGAAGCCGATCCGGCCCCTCATCCCTTCGACGATCGCCTTGCTGATCGCCAGACCGAGGCCGGTCCCCTGCCGGTCCGCCTCTCCGCGGACGAACCGCTGGAAGATGCGCGGCCGGATCTCTTCGGGGAGGCCCGGTCCCCAATCCTTGACCTCCACGCGGACCCGACCGTCGGTGCGCCACCCGGCCAGCCGGACGGTCTCTCCCCGCGGCGAGACCTTCACGGCGTTCGAGAGCAGGTTGGCGAGCACCTGGAGCAGGCGCTGCGGGTCCGCGTGGACCGTCGCAGCCGGGACCGGCGCCAGCTCCAGCGACACGCCGCACCGGCTGGCCTGGGACTCGGCCAGCTCGACCGCCTGCCGGAGCAGGGGCTCGAGCTCCAGCGTCTCCAGCTCGAAGGCCACCAGCCCGGACTCGACGCGCTCCAGGTCGAGAAGGTCGTTGACGAGCCGGATCATCCGATCGCTGTTGCGCCGCGCCATGCTCAACAGCCGGTCCCGCTCCTCCTGCGAGAACGCCAGGCTTTCGGCGGACAGCAGGCCGATCGTGCCGACGATCGAGGTCAGGGGGTTGCGCAGCTCGTGCGCCGCCACCTGGACGAGCTGCTCGACGGCCGTCCGCGACCGCCGCGCTTCCTCGTTCACCCGCGCATAGACGAGCGACATGACGCCGAAGGTCCAGCCCGTCGCCGCCACCAGGCTCGTGCTCATGAGGATCCTGGTGAAGGTGTCGCCTCCCATGGGATTCGACACCTGCGGCGCGACCGAGAAATAGACGATGCGCGCCAGAAAAACCACGCTGAGAAGCCCCAACGAGCCGGAGATGAGCAACGCGGACCTCCTCTCCACCGGGCGCAGGAAACCGAGACGGGCCGTCCAGGCGGCGGCCAGGATATAGGCGGCCGTCACCGCGCTCGTAGTGAGGATCCGGCCACGGAGGCTGGGCAGCACATAGAAAAAGAACAGCAGGCCAGCCGCCCAGAGCGGCAGTGCGATCTTCGGCGAACGGTTCCGGGCGAGCCCATGGAGACTCCGGATCCCTGAGAGCAGCCAGACCATGCTGAGCAGGACCAGGCCGTTGCCCAGAAACACGGAGAGAACCGCGGGGAACACAGTCGTCGGGAGCCCGATGAGGATGCTGCCCACGATCATGCCGGCGTGGACGCGGGCGAGGTGGGGAAGCCCGGCGAACGTCGGGTTGGCCCGCCAGACCAGGATCATCGCGATCGCCAGCACCGCAAAGACCATGGCGTTCGCGAACAGCAGGGTACGGATGTCCATGTTCCGCCCGGATTCTACAGGACGGGCGCGAAGATGTTTCAGCCTTTCTGAAGGTGCCGCCTCCTCCCCACCGCCGCCGCGGCAGCCAGCGCGGCCGTGGCCGCCAACCAGACCAGCGGCCGGCCATGCGCGGTCGCGCCCAGGTAGTCCAACTGCGGCGTCCGGTTCATCGGGCCGATATACCAGAGGACGAGGTAGAGCGCCTCGAACAGCTTGCCGCTGCCGCTCCACACCCCGAGCGCCAGCGCCATCGACGGGATGAACATCGCTCCCACCGCCCAGGCGCCGAGCCCGCGCAGATCCCCGGCCGCCAGGAGCCGGACGGCCGCGCCGCCGCCGACCGCCATGGCCACCAGCACCCCCGCCATCCAGGCCGCGGGGAGCTGCCGGCCGATCGGGCGCGGGGCCGAGAACAGCAGCTCCGCGGTGCCGAAGCGCGACTCGCGATTGCCGAGCGGAGACCAGACCAGGATCGGCCAGATCCAGGCCAGGGGCAGCACGGCCTGCTTGACGCCTTCGATCGGAGCCGTGAGACCCGCGATCACCAGCCCGGCCGCGGCGGCGTACCACCACCAGCGCTGCCCCTGGAGCGCCAGTCGCAGCTCCGCCCGCAGGATTCCAAGGAACCGGAAGGAGCTCCCGGCCGGCAGCGGCGTCAGCGTGACGTGCCCGGGCACGGCCGGGACCGGCAGCCCCGCTTCCTCGTCCTCCGGCGCCTCGGTCCTCTTCTTCCGTCCGGGGATCGACAGCCGGGCCCGCGCCGGATCAAAGCGGTCGAAGAAGACCGCGGCGATCAGCGAGAGGGCCGCGGCCAGGCCGAAGAGAGACAGACGGCCGGCGACGAGGCCGGGGGTCCAGTCCATGCCCTGCCAGCGGAACACCTGGGCCTCGCCCTCGAGCTTGACACTGCCGAGGGTGAAGCCGCGGTCCGCCTTGCCGAAATGGGCGTCCACCTCCCCCTTCATGTCCTGGGCGACGATCGTGATGCCGATCGGGTCCGGCATCTTGCCCTCGTTCGCCACCGGGATCGCCAGGGTCGCCGTCCAGAGCGCGAACCAGACGATGTTGCCGAAGCCGCCGCGCAGGCCGGGGATCGTCTCGAAGAGCACCGTCACCGCCGCCACCAGGGCCATCACCGGCATGGCGATGAGGAGGAAGGGCGAGAGCAGCGGCCAGAGCCGGACGTGGGTGTCCTCGGCCACCAGGAACTGGGCGATCACCGCGAACACGGCCAGCACTCCGACCATCGATCCCAGGACCGCGAGGTTGCTCGCCGCCTTGCCCAGGGTGTAGAGCGCCTTGCTCATCGGCGTCGAGGCGAGGATCTGCCCCACGCCCGTGAGCCGGTCGCGTTCCACCGAATTCTTGACCACGTAGAACCCGGCCAGGGAAAGGAACGTGTTGATCACCAGAGCCGTCAGGGCGCCCACCCAGGCGGAGTCGTAGACCCCGCGGACGTTGCCGATCCACAGCTTGATCGAGCCCACGCTCACGAGATACCCGAGCCAGCCCGCGAACGCGAGCGTCACCAGGAAACTGTAGCGCCGCACCCGCTCCAGGAAGTCGGCGCGCATCAGGTGCCACAGGACCCTCATGCCGCCGCCTCCCGCTTCGCTCCGGCGCGGCCCCCTTCGAGCACGTGCAGGTAGGCATCCTCCAGCGTCGGAGGCAGAGGCCGGGCGCCCGGAGGCGGATTCTCCGCGACCACCCGCGCATGGATGCCGTCGGTGCGCCGCACCGTGCTGCCGATCTTCCACTGCTGGCGGGCCGCGGGCAGCTCGGCGCTGGGCAGCACCCACTCCCAGACCTTGCCTTCCACGAGCCGGAGCAGCTCCTCGGGCACGGAGTGGGCCAGGAGCCGGCCGCGGTCCACGATCGCGATGCCGTTCGCCGTGGCCTCCACGTCCGACACGATGTGGGTGGAGAGGATGACGATGCGCTCGCCGCCGAGGTCGGACAGCAGGTTGCGGAACCGCACCCGCTCCTCGGGATCGAGGCCGACCGTGGGCTCGTCCACGATGAGGAGCCTGGGATCGTTGAGCAGGGCCTGGGCGATGCCGATGCGCTGCCGCATGCCGCCCGAGTAGCCGCCGAGCGGCCGTTTGCGCGCCTCGGTGAGGTTCACGAGCACCAGCAGCTCGTCGATCCGCCGCCGGGCCGCGGCCGCATCCAGCCCCTTGACCGCGGCGAGATACTCCAGGAACTCCACCGCGTTGAGGTTCGGGTAGACCCCGAAGTCCTGCGGCAGATAGCCGAGCACCGACCGCAGCCGGTCGGGCTCCTGCACGATGTCCGCGCCGTCCCACATCGCCCGCCCCTCGGTGGGCCGGGTAATTGTGGCCAGAATGCGCATCAGCGTGGACTTGCCCGCGCCGTTCGGCCCGAGCAGGCCGAGCACCCCCGGCTGTAGATTCAGGCTGAAGCCGCGCAGGCCCCAGACGTCTCCGCGATACCGCTTGCCGACTCCCTCGATCGTCAGGTTCATGACGTCCTCCCTCCCGGGCTAGGTACGGCTCGATGGGGAGGATGTTACTCCGTCGGGCGATCAACCTCCTCCAGCACCTCCGTCAGCGTCTTGCCGCCGCGGGCCGCGAAGTCGAGCGTGCGGGTGGGGAACGGGATCTGGATGCCGGCCGCGTCGAAGGCCTTCTTGATGGCGATGATCGCCTCGCTGCGGGCGGCCAGGTAGTCCTTCTGGGACTGGAACGGGATCCAGAAGCGGAGCGTGAAGTCGATCGAGCTTTCCGCGAACTCCTCGTAGAACATCTCCACCTGCCGGTCGGGCATGCGGCCGGGCAGGGCGGCGACCGTTTCCATGGCGACCTGGCGAGCCTTCTCCAGGTCGTCGCCGTAGGAGACGCCGAGCGTGAGGTCCACCCGCCGGGAGCCGCGGATGGTGTAGTTCATGATCGGATTCTCGAACACCTGCTTGTTGGGGATCAGCACGAGCTGGCCCTGCTGCGTGAGCAGCTCGGTCCAGCGCAGGTTGACCTCCTGCACGATGCCGAAGTAGTCCTGGGCCTTGATCAGGTGGCCGCGGCGGAACGGCCGGCGCACCGAGAGATAGACCCCGGCCATCAGGTTGGCCGCGATGTCCTGGAAGGCGAAGCCGAGCGCCAGGCCGACGATGCCGGCGCCGGCCAGCAGCGAGGCCACCGTCTTCTGGAGCCCCAGGATGCCCAGCGCTACGAACATCCCCGAGGTCAGCACCGCGATGTAGACCATCTGCGAGAGCAGGTAGGTGACCTGCTCGCTATGGGAGACGCGGTGCAGCAGGCGCTGCACCACGTTGCGGATCGCCCGGGCGAGCACCCAGAAGGCGACCACCATGCCGACCGCGAGCAGGAAGTTGGGAAGGGCCAGGACGAACGCCCTCCCCCAGCCGCCCAGCTTGCGCGCCAACAGACCCCAGGTCTGGTCGAAGCTCATGCCCGCCTGGGGCTGGCAACTTGCGTGCCAGAATGCCTAGTCGGAACCCTGCTTCCGGAACGGACCCGTCACCCTGTACCGTACAGGATGCCCTTCGATCCGCTCCGGAAGGCCGGCCCGGAGGTCCGGGTCGTCGCTTTCGAGGAGGACGGACAGGACGAACCCCTCCCCCTCCTTCTCCACTCCCACGCCGCAGACCCCCTCCCGGCCGAGCAGGCTCGGAGAATGCCGGCGCTTCAGATCGCGGATTTCGTCTTCGGTGCTCATCAGGCGATCGTAACCCCGAAGGCCGACAAAACCTGCTCCATGTGATTGGCCAGGGTGTGGGTCGAGGAGCCCGCGAACAGCAGGCCGACCGGCCGGTTCGTCCCGCGCTGCAGGATCGCCGAGCCCGAATCGCCGGCCGCGCTGAAGGGCGCCCCGTTCACCCCGTCGATCAGGATCTGGTCCTGGAACAGGAAGGTCCCCGACTCGTAGTCCACGCTCACGTCCGTGTCGAGGCTGATCACCCGGCCCACCGTGTAGCCGGTGGTGCGGCCGAACTTGTGGACGGCCATGTCGGGCTGGGCGGCGATCGGCTTGCGGCGCGGCGCACCCAGGAACAGGACGTTCCGCGCCGCGAGCGCAGGGTCGATCTCGGCGATGGCGGCATCCACCTGGTTGGCCCCGCCGGGCACGTATGGCACGAAGTCCACCATCGTGGCCACCCGGTCCGTCGCGGGGTTGCCGCCGTCCAGGAGCCCCGGCTGGAAGATCGGCGTGGCGCCCTTCGGGAGCCGCCCCTCGTCGGCCAGCACGTGGCTGTTGCTCAGGATGAAGGTCTTGCCGTCCTTCTTCACCAGCAGGCCGAAGGTGCCCGCCATGGCGACGCCCGCCGCCTCGAACCCCACCGAGCAGCCCGGCTGGGCCGGACGCATCCGGATCCTGGGGTTGGGCAACTGGGGCAAGACATCCGCCGCCGCCGCCGCGACTGCCTCGATCCGCCGGAACGTGCCGGTCTGCACCACGTCCACCGGCAGCCCGTCCCAATCCCTGGGCAGCCTGTGCTCCATCGGGACCTGGTTTTCCGCGTACTTGAGGCGGACCAGGATCTTGACCGCGAGCACCCCGGTGTGGCGATTCTGCGTGGTCTTCTCCCCGATCCCCACCCCGACCACGTTGTACTTCGGGTCGGAGCTCGTGGCGGCGCGGGAGGCCCGGAAGGCCGAGACCCGGTCCGGCGCCAGGAACCGGTTGGAGACCTCCTGCTTGGCGGCCCGCAGCTCGCCCCGGCGCGCCGCGGTTGGTAGATAGAGAACCTTGCCGTTGTCGCTCATTTTCATATCCCCCCATGTGATGGTTTGGGGAGATAGACGGCCCCATAACGGATTTTCCGGTCCGGCTCTACTCCGCCAGCCGGGCCTCCAGCCGCGCCCGGACCTCCGGCCACTCCTCGGCCAGGACGCTGTACATGACCGTGTCCCGGATCACGCCGTTGCTGCGGATCTGGTACCGCCGCAGGGTCCCCTCGCGCACCGCGCCGAGCTTCTCGATCGCCCTCTGGCTGTGCAGGTTGAGCAGGTCGGTCTTGAGCTGCACCCGGATCGCGCCGAGCGTCTCGAAGGCATGGCGGAAGAGGAGGTACTTGCTCTCGGGGTTGATCCGGCTGCCCTGGTTCGCCTTGCCAATCCAGGTGCGGCCGATCTCGAGCCCGCGATGGTCGGGCCGGATGTCCAGATAGCCCGACACCCCGACCGGCTCGCGCGGCTCGCCCGGTTCGCCAGTACCGGCGAGGACCATCGCGAACGTGAGCGAGGCCGGCTTGCGGAGAATCTCGCCGATCCAGTCGCGGAAGGCCTCGTAGCTGCCGTCCCGCGGCAGGTCGGCCAGCCAGCGGAACACCTCGGGGCCGGCGTGCGGCCAGAGGCCCGGCGCATGGTCGAGCGTGAGCGGCTCCAGGCGGACGATCCTCCCCTCCAGGCATACCGGTTCGACTTTCATGGCGCGGCAGTTTACACTTCCTCTGCAACCCCGTCAGGCCGATCGCGAGGAGGAAGTCATGAGCGATGTCTTCGTGCGCCGTTGCGCGCCCATGCTGGTTCTGCTGTCTCTCGCCGCCTGCGGACCGGCTACGGAGGAGGCGAAGCCCGCCCCCGAACCTCCTGCCGCCCCCGCCGCCGAAACCTCGGTCCCCAAGGCGCACGCCAACATCCCGGCGAGCTTCAAGAGGACCTCGACCGGCGGCGTCCGCGATACCGGCGACTTCGTCGTGCAGTACGAGGAGACCCGCAACGAGTCCTACCAGGAGATGGAAGCCATCTTCAAGGAGACCCGTCTCCTGGAGGACACGCTTCAGGAGCTGAACGGCGTCTTCATGCTGCCGAAGGACGTGCCCGTGGTCCTGCGGGAGTGCGGCGAGGTGAACGCCTTCTACGATCCGGAGTCGGGCGAGATCTCCCTCTGCTACGAGCTGGTCGAGCACTACTCCGAAATCTTCATGGCGGACGCCCAGACCGACGAGGAGCAGGAGGAGGCCGGCACCTCGGTCGCCGACGCCACCATGTTCACCTTCTTCCACGAGATGGGGCACGCCCTGATCGACATCTACGACCTGCCGGTCACCGGCCGCGAGGAGGATGCCGTCGACCAGCTCGCCACCCTGATCCTTCTCCAGGGAGGGGAAGACGGGGAAAACGCGGCCATCGACGGCGCCAACACCTTCGTCGGCGACGAGGAGCAGGAGATGGAAGACCTCGCGTTCTGGGACGAGCACTCGCTCGACGATCAGCGCTTCTACAACATCGTCTGCTGGATCTACGGCAAGGACCCCGAGGGCTACCAGTATTTCGTGGACGACGAGACCCTCCCCGCCAACCGCGCCGAGCGCTGCCCGGCCGAATACAACCGCCTGTCCCGGAGCTGGGAGTCGCTGCTCGATCCTTATGTGAAAGGTTGAAGCCTTATGGTAGCCGAGCCTCTGTCGGACGACCTTGCCTACACGCCGGAGCTGCGCGAGCGGATCCTGGCCGGCTTTCGCGGCGACGTGCCTGCGCTGCGCCCGTCGTTCGGCTACCGGATGGCGCTCACGGCCGTGGCGGTCGCCATGGTACTGCTGCCCCTCCTCTACTTCGGCCTGATCGTCCTCGCCACCTGGGGGGTCCTGCTCTACTCGCGCTACTTCTTCGGCTCGCTGATCCCCAACAAGGGCCCGTGGCTCGTGGGCGCCCTGCCGCTGTTCACCGGCCTCTTGGTGCTGGTCTGCCTGGTCAAGCCGCTGTTCGCCCGGCCCGCCAACCCGGACAAGCCGCTGAAGCTCGACCCCAAGGAAGAGCCCCTGCTCTTCGCCTTCGTCGGCCGGCTGTGCCAGGCCCTGGGCGCTCCCGTGCCGCGCGAGATCCACGTGGACTGCCAGGTCAACGCCTCGGCGGGGTTCCGGCGCGGCCTGCTCTCCCTGTTCGGCGACGACATGGTGCTGACGCTCGGGCTGCCGATCGTCCAGGGCCTCTCCATGCAACAGCTCGCCGGCGTCATGGCCCACGAGCTCGGCCACTTCAGCCAGAAGGCCGGCATGCGGGTGTCCTACGTCATCCGCGTCGTGAACTTCTGGCTCGTCCGCCTGGTCTATGGCCGGGACCGCTTCGACGAATTGATCCAGCAGGGAGCCGACCGGATGCCCCTGCGCTGGCTCCGCTTCTTCTTCCAGGTGGCGCTCTTCTGCGTCAAGATGACGCGCTGGTTCCTCTGGGCGCTGATGATGCTCGGCCACATGATCAGCTCGATCATGATGAAGCAGATGGAGTACGACGCCGACCGTTACGAGGTGCGCCTGGCCGGCTTCTCCTCCTTCGACAGCACCATGCGCGAGATGTTCTCCCTGGGAGTCGCCCACCAGATGGCCATGGACAACCTCGGCAACCAGTGGCGGGAAAAGCGTCTCGCCGACAACTTCCCGCACCTCGTGCTCGCCAACCGCAAGGAGGGCGTGCGCAAGATTGCTCCGCAGTTGGAAATCTTTTTGAGAAACCAGAAACCGGAGACGTTCGGCACCCATCCGACAGCGTACCAGCGCACCGCGCGTGCCATGCGGGAAAAGGGAGTCGGCGTCTTCACCTCGGACCTCCCCGCCACCGTCCTCTTCTACGACTTCGACAAGCTCTCCAGAAAGGTTTCTTTCACCTACTACCGCGAGCTGCTCGGCAACCAGGTGGACGCCCGAAACCTGATCTCGACCAAAGCCGTCGAGGAGCGCCGGGAGCAGAGCGGGCTCGAGCGCGCGGCCTTCGAACGCTTCTTCCAGAACCTCGACTGGCTGCGCGGCCTGCCGCTGCCGCAGAAGCTCCCGCCCCTGCCGGAGGATCCGAGCGTCGTGATCAGCGAGCTTGAAAAAGCGCGGCGCGCCGTGCTCGCCAAGGACGAGGACCACGCGCGCGAGACGAAGAGCTACCGCGAGGCCGCGAACCAGCGGATCAACGCCCTCCAGGCGCACGCCCTCATGCAGGCCGGATTCCGCATCAAGCCCTCGGAATTCGGCCTCCGGGACTCCGATCCGACCACCGCCCTCCAGGACGCGGAAAGCTCGCTCGCGCGGATGAAGACCTCCGCCATCCATCTCGAAAAATTCGAGAAGTGGGAGGGCCGCCGTCTCGGCCTGGCGCTGGTGCTGCTGGACGCGGAGCAGGTCCGCGGCCGGGTGACCGCGGTCGTGGCCTGGCGCAAGGAAGTGCCGCAGCTCCTCGCCTGCTCCGCGTTCCTGACCGGCAAGCTGCCGCGGCTCTACGAGCTCCGGGCTTCCTGCTCGGTCCTGGAGATCCTGGTGGCGCAGATGAAGCCTGACCGGGAGAGGCCGCGGCTCGTCGAAGTCATCCTGGAGAAGCTGGCGGACCTCCAGGAGCGCCTCAAGGAGCTGCACCGCGAGCTTCGCAACCAGCCCTATCTGTTCGATCACGGCAAGGAGGGGACGAACCTCGCGCAGTTCGCCATCCCCTCCATGCCGGCCGCCAACGATTACAACGGTCTCGTCGGCGTGAGCGGCCAGGCTCTGGAACGCCTGCACGAGGTCTACGACCGGATCCTCGGCCGCCTGGCGATGATGGCCGAGAAGGTCGAAGAGGGGCTCGGCATGCCGCCGCTGTCGAGGTCTGGAAAAGCCGGAGAGACCGCGCCGGCTCCGGCGCCTCAAGTGGCCGTGGCGGCTGCGGTACCGGCTCCCGCGCCCGGCGTGACGATCGAACCGGTCGAAGAGAGCAAGGCCGAGGCCCTGCAGAGCAAGGAGGCCTTTTCCGTCTACTTCCGGGGCATCGGCGAGCTTCGCACCCTCCCGCTCCCTTCCATGCTGGAGCCGCTGGACGACACCCGCACCGCGGTCCGGGCCTTGCGCGAAGCCCACGCCTCGGCCGCGGCCGGAGCCGAGGCCTACATCCGGCAGTCGCGGCAGTACCGGGACGCCGAGCAGAGCCTGGACAAGGCCATCCAGGCCGAGAGCTATCTGAAGCTCGGCCTCACCCTCAATCCTGTGAGCTGGGGCCTCGACAGCGCGGACCTGGGCTCCGCGGTCGACGCCCAGCGCCAGCGTCGCGCGCAGATGATCGCCCTGGAGCCCGACCTCCAGGCCTACGAAGCCGTCCAGGCGCGCCGCCTGGCGAGCGCCCTCCTGCTGCTGGGAGACCCGCGGGTCGTCGCGCGTGTGCCGGAGGGCGACCGCCGGCATCGCGAAGTACCCACGCTGCTCGCCTCCCTGGCGGTGCTTCAGCAACGTTTCTCCCTGGTCCGGGACCTGCGCGCCACCTACGTCCTACTGGTCGGCCTCAACGGCGCGGTGTCCAAGCGCGGCGAAGACTCCGCGTTCAAGGATCTGCTCGCCGAGCACATGACGCGCGCCCATCATCATCTCCAGGAGATACAGCGCCTCCTCTATCGAGACCTGAGCCCCTTCGCGCAGGGCCGCGGCCCGGTCACCCTAGCGCAGATCGCGGTCCCCGCCCTCCCCGCCCCCCAGAACTACGAAAACGTCTTCAACGGCGCCTTCTACGCCGTCCGCGAGCTCTACGGCCTTCAGAGGAGGATTCTGGGCCGTCTGGCGATCACCGCCGAGAAGGTGGAGGGGACGCTGGAGCTGCGGTGAGGCTCGAAGTCCGTGGTATCATCTCAGGGAGAGAAGGGTTGCGTCTCGACGCGGTTTCGTGCTCTGATCCCGCTAATCCGTCGGGACGTTTCAAGAGGGAGGCATGTATGGCCGCGATCCCCCTGAATCAGGAGATCGACTACCCCACAACCGACGGCCAGCCCATGGCCGAGACCACACTGCACCGCAGGATCATGTCGAACATGATCGAGGGCTTGGAGCGCCGGTTCCGGGACGTGGAGGACGTGTGGGTCGGCGGCAACCTCTTCTTCTACTTCGAGAAGGGCAACCCGCGCGCCGTGGTGGCCCCCGACGTGCTCCTCGTCCATGGGGTGAGCAAATGGGACCGCCCGATCTACAAGCTCTGGGAGGAGGGTCGCGCGCCGAGCCTCGTGATGGAGATCACCTCAAGCTCCACGAAGGACGAGGACCTCAAGGACAAGAAGGACATCTATCGCCGGCTCGGAGTCGAGGAGTATTTTCTGTTCGATCCCTACGGCGATTACCTGGAGCCCCAACTGCAGGGGTATCGTCTGGAATCCGGCTGGTATGTCCCCATGTCTCCGGAGCCGGACGGCTCTCTCGTCAGCCGCACGGTGGATCTTCTGCTGCGGACCGAGGGAGAAAGACTGCGACTGGTCGATCCTGAGACGGGCAGGCCACTGCCCTGGGGCGAGGAAGAGGCTGAAGCGCGCGAAGCGGCCGAGGCTCGGGCCGCCGAAGAAGCTGCGATGCGCAAAGCGGCTGAGGAACGAATCCGTCTCCTCGAAGAAGAGTTGGCCCGGCTGCGCACACAGAGGTAAACCTGAGACGGATCATCCGTCTCCTTTGTGTGGCTGCCTTGCCGAGATGAACAGCCACGCCACGACCGAGCTCAGGAGCGCCAGCGCCGCGGCGATCAGCATGACCCGGCGGAAGCCGGCGACGAACGCCTCGGCGACCGCCTGTTTCACCATCAGCCGCGTCCCGGGATCCGCCGAGGCCGGCGCTTCGGCCGCGCCCAGTTTGACGCGCTCCGAAGCCGGCAGATTCAAGCTGGCCGAGTGACGATCCAGGCCGTGATTGAAGCCGTGCATCATCACCAGACCGAGAGCGGCGATGGCGAGAAGACCGGCCGTCCTTGAAACGGCGTTGTTCACCCCCGAGGCGATGCCGGCCCGCCTGGAGTCCACCGAGTTCATGACCGCCGTGGTGAGCGGCGCGACGCTCACGGCCATTCCCAGACCGAGCACCACCATGGCCGGGAAGAACGTCGTCCAGTAGCTGCCGCCCACCCCCGGTCTCAGGAACAGGGCGAACCCGAGCGCCGTGATTGCCGGTCCTATCATCAGCGGCGTCCTGGCGCCATGGCGCTTCACCAGTCCGCCCGACCAGCGGGAGAGAGCGGACATGATGAGAATGAACGGAAGCATGGCCGCGCCGGCCGCGGTTGCGGAGTATCCCTGCACCTGGATCAGGTTCAGAGGCAGGAAGAACAGCGCGCCGGCCAGAGCGGTATACAGGAACAGGGTCAACAGGTTCGCGCCGCTGAAATCCTTCGACCGGAACAGGGTGAGCGGCAGCATCGGATGCCGGCTCCGCTTCTCCACCAGAAGAAATGCCGCGAAGAGGACAGCTCCGGCGATCAGAGCCGCCAGAGAAGACTCGATCAGGCCGTAGACGATCGACCCGAGACTGACCGTCGCGAGCGCGGCCCCCGGCCAATCCAGGCCATAGGCTCCATCTCCGTCCCGGCTCTCCGGCACATGCCGGAACACCAGGGCCAGCACCACGGCGGCCAGCGGCACGTTGATGAAGAAGATGGCGCGCCACGAGACATGCTCGATGAGCCAGCCGCCGAGGACCGGCCCGATCGCGGCCGTGATCGCTGTGAACCCCGACCAGGTGCCGATCGCCTGTCCGCGCTTGTCCTCGCTGAACGAGGCGCTGATGATCGCAAGACTGCCTGGAACGAGCAGCGCGCCGCCGACACCCTGGACGGCCCGCGCGACGATCAGTTGATCGACGTCCGGCGCGAGCCCGCACCAGACCGAGGCGAGGGCGAAGAGCGCCACGCCGAGCGAGAAGATGCGCTTCCGGCCGAACCGGTCCCCGAGCGCCCCTCCCACCAGCAGCAGCGCCGCCAGGAACAGGGCATAGGACTCGACGATCCACTGCACGTCCACGACCGTGGCCCGGAGGCTTGCCTGCAGCGCGGGAAGAGCCACGTTGACCACCGTCCCGTCGATGAAGACCATGCTCGATCCGAGAATGGTCGCGGCGAGAATCCAGGGCTCCGCGGACTCCTTGCAGGGAGCAGCCGCTCTCCCGCTCGCGATCACCGCCTCGTCACACGGCGGCTTCATGATCTCCCATCGCCGGCCACCTCTCGGCCACGGGACGGAGCTTCTTCAGGTTCCCCAGCACCCCCAGCAGGGCCAGCGGGTTGCCCACGAGCGTGGTGTTCACGACCATCGAATACGGCGCGTCATACCGCATGTACAGCTTCCTCATCCGGCGTTGGAGGCGGGGCATGTGGATCCAGTGGACCTGCGGGAAGAGGTGATGGGTCAGGTGCGTGGCCGCGGTCTGGTGGTTCACGAAGGAGATCAGGCGCTCCAGCCTGGTCTTGGGCTCCAGCCAGGTGGCCTGACGGAACGGATGGGTGAGGTCGCTCGGGGCGTGGTCGGTCAGGTTCATGATGAAGCTGCCGAGCGGCGCCACCAGGAGGGTGGCCGGGATCAGGAGAAGGGCGGTCTCGGCCGGGCGCAGGATCAGCAGGACCACCAGCCAGCCCGGGCCGGCCCAGCGCGTGATCGAAATCTCCCGCCAGTGCGCCGGCTTCGAGGTTTTCAGAGCGCGGATGTAGGGTGGAATCTCCGACCAGGGCAGGAAGCCCCAGATCGAGCGCGCCGTCTCAAGCCCCAGGTATCTCCCGAGCGCGGCCCAGCTCCTCCATCCGGGCCTGGCCGAAATCTCCTGGAGCGCGGTCTGCGGGTCGTCGAAGGGGTCGTTGTAACGGTGGTGCTGCCAGTGGTGGTAGCGCACCTCCAGGGGGCTGAAGAAGACCAGGATTCCCAGCGCCCGGAGGAGGATGTTCAGACCCTCGCGGCGGAACGGCGGCCAGTGGTTGAAGTAGTGGACCGCCACGTCCATCGACAGACTGGAGTAAAGACTCCAGGGGATCAGGAGCGCGATCTTCAGTCCCCATGGCATCGGCGCGAAGACGATGCCGTAGGTGACGGCGATCAGGGCCACCCACTCGGCCGCGAGCAGACGGTCGGCGCGCGCTTGGCGGCGCAGCCAGAGCGGGTGCTCCTGCTGCAGCCGCAGGAAACGCCGGGCCGTGCGCCATGCGACCCGCAGGTCCGCGCGCACCTCCGGATCGCGGTCCAACACCAGGACGGCATCGCCTCTCGTGCTCATCGCTCCGCTCCTCGTTTCGACGGATTGGTGGTGCGATTATACCCGGGCCGACGGCTCCCAGCGCCCGCCTACCTCGCCAGCGCCGCCTTCCGCTCCCCCACCCAGGTCCGGATGTTCTTCTCCAGGACGTCGATCGGCACGGCGCCGTTGCCGAGCACCTGGTCGTGGAAGGCGCGGATGTCGAACTGGTCGCCCAGCTCCTTCGTCGCGTAGGCGCGCAGCTCCTTGATCTTGAGCTCCCCGATCTTGTAGGCCAGCGCCTGGCCGGGGTTCACGATGTAGCGGTCCACCTCGACCACGATGCCGTGCTCGGACTTGCCCGAGTTCTTCTTGCAATAGTCGAGGGCCTGGTCGCGCGTCCAGCCCAGGGTGTGCAGGCCAGTGTCCACCACGAGGCGCACCGCGCGCCACAGCTCGGAGCTCAGCTGGCCGAGTTTCGCGTACGGGTCCTGGTAGAAGCCCATCTCCTCGCCCAGGCTCTCGGCGTAGAGTCCCCAGCCCTCGACGAAGGCGGTGTAGCTGTCATGCTTGCGCCACTCGGGGACGTCCTCGAGCTCCTGCGCCAGCGAGATCTGCAGATGATGGCCCGGCACGGCCTCGTGCAGGGTCAGAGCCTCCATCCCCCACTTGGGATGCGACGTCAGGTCGTAGACGTTGACGGTGTAGTAGCCGGGACGGCCGGCCTCCAGGTTGCCGGCGTCGTAGTAGGCCACGGTCTGGCTCTTCTCCGCGTAGGTCGGCATGGGCCGCACGCCATAGGGGAGCCGCGGCAGTTTGCCGAAGAGCTTCGCCAGCCCCGGGTCCGCCCGCTTGGCGACGTCGCGGTAGCCGGTCAGGAGGTCCTCGGGCTTGTCGTAGAAGAACCGCGGATCGGTGCGCAGGAAGGTGAGGAGCTCCTCGAAGCTCCCCTTGAAGCCGATGGAGGCGATGACCTGGTCCATCTCCGCCCGGATGCGCTTCACCTCGGAGAGCCCCAGCTCGTGGATCTGCTGCGGGGTCAGGTCGGTCGTGGTGACCTGCTTCACCCGGAAGGCGTACCAGGCCTCGCCGTCCGGCAGGCTGCTCATGGCGATCGACTCCCGGGCGGCCGGCACGTAGGTCTCCGACAGATAGCGGTACAGCTTGCGGAAGGCCGGGGCGGCCTGCTCCTGATAGGCCTGGACGGCCTCGCGCGTGAGCCGCGCGCGGTCCGGGGCCGGAAGGGTGTCCGGCATCCTGGTGAACGGCTCGAGGAGGGCGCTCTGCACGGGGTCGTCCGGAATCAGCGCCTTCACCTGGTCGGGCACGTCGCGCAGGGTGCCCTTCGGCGGCGTCACGCCTGCGGCGAGCCCCTTCTCCAGCAGCGCCAGCGTCTGATCGACCACGGTGGGCAGCCCCCGCAGGCGCGACAGGACGTCGTCGTAGTCCTTCACCGTGCGCGCCGGCATCTCCATCAGGACCGCGGGGACGCCCTGTTGGATGCCGCCGAGCTGGCTGATCGCCAGGAGCTCGCCGGGGAAGCGCTCGCGCTCGATGCTCGCCTTCGCGCCGCGCAGGAAGAGGTCGTAGGAGATCCTCTCCTTCTCCGGCAGCTTCGCGCGGTCGACCGACTCGACCACGGCCAGGATCTTCGGGTTGAGCGCCTGGCGCGCCGCGATCGCGTCGAGGGACTGGTCGTCCCAGAGGTGGTTGCGGCCCGGCACACCCAGGAACGTGGAGAGCTCCGGAGACTCCTCGAGGGAGTAGCTCCAGAGGCGGTCGTAGAGGAGGTGGATGCGCTCGCTCTCGCTCTTCTGGCCCCGCGTGGATGGGAGCTCGTCCAGGAATCTGGCGAAGGCCTGGCGGGCCTCAGACGCGTCCGCAGTATCCGCAGTGTCCGCGGTGTCCGCGGTGTCCGCGGCAAAGGCGGTCCCGGGGAGAAGCCCCGGCGCGAGGAGGAACAGGAGAAGGACAGGTCTCTTCATCTCGGGAGTCTACTTCGCCACCGCCGCCTTCCGCTCCCCCACCCAGGTCCGGATGTTCTTCTCCAGGACGTCGATCGGCACGGCGCCGTTGCCGAGCACCTGGTCGTGGAAGGCGCGGACGTCGAAGCTGTCGCCGAGCTCCTTTTTCGCGTAGGCGCGCAGCTCCTTGATCCTCAGCTCCCCGATCTTGTAGGCCAGGGCCTGGCCGGGGTTCACGATGTAGCGGTCCACCTCGACGATGATGTCGTGCTCGGTCTTGCCCGAGTTCTTCAGCATGTAGTCGATGGCCTGCTCGCGCGTCCAGCCCATGGAGTGCATGCCGGTGTCAACGACCAGCCGGCAGGCCCGCCACATCTCATAGGCGAGCTGGCCGAACTTGGAGTACGGGTCCTTGTACATGCCGATCTCCTCGCCCAGGCTCTCGGCGTAGAGCGCCCAGCCTTCCACGAAGACGGTGTAGCCCTGGTATTTGCGCCACTCGGGCACGTCCTGCAGCTCCTGCGCGAGCGAGATTTGGAGGTGGTGGCCCGGCACGGCCTCGTGCAGGGTGAGGGCTTCCATCTCCCACTTGGGACGCGACTTCAGGTCATAGGTGTTGACGCTGTAGTAGCCCGGCCGGCCGGCCTCCGGGTTGCCGTCCTCGTAGTAGGCCGTGGTCTGGCTCTTTTCCGCATAGGCCGGGATCGGACGCACGCCGTAGGGCAGCCGCGGCAGGCGGCCGAAGAGCTTCACCAGCTCCGGGTCCACCCGTTTGGCCACGTCGCGGTAGCCCGTCACCAGGTCTTCGGGCTTGTCGTAGAAGAAGCGCGGATCGGTGCGCAGGAAGGTCAGGAACTCCTCGAAGCTCCCCTTGAAGCCGGTCGAGGCGATGACCTTGTCCATCTCGCCATGGATGCGCTTCACCTCGGAGAGCCCCAGCTCGTGGATCTGCTGCGGGGTCAGGTCGGTGGTGGTGACCTGCTTGACGTTGTAGGCGTACCAGGCCTGGCCGTCGGGCAGGGCGCTCATGGCGATGGACTCGCGGGCTCCCGGCACGTAGGTCTCGGACAGGTAGCGGTGGAGCTTGCGCAGCGCGGGCACCACCTGCTCCTGGTAGGCCTGGACGGCGTCGCGGGTGAGACGGGCGCGGTCCGGCGCGGGGATGCTCTCGGGGATGCGCGTGAAGGGCTCCAGGAGGGCGCTCTTCATGGGGTCATCCGGGGTCAGGGCCTCGACCTGGCCGGGCACGTCGCGCAGGGTGATCTTCGGCGGCGTCACGCCCGCGGCGAGCCCCTTTTCCAGGCGCTCCAGGTTCTGATCGACGATCGCGGGGATGGCGCGCAGGCGCGCGAGGATGTCCTCGTAGTCCTTGACGGTCGCGGTGGGCGCCTGGATCAGGACGCCCGGCACGCTCTGCTGGAGGCCGCCGAGCTGGCTGATGGCGAGGTATTCGTAGGGAAAGCGCATGCCCTCGACGTCCGCCTTGGCGCCGCGCAGGAAGAGGTCGTAGCTCACGCGGTCCTTCGGCTCCAGCCGGTCCCGGTCGATGGATTCGGCCGCGGCCAGCAGCTTGGGGATGAGGGTCTCGCGGGCCTTGCTCGCGGCGAGCGACTGGTCGGTCCAGCGGTCGTTGCGGCCGGGCACGCCCAGGGAGGTGGCCGCCTCGGGAAATTCCAGCAGGGAGTAGTCCCACTGGTGCTTGTAGAGGTCGTTGACGCGCTCGCTCTCGCTCATCTTCCCCTTGGTGGACGGAAACCCGTCCAGGTATCTGGCGAAGTCGCCGCGGGGATCGGCGCCCGCCGATCCCGCGAGGCCGAGGATCAGGACAGGCAGCGGAAGAATTCGCTTCATGGGCCCTTTCATGGGATCAATCCCCTCCTTTTCAGCGGATGCCCTGGCTGACGCCGAAGGTAACGTCGAGCGGCACGCGCTGGCCGTCCCGCACCACCACGGCCACCGCGGCCTCGCCCGGCTTGGCCCGGCGCAGCACGTACATGAAATCGTTGATGTCCCGGATCTGGGTACCGGCCAGCTCGACGAGCAGGTCGCCCCTGCGGATGCCCGCGATCTCGGCCGGGCTGCCGGCGCGCACGCCGGAGAGCAGAACGCCAGGACGTCCGTCTCCGGCATAGTCCGGAACCGTGCCCAGGGAGGCTCCCATGGAGCGCGCGTCGCCGCGCGGCATGGGCGCCGGCAGGTTCTTGTAGGCCAGGCGCGTGGGCCGGGCCGAGAGTTCCTCCGCCAGGTGCGCCACCAGGGCGGCGATCCGGACGCCCCCTTCGGCGTTGATCTTGTCGGCGTCATCGGAGGCCTTGTGGTAGTCCTCGTGGACGCCGGTGAAGAAGTGGAGCACCGGCACGCCCGCGGCATAGAACGGGTACTGGTCGGACGGGCCGTAGCCGTCGCCGCCCAGGGTGCAGGCGAGTCCGGCCTTCTCGCAGGCAGGGGTCATGAGGCCGCGCCACTCCTCCGCCGAGTCGGCGCCGAGGATCGAGAGGGCGTTGCCGCGCAGCCGGCCGACCATATCCATATTGAGCATCGCTACGAGATCTTCCATACGAAGGTTTCCCGGAGGATGGCGGGTGAACGCGGTAGAGCCCAGGACGCCCAGCTCTTCGCCCGAGAAGGCGACGAGGTAGACGTCCCGGTGCAACTCGGCGCGGCGCTGGGCCAGGAGCCGGCCGACTTCGAGGACGGCGGCCGTGCCGGAGGCGTTGTCGTCGGCCCCGTTGTGCGGCTCGTGGGAGTCCGGGCTCAGAGACGAGGAGCCGCCGAAGCCGATGTGGTCGTAGTGGGCGCCGACCAGGACGGCTCCGGGCAGGCGATCCGGCGCTCCGGCCCGGATGACGCCGACCACGTTGACCGCCGGCTCGGAACGATGAACCAGCTCGACGGCGATCGAGGCGCGGTGGCTCCCGGTCAGGAGCGGGCTGCCGGTGGCGCGCGAGACGGTCACGACCGGGATGCCCGCGTCGCTGGTCGCGAGGGAGAGGCTGTTGTCGAGCCGCAGGGCCGGGAGCGGCGCCTCGCCGGGCATTGTCTCGCCGTCGGCCACGAGCGGGGCGTCGACCACGATCAGCCCGACCGCGCCGTGCTCGCGGGCGTTCCAGGCCTTGTAGCGGAAGTCGCCATAGCGCCGTTCGTTCGCCTCGCCGGTGGCGGCGGAGGGGACAAAGCGGCGGACGACCACGATCCTGCCCTTGGCGTCGATCCCCTTGTAGTCGTCGAGGTTCAGCTCGGGGGCGGTGATGCCGTAGCCGGCCGCCACCACCCCGGCTTCGACGCGGGTGGAGGCCGAGAACGAGGCGGGCTCCATCTCGGAGCGCGGCACGGCCTCGCCGTCCAGGGTCACCTCGACCTGCTTCGCCTCGACCGCGACCGGGGCGTCGAAACGCTGGAAGTAGCTTCCGCCGTCCCCCGCGGGCTCGATGCCGATCTCCTTGAAGCGGCTTTCGAGGTAGCGCGAGGACTCTTCCAGACCCTTGGTGCCGATGCCGCGGCCCTCGCGGGCGTCGTCGGCGAGCCAGCGGATGTCCCGCATGTAGGTATCCGTTTCAGCCGTCCTGGGAGAATCGACCCAGCGGGCCACGAACACGTTGGTGTCGCCGGTGCCGCCATTGCCGCGGTTGGAGGAGAAGGCGAGGCGGGTTCCGTCGGGCGAGAAGAGCGGAAACCCATCGAATCCGGGGGAGTACGTGATACGCTCCAACCCGCTCCCGTCCGCGTTCACGGCCCACAGGTCAAATTCACGCCCCTTGGGATCGCCGTAGTTCGAGGAAAAGAGGATCCTCTCACCGGAGGGGAAGAACGAAGGTGCGAAGGAGGCGGCTCCGAGTTGGGTGACCTGACGAGCGTTGCGGATCCTGTGGCCGTCCACGTCGGCCACCCAGATCTCCAGCTTCGTGGGCCGGACGAGGCCCTGTCCGAGGAGCTTGCGGTAGTCGTCGAGCTCCGTTCCGGCCGGCCTGGAGGCGCGCCAGACGATCTTCTTGCAATCGTTCGAGAAGAAGGCGCCGCCGTCATAGCCGGGGGTGTCGGTCAGGCGCGCAATCCCCCCGCCGTCGGCACTCATCCTGTAGAGGTCGAGGTCGCCGTCGCGGGTGGAGGTGAAGACGACGGAGCCGTCCTTCGGGCAGACCGTGGACTCCGCGTCGTAGGCGTCGTTGTCGGTCACCCGCTTCAGGTCGGAGCCGTCGGGGAGCGCGCTCCAGATCTCGAAGTTGCGGTCGATCGGCCAGACGTAGCCCTGAGAGCGGTCGGGGGGCGTCGGGCAGGCGGCACTGGCGTGGTGGGTCGAGGAGTAGAGGATCCGCTTGCCGTCCGCTGTGTAGTAGGCGCAGGTGGTACGGCCCTTGCCAGTGGAGACCAGGACCGGCTCTCCGGAGATATCCGCGGGCGGCGCGGCCATGCGGAGGATCTGGTCGCAGGCGTAGGGCGGGCGGGTGGACTGGAACGTGAGCTCCCGGCCGTCGGGAGACCAGTAGGCCTCGGCGTTCTCACCGCCATGGGTGAGTTGGACGAGGTCGGAGAGATGGCCTTCCCGGGCATCGAGGAGAGACGCCGGCTCCTCTCCGGAGGCCGGTGCGGAATCCAAGGAAATGAAGGTCGAAAAAACGAGCGCAATCGTGAATACGAGGCGGGTTTTCGTTGTTTTCCTCATGGCATGACGGAGCTTACCGCGCCTCGCCATCCGGCGTGATACCTTCACCACGACAACCCAACCGGGGTGCTCCCCCGGATCAGAGCACGAGAGAGAGTACACATGGCGGATCAGCAGATTGAGAACGAGAACGTCGCTCAGGACTTCGCCCAGGCCCTGGCGGAGTTCGAGCAGCAGGGCGGGGAGAAGCGGGAGGACCCTCCGGTCGGGGCCAAGGTGACCGGGAAGATTCTTTCGATTGGAGAGGAAACGGCGTTCGTGGACCTCGGCACCAAGTCCGAGGCCGTGATCGAGACGGCCCAGCTCAAGGACGCCGAGGGCAACCTGACGGCGAACGTGGGCGACTCGATCGACGCCACGGTGGCCACGGCGGACGAGAACGGCCTGCAGCTCCGGCGGCGGGCCGGTACCGGCGGCGGGGGCGGCGGCGGCAAGAACCCCGAGGCCGCGGCCGAGGTCAAGATGGCCTGGCAGCACGGCATCCCGGTGGACGGGGTCGTGAGCGGCATCAACAAGGGCGGCGCCGAGGTGCAGGTGCGCGGTATGCGGGCCTTCTGTCCGCTGTCGCAGCTCGATCTGCGCTACGTCGAGGATCCGGCCCAGTTCGTGGGCCAGCGCCTGGCGTTCAAGGTGACGCAGTTCGAGGACGGCCGCACCCGGCCGAACATCGTGCTGTCGCGCCGCGCCATCCTGGAGGAGGAGCAGAAGTCGAAGGCCGCGGAGGCGCGCTCGCGCATCCAGGTCGGCTCGGTGGTCACCGGCAAGGTGACGTCGCTGGCGAGCTACGGCGCGTTCGTGGATCTGGGCGGCATCGAGGGCATGCTCCACGTGAGCGAGATCGGGTACTCCCGGCTCGCGCACCCCAAGGAGGCCCTGAGCGTCGGGCAGGACATCGAGGTCCAGGTCATCAAGATCGAGAAGGGCAAGGACGAGAAGAAGCCGGAGCGCATCTCGCTCTCCCGGCGCTCGCTGGAGAAGGACCCCTGGCGCGACGCGGCCAGCCGCTTCCCCGAGGGGACCGAGATCCCGGGCCGGGTGATGCGCCTGGAGTCGTTCGGCGCCTTCGTCGAGATCGCGCCCGGTCTGGAGGGGCTCCTCCACATCAGCGAGATCGGCGGCGGCAAGCGGCTGAACCACTCCCGCGAGGGGCTGCAGCTCGGCCAGGACATCCGGGTGCGGGTGCTCAACGTGGATGCGGCCAAGCGCCGGATCTCGCTGGGCATGGCGGGCGCGGACGACGATCGGGAGGAGGTGGCGGCGTCCGGAGGGTCGGGGGCATCGGCGTCGAAGCTGGCCCCCCAGTCGGGCTTCGGTTCCATGGCCGACTTCTTCAAGAACGCCAAGCGGGCCAAGTAGGCCGGAGCGCGAGCGGAAGAATCTGCCCGGGGTGTGGGAACCTCCACACTCCGGCTTGCGTATCTTCCAAAATCGGGGGTTGGAAAAGGCTGGTCGTATGGTAACCTTTCCCAACGATCCACCGACCTGGAAGTAAACCGTCGCGCCGCTGGTTTCAGTGGGCATACAGCAAAGGAGCTCGTACAGGTCCATGCCGACCCTGAGCCAAAGCCCAACCCTTCCCGTCATCACGGCCCTGGTCACTTTCGTGACCCTGGCTGCCTCCTCGTCCGTCATGGCGCAGAGCCTGATCGGCTCCAAAGCATCCATGGTCCGGCAGAACCAGGCGGCCCGCCAGCACGACTACACCTACCTCCGCACCACGTCGCAGGTGAACGAGTTCGTCCGGCGGGGTCTGCTCGTGAAGCTCCGCGGCAACTCGGACTACAGGGTGGCCGACGCCTCCTTCCCGTACGCCCGGACGGAGGTGAAGACCTTCGTCGAGCGGCTCGGGCAGCAGTACCACAACGCCTGCCGCGAGCGGCTCGTGGTGACCAGCCTCACCCGGCCCACCTCCCGGCAGCCGCGCAACGCCTCGCCCCTGTCCGTCCATCCCACGGGCATGGCGGTCGACCTGCGCCGGAGCAACCGGCCGGCCTGCCGCGCCTTCCTGGAGAAGACCCTCCTGACGCTGGAGGGCCGCGACGTCCTGGAAGCCACGAAGGAGAACCACCCGCCGCACTACCACGTCTCGCTCTTCCCGGAGCCGTACACGCGGTACCTGGTCGCCCGCGGCGAGAAGCCCTCCTCTCAGAAGCAGATGGCCCTCGCGGCCAGCAGGAGCTACAAGGTCCGCAGCGGCGACAGCCTGTGGGACATCGCCCGCCGCCACCGCACCAGCGTCGCCCAGATCAAGCGGGCGAACAGCATCAGCACCTCCCGCCTCAAGCCGGGACAGGTCATCTCGATCCCCACGAGCCGGTAAAGGACCAAAGGGACTGCAAGGGCTGCAAGGACTCATGTCCTTGAGGTCCTTGCGGTCCTTATGCCCCTTGGTTTACCCGGTAGGCCTGAATCTTCTGCTGGAGCCCCTTGAGCTGAAGCTCGCCAAGGGGCTCCGCAGGGATGGCTCCGTTCAGCAGCCGCCAGGTCTCGGGCCCCAGTACCACGTCGCCGGGCCTGGCCACCAGGGCCTCCAGGCGCGCTGCCACGTTCACGGTGTTGCCCAGGACCGTGTAGTCCACGCGCCGGGCGCTGCCGATGTCCCCCACCACCACGGGGCCGCTGTTCAGCGCCACCCTGGCCCGGAAGCCGGGCAGTCCCTGGGCGGCCCTCTCGCTGTTCCAGGCGGACAGGTCGCGCTGGATCTCGATCGCGGCACGCACGGCGCGGAAGGCATGATCCTCCTGCGGCACCGGCGCTCCGAAGAAGGCCATCACGCAGTCGCCGATGAACTTGTCGAGCGTGCCGCCGGCCCGGAAAATCGCCTCGACCGCGAGGTTCAGGAAGGCGTCCAGCGAGTCGGCGACCTTCTCGGGCCGGGCGCTCTCTGCGAACGGCGTGAAGCCGACCAGATCAGCGAAGAGCACGGTGACCTGGGCGGGCCTCAGACGGCCCAGCCCCTCGTCCGCACCCTGGCGCAGCACCTCCTCCACCACGGCCGGCGAGTGGTAGCGCTCCAGCCGGTTGCGCAGGCTCTTCTCCAGCTCCGCCTGCCGGGCCCAGCGGATACGCTCCACGGCCACGGCCGCGAAGTTCGCCAGGGTGGTGAGGAAGTCCAGGTCGCGCTCGTTGAAGACGCCCACCTGGAACGGCGAGTCCACCTGCATCACGCCGATGATCCGCTCGCCCGACCAGAGCGGCGCGCACATGGCCCCGCGGATCTGGTGCAGGCGGATCGACTCGCCGCCGGACAGCCGCTGGTCCGACTGGGCGTCGAACGTCACCAGCGCCACCCGCTCCTGGATCACCGCCCGCAGCATGGTGCGCGAGACCGGGATCTCGCCCGCCGGACGCAGCTCCACGCGGTCCTTGATCCGCATCAGCTCGCACTCGAGGTCGCCGTGTCCGTCATCCAGATGGATGAAGCCGCGGTCGACAGGAAGAGCCTCGAAGGCGATGTCGAGCAGCCGCCGCAGGACCTCGTCCACCGACTCGGCCACGATGAGGATGTTCGCGAGCCGCGTCAGGAAACCGAAGCGGCGGTCGGCGTCCGTCTGCTCTCTCGTGACCAGCTCGGCGGCCGGCGCGATCTTTCCGGTCAGGCCGGCCAGGCCGTAGGTCGCGGCGAAGTCGGCCAACGGCCGGACGATCGTGGCGTTGGTGAGGACCGGGCCGGTGTCGTCGATCGCCGGGGTCCGGACGTCCCGGACCTCCGTCTTCTCCAGGCCGATGTCGAACACGCCGATCCCGAGCCGGTCGCCGGGCTGGAGCGGCGCCCTCTCGACCGGCACGCGGTTGACCTCGACGCCGTTCGTGCTCTTGAGGTCCTGCACGTACCAGCCGTCGGCCTCGCGGACCAGCTCGGCGTGGTAGCGCGAGACCGAGACGTCGGACAGCACGACGTCGTTATCGCCGCCGCGGCCCAGCCGGACCCGGGCGCCGGACGCGCCACTCAGAGGATGGGTGTGTTCCTCCCCTTCGAGGAGGTAGCGCAGCAGCAGCACGGCCTACATCCCGGTGATCGACCGCAGCACCTCTTCGCCGGCCTCGACCGTGAAGTGGCCCTTGTCGTACAGGGCGAGGAACGCCTCCACCACGCTCGGGCAGAGCTGTGTGCCGGCCGAGGCGGTGATCTCCTGCGCCGCCCTCTCCGGCGGCAGGCCGGCGCGGTAGGGACGGCTCGTGGTCATGGCGTCGTAGGTGTCGGCCACGGCGATGATCCGCGCCATCGGCGGAAGCTGGTCGCCCGACAGGCCGTCCGGATAGCCCTTGCCGTCCACCCGCTCGTGGTGGTTGCGCACCCCCTTGAGCACGTTGTCGTTCGCCAGGTGCTGGACGATGGCGGCGCCGTCCACCGGATGGCGCTTCATGATCTCCACCTCGTCGCGGTCGAGCGGCAACGGCTTGCCCAGGATGTGGTCCGGGGTGGCGATCTTGCCGATGTCGTGCAGGGTCGAGGCCAGCCAGAGGTCCTGCAGCTCCTCGCGGGTGAGCGCCATCTGGAAGCCGAGGAGCAGCGAGTAGGCCACGACGCGCCGCACGTGGCCGCCGGTGTAGGGGTCGCGCCGGTCGAGCGCCTCGGCGAGCGCGGTGACCATGGTGAAGAATTGGCGCCGCTGGGCCGTGTGCAGGCGGGCGTTCTGGAGCGGATGGGCGAGGATGCCGGCGAACAGGTTCATGCGCCGCAGGTCGCCCTCGGTGAAGCGCTCGCGCTCGACCGGGTTGAGGAGCTGCATGACGCCGATCACCCGGCCCTCGGCCACCAGCGGCACGGTGAGGATCGCGCGCGTCTGGAAGACGCCCCCGTCGCCGCGCCAGCGCGGGTCGGACGACACGTCGTTGACCATCTCGGGCACGCCGCTGCGCGCCACGCTGCCGACCAGCCCCTCCCCCACCGGCACCCGCAGGCCGCGGATCGCGCCCGCGGCCTTGCCGCGCACCACGCGGAAGAACAGCTCCTGATGCTCCTCGTCGAGCTCCCAGATCGAGCTGGTCTCCGCCTGGCAGACCGACTCGGCGTTTTCGAGCGCGCGCTCCAGCACCGTCTGCACGTCGAGCGTGCCGGCGAGCCGGCCGCCGATCTCGAACAGGTTCTCGTACTCCGCGAGCCGACGGACGAGGTCGGTCAGGGTGTAGCCGCCGGTGTGCGTCGCCGCGATCATGCGCCCCTCTGGATAGCCATCAGATCACCCCCCATTATCCTCAATACGGGATCTCCGAGGGTTTCGCGCCGCTCACGCACTGAGCAGCTCCAGGTCTTTCAGCAGCTCGTCGACGGAACGGTAGCGCGCCGCCGGGTCCTTTTCCAGGCAGCGCAGGATGATCGCTTCCAGCTTCGGCGGCACCTCCGGCCAGACGGTGCGCGGCGCGGGCGGCGGCTCTTCGAGGTGCTTGAGCATGATCTGCATGGCGCTCTGGCCCTTGAACGGCAGCTCGCCGGTGAAGATCTCGAACAGGACCACGCCGGTCGAGTAGATGTCGGCGCGGGTGTCCGCCTCCTCGCCGCGGAGCTGCTCAGGGGACATGTAGAGCGGGGTGCCGACGATGAAGCCGGCCTCGGTCTGCCCGGTCTCCATGCGGCGCACCGGGCGGGCGATGCCGAAGTCCATGAGCTTGGCGTTGCCGGTGGGCTCCAGGATCAGGTTCTCGGGCTTGATGTCGCGGTGCATGACCCCGACCGCGTGCGCGGCGCCCAGGCCGGCGCAGAGCTGCTTGGCGAGGCGCAGCCCGGCCGAGTACGGCAGCCGGTGGGTCTGATCGAGCAGGTAGCGCAGCGTCACGCCGCGCACGTACTCCATGGAGATGAACGGGATGCCGTCGATGTCGCCGAAGTCGTGCGTGCGCAGGACGTTGGGATGGGTGATGCGGCGCGCCAGCTTGATCTCGGCCTTCAGCCGCTCCAGGTGCGTGCGGTCGGCGAGCAGCTCGCGCTTGAGCATCTTGAGGGCGACCAGGTCGTCGAGCTCGCGGTCGCGGGCCTTGTAGACCACGCCCATGCCGCCTGCGCCGAGCACGGCGAGGATCTCGAAGCGCTGCCCCATGAGCGCGCCCGGCGCGATGCCGGAGAGCGTCTCGACGCCGGCCGGCGTGACAGAGGTCGGCGTCTCGCTCGGTCCGAGACCGCGGACGCCGGTCAGGCGGGCGGCCATGCGGCTGCTC
Source organism: Thermoanaerobaculia bacterium (assembly GCA_036266195.1). Classification (GTDB taxonomy): domain Bacteria; phylum Acidobacteriota; class Thermoanaerobaculia; order Multivoradales; family UBA5704; genus DATMER01. Next base: position 7,226 of record DATANP010000623.1, on the reverse strand, counting down.
ACCACGAAGAGCGGCTGCGGCGTGAGGAGGCCGCGGCGCTCGGCCAGCCGGTAGCCGGCCTGCTCGAACGGCTGCTTCAGCTCCTCGTGGACCTCGCGGGAGAGGAGCAGCTCGCCGGGCGTGGCTTCGCGCAGCAGGCTCTCGATCTGCTGCACGGGCATGCCCACCACGGCGCGCTCCATCTGCTCGCCGTACGAGACCGGCCCGGTCACGGCGCGGCCCGCGGCGAGCGCCACGACCGGCGCGTCCGCCTCGGCCGCCGGGTCGTCGCCTGTCTCGCCCAGGATCTGCGCCGCGGCGGCGAGCGCCCTGCGGCCGCGGCCCGAGCCCTCGAAGCGGGCCAGCACGCGGTGCCCCACGATCCCCTCCACCACGCCGCGCTGCCCAGACACGGCGTTCGCGACCCGCGCCAGGTCGATCGCCAGGAGGTCGAGCGCGGCCTGCGGCCCGCCCCCGTTCACCGGCCGGGCGAAGCGCCGCAGCTCCACGCCCATGAGGAGCACGTCGCGGACCTGCGGGCTGCCGGCCATGGCCTTGCCCTGCGAGGGCTCGGGCAGGTTGCGCGACAGCTCGGTGACATAGGCCTCCATGTCGCGCTTCTCGCGCAGATCGGCGAGCAGGTCGTCGAACGCGCCGGCCAGCCGGCCGATCTCGTCGCCGCTCTCGACGGGGATCTTCTGATCATAGTTTCCCTGGCGGGCGGCCTCGGCGGCGCTGACGAGGTGCCGCACCGGCTGCAGCGTGCGGCGCACCAGGGCGAAGGACAGGCCGCCGACGAGGAGCGCCGAGAAGATGCCCGCGATGATGAGCACCGTCTCGATCTGCCGGTAGGCGGCCTGGGTGCGGCCGAGCGAGGCAAGGGCGACTGTCGTGCCCACGGGCTGGCCCGCGGCGTCCACGAGCGGCGAAGGGAGGGCCAGCCAGCGCTCGCCGTCGAGGTCCAGCTCCACCTGGGGATCGGCCTCGCCGGCCTCCATGGCCTTGTGCGTGGCCTGGTCGAGCACGCCCAGGCTGCCGGCCAGGCTCCGCGCGAGGGCGGGGGGCAGGGTCGTGGCGATGACCTTCGGCTTGGCGCCGAGGGTGACCAGAGCGATGTCCGAGCCGCTGATCTCGTTGAGCGCCTTGACCGTGGCGTCGTCGATCGCGAAGCCGGTGACCATATAGCCGACGTTGATGTCCCGCCATATACCCACGGCCACGGCGTAGTAGAGCCGGTCGCCCTCGTTCCAGACTCCTTCGCTCTCGGAATCCTGGAGGGCCTTCGCGATCAGGGGGCGATGCGAGAGGTCCTGTCCGGAGGCGTTGGGATTGTCGGTGCGCACGACCACCTTCCCCGCCGGATCGAGGAGGATGGCGAAGTCGTATCCCAGATCCTTCTGCCTCTCATCGCGGAACTGGTCGAGGATGGACGCGGTGTCGCCGCTGACGGCAGCCTCGCTCAGGTAGGCCGCCAGGTAGGGATCTGCGGCCAGCAGGCGGGACATGAGGCGCAGCCGCTCCAGCCTCTGCTCCTGCACCGCGGCCTGGGCCGCAGCGCTGCCCTCCAGCGTGCGCATGGCCTCGGTCCGCGAAATGCCCCGGACGCGCAGCGAGGTCAGCAGCACGGCAGCCGCCACCGAGAGGAGGATCAGCAGGCTGGTGACCAGGAAGAGCTTGGTCTCCAGCGACAGGCCGGAGCGCCGGCTGCTGCTACTGGTTGTACCGGTCACGCTGTGCCCCGAAGTAGGACTTGCCGGCCTTGTCGAGATGCGCGGGGACCCGCGGCCGGACGATCTCCACCCGGGCGGTCACCTGATCCGCCGGCACCTGCACGTCGATCGTCACCGGGTCGCCCTGCTCGTGCCAGACCGTCAGCTTCCCCGGCCCGCGCGGCAGGCCGGTGAGCGCGAAGCTGCCATCGGCGCCGGGGCTCGCGAGGAACGGCGTGCTCATCACCCAGACATAGGCGACCATGGCGTGGTGGACGTTGCAGAACACCCGCACCAGCCCGGCCTCCTTGAACGTCGCCTCCTTGCCCGGCCCCCTCTTGTAGAGGCCGAGGTCGAACGCGTTGCCCGGGGAGACCGAGAAGACGTTGTGCAGAATCACGTCCTGGTTCGGGAACACCACGCGGCTCCCCTTGGGCACGGTGAGCACGCGGGGCACGAACTGCTTGTCCTTCGTGGTCATCACGAACGGCGCCGAGGGCGGCCGGACCGCGGCGCCCGCGGCGGGCTCGAACCAGACCAGCGCCTGCCGCACGTCGACCCCCTTGGCCGGCCCCTTGCCCCCCTTGGCCAGGAGCTGGACGCGGCCGCGCAGGTCCTCGGCCCAACCTGGCAGGGACAGGGCAGGCAAAGCCAGAAGAAGCAGAAGGATCGGAACCAGCCGCCGCATGCCTAGACCTTCCAGCGCAGCGTGGTCAGCAGCTCGTTGTTGTCGCGCTCGGCCCCGGAGCCGAGAGTGAAGGTGTTGTCCTCGTACTCCACCGTCAGGTCCACGCCGGAGATGATCCCCAGTCGCACGCCGGCGTCGATCTTCACCCAGTCCCAGGAGAAGCTCGGCGCCGAGGTTTTTTTCGGGTTTCCGAAGTCGTTGTCGAGCCTCGAATACCGCACGGCCGGGGCGATAAAGGTGAAGAGCTGCTGGTCGCCGATGCTCAGCGCGAGCGGCAGGTCGAAGCGCCAGGCCACCTCGCCCTCGAGCCCGGTGCGGGGCAGGCCGGCCAGCTTCTGGTCCACGTACTGGCCGAAGAACGAGAAGCCGCCCAGGTAGAGCCAGACGTTCGCCCCCACCTCGCGCTTCTCGTCGCCGTGGATGGCGAAGATGGAGTTTGGATTGTCCGACGGCGAGAAGATGTCCAGGTCGCCGCCATAGAAGGTCCCTTCCAGCTCGACCGTGTCGGCGAGCTTGCGCTTGTAGCCCCAGGCGAGGACGTCGAGGCCGCGGCTCCCGGCCTCGTCGGCGAAGCGCGCGCCCAGGCCGGCGCCCAGCTCGAGATTGCCGTCCACGTCCAGGTCCTCGACCTCGGCGTCGTAGAGGATGACGATGCCGGACTTGAGCTGCGGGTCGGGATGCTCCTTCAGGAACTCCGGGGTGCCGTTGTCGCCGGCCAGCGCGTTGGGGTCGCGCATGAAGACCGGGTTGCCCTGGGTGGCCGTGGCCTTGACGTAGACGTGGCGGCCGAGATTCAGGCCCAGCTCGGCGCCGGTGTCCTCCATCCGGTTGAAGGCGGTGGAGACCAGGCCGTAGCTCTCCAGGTGGCGGTCGTCCTGGCGCTCGAACTTGGGCATCTTGCCGACCTTCAGATAGGCGCCCCAGCGCGGCGCCAGGGCGGCGGGCTCGGGCTCGATGCCGAAGCGGACCCAGCCCTCGTCCAGATCCACCTTCTTGTCGGTCGACGTCGGGTTGCGGTCGTAGAGGTCGATGAAATCGATCTTGCCGTGGGCTGTCAGGCCGTCGCCCCAGGTGGCATTCACGAGCAGGGTGACCGTGGAGAGCTCGACGTGGGAGCCCTGGTTGACGGTCTCCTCGAAGACCGACGGCGGCGTGGCCGGATTGTCGTCATCGAAGAACGGCACGGCGAAGCGGTTCTCGTCGCTGTCGCGATAGTTCGCCTTCGCCTCCAGGCTGAAGTCGAGCTTCGGGCGGACGGACTCTTCCGCGGCCTCCTCCTGGGCACGGAGGGGCGCGGCCAGACACAGTGTCGTTACCAGGACGCAACTCCAACGAAGCGACTTCGCGGTCATCCGTGTCTCCAAGTTGCGGAGAAAGGTCCTACAGAGCTGTGCCTAGCTTAGATGCAACAGGGGCTGAGGTAAAGCAGGAAAAAGCTGTGGCGGAGCCGCCCGGGCGGACGGCCCCGCGGAGGTAGGTCAGACAGCGTGCGGGACGGCGCCGCGGCGGCGGCGGTCGCGGATGAGTTTCGCGGCGTAAACGGCTCCGGCGACCCAGAGCGGCACGGAAAACAGCCCGAAGCGCACTCTTTGGTTGAGCACGCCCTTGACGTTGCGCTTGAAGTTCTTGACCTTGGTCATGTCGTCGTCCTCCGGTGTGTCGTTTCTCGGACCGGCGGCATCCGGTCAAACAGGGGAAAGTGCAAGGCCGGTGCCACAGCCGTGTGGCACAATCGGCCCGCGAACCGGCAGACAAGAAAGGAGCGCGCGGTGATCTCTTCGGAAGAGTTCCGGCTGGCCCTGCGGCATTTCCCCGCCGGGGTGACGATCGTGACCATGAAGGCGGGTGACAAGACCCACGGCCTGACCGTCTCGGCCTTCGCTTCGGTCTCGGCGGAGCCCCCGCTGATCATGGTCATCATCGAGAACCGGCACATGGCCTACTCGCTCCTCCAGGAGCCGGACGCCGTGTTCGCGGTGAACATCCTGGGCGAGGGCCAGTCCGAGCTGTCGAACCGCTTCGCCTGGGTCAAGGACGAGGACCGCTTCGCCATGGGCTCCTGGACCACGGCGGTCACCGGCGCGCCGATCCTCAACGACGCGCTGGCCTGGCTCGACTGCCGCATCCACGCCCGCTACCCGGCCGGCTCGCACACGATCTACGTCGGAGCGGTCGAGGCGAGCACGGTGCCGACGCAGGAGGCGCCGCCGCTGATCTACTGGAACCGCGGCTACCGCAAGCTCCACCTTCATCACGAAGGCGAAGAGTAGACGGTCTTCCTCTCGCGCTCGATCCATGCGGCCACGGCCTGGAACCCCACCAGGAGGACCAGGCCGACCGCGCCGCACCCGAGCCAGAGCGTCCGCGGTCCCCAGGTCTGGTAGATCCACGTGCCGAGGATCGGCGAGAAGATCCACGCCCCCTCGAACGAGATCGTGAACAGTCCCATGTAGACGCCGCGGTTGGCGTCGCCGGCCCGGTTCGCGACCACGCCCGCGGCCAGCGGGAACGAGAGCATCTCGCCGATCGTCCACACCACCGCGGCGCACATCGCGTACACGAAGGTCGAGCCGAACGGCAGCATCGCGAACCCGAGGCCGAAGAGGAAGCCGCCGAGGCCCACGAGCCGCACCGGGTTCAGGGCTCCGACCCGGTGGACGAGGATCATCTCGAACACCACGATGAGCACGGTGTTGACCGCCATCACCAGGCCGATCCGCCCCTCCTGCAGCCCGTAAAGATCGCGCAGGGTCAGCCCGAACGTGCTGACCATCTGGAACGTGACCAGGGCGAGCAGGAAGAAGAGGCCCATCATCACCAGGAAGGGGCCGTCCGTCCAGGGCGAGCGTCCGGGAACCGCGGCCACCTCCGGCTTCTCGGCCCTGGCGGTCCCGCCATGAAAGGCCACGACCAGGAAGGCGGCGGCCAGAAGGCAGGTGCCGCCGTCCACGATGAAGAGCCAGTCATAGCTCCGCATGGCGAGGAACCCGCCGACCGACGGCCCGAAGCTCATGCCCACGTTGACGGCGAGCCGGTTCAGGGCAAAGGCGCGCGTCCGCAGCTCCGGAGGCGCGGCCGCGGCGAGGGCGGTCGACGTCGCCGGCCGGAACCCCTCCCCCACCAGGCCCAGCAGGACCATGGTGATGAAGATCGCGGGGTGGGCCGCCAGCCGCCCGAGCACGATGAACCCGACGCCCGTGAGCGACAGGCTGCCGGCGATGACCCACCGCGGCGCCATGCGGTCGCAAAGCCATCCCCCCAGGTACGACCCGAGCACGCCGCCCGCGCCATAGAGCCCGATCGCCGCACCGGCCTCCGTGGTCTCGAACCCCCGCATCTTGACCAGATAGAGGACAAGAAACGGCAGCACCATCGTGCCGCTGCGGTTGACCAGGGTGGCCAGCGACAGTAGCCAGACAGAGCGGTTCAGGCCGGCGAACGCCTCCCGGTAGGCGGTCAGGATCGAGCGGAGCACGGGAGGAGTTATATCCGACTCAGCCGAACATCGCGATCAGCGCCGTCACCGCTCCGGCCAGGATGCCGGCCGACGCGAGATACCCGAAGAGCCGGGATGCGGGTGAATTGGCCGGCCGCAGATCCACGATCAGGGCGAGCAACACGCCCGCGACCAGGCCTCCCAGGTGAGCGGCGTTGTCGATCACGGAGTAGGCCACGAGGCCCATCACGGCCGTGGCCGCGATGCTGACCAGGATGCTCCGGGAGAAGCCGGGCGGCAGGGTCTCGCGCCGCTGGTAGCTGAGGACCAGGATGAACCCGATCACGCCCATGATCCCGCCGGAGGCCCCGACCGAGGTCGTCGCCGGGTAGAAGACGACGCTCGCGAGGCTCCCCACCAGGGCCGACAGGAAGAAGGCCAGGGGCAGGTACTCGCGCCGGGAGTGGGCCTCGACGAGCCGGCCCGTGGAGAGCAGGGCCAGACCGTTCATCCAGATGTGCAGGTAGTTCACATGGAGCAGCGGCGCCGTGACGACCCGCCAGAGCTGCCCGTTCCGGATCGCGGGCTTGACCAGCCCCGCCGCCTGGATCGCCGCGTCCTGGCCCTTGAAGAGCTCCGCCACGAACAGGACGATCAGCAGGCCGAGCAAGGCCTCCGTGTAGCGCGCCGGCTGGCCCTGGATCCAGGCGGCGTGCCGGAGCCGGGCGCGGGCGGCCGGGAAGGCCGAGGCGTCCGTCCGGAGCGCCTCCACTCTGCCATGGATCGCGCCCACGAGCCGGATCGCCAGGAAGACCGGCAGGATCACCAGGATCGACCGGAAGCCGAGGTCGGGCAACCACAGCGCATACGCTGCAAGGACGGCCAGGAGCCCCAGCCCGAAACGGACCATCCCGCTCTCGGCGTTCTTCCGGCGGTAGCGCGCCAGTTCCTCGGCCAGGAACGGCACGGCCTCCGGAGGCACCAACCTCCGGGTCTCCGGCGTCCAGACGAGAGGGGTCGCGGGCGCGGTGTTGCACTGGAAGATCAGCTCTTCGCGCGTGCAGGGGTGCTGAAGCTCTCCGGTGTGGAAGCCGTACTCCGATCCCAGGAACGGCTCGGCCGTCAGGCCGCTCTCGGCATGCCACGACTCGCCGGCATCCACTTGGACGGCAAGGGGCTCGGGTTTCTTTCGCGAGATCATGCCCTCAGCAAACCGCAAAGAGGGCCCGCGGATTCCGGCGGACCGGCAAGGCCGTTGACCCTCCCCGGCCCCCATGGGAGGATTCCGGCAGATCCGAGGCTGTCCAAAGAGGAGGAGGTATGGCGCGGGAGAGATTCTCCGTGACGGTTGAGAAGTGGGGCCGGTTCGTTCGGCAGGTAAACGAGACCGGCATCGAAGTCCCCGGCACCGGTA
>DATANP010000622.1:0-11070 GCA_036266195.1 Thermoanaerobaculia bacterium | reverse complement strand
GGTGGCCGCCGCGATCCCCTTGCGGATGGCGCCCCCCTTGCCCTGGTTCTTCTGCTCGAACAGGCGCACCCGGTCCGGGTGCTCCGCCGCGACCTGCCGCAGCACCTCGGTGGTGCCGTCGGTCGATCCGTCGTTGACCACGACGACCTCGATCTCCCGCAGCTCGGGGATGGAGACCGCCAGCACGCGCTCCACCAGCTCGCGCACGAGGAAGCGCTCGTTGTAGACCGGGATCACCACACTCAGCTTGAGCCCGGCCGGGGCTTGAACATTCTTCAAGGTATCGGACTCCTGATTCAAAACGGCGGGAATGGTAGCATAGCCCTCCTTTTTACTGGCGGGACAATATGACCGAGGAACAAAACAGCCCTGCGGCCCAGGTAGCCGATGTCTGGTCCAGGAAACTGGACACCTCCGACGAGTTCTCGCCCGACGTCTACTGGCTGGCCGTGCCGGAAGTCTACCGGTGCTACGTCCGGGCCGCCACCGGGGGCCGCCGCGAGGACAGCTGGGTCAACGACTGCGTGCTCCACTTCCTGGCCGGCCGGACCCCCGCGGAGCGGATGCTCAGCATCGGCTGCGGCGCCGGAGCGCTGGAGCGTCACCTCGCCCTCCTCTCCGCCTTCCTCCAGTGCGACGCCTGGGACATCGCGCCCACCGCGATCGAGACCGCCCGCCGGCTCGCCCGGGAGGAAGGCCTCCACAACATCCACTACGAAGTCTGCGATGCGAACTCGCCCGGCTTCCTGGAAGGACCGGAGGCACGCTACGACGCCGTCTGGTTCAACAGCTCCCTCCATCACATCGAAGCCCTGGAGCTCGTCTGCGAGGGCGTGGCCCGCAGCCTCAAGCCCGACGGCTGGCTGTTCGTCCACGAATACGTCGGCCCGAGCGTCTTCGCGCTCCCGCCGCGCCAGAAACAGGTCATCCGCGCCGCCTTCGACCTCATCCCCGAGCGCTTCCGGCGCAACGGCCCCGGCTCCCTGGCCGAGGCGCCCGCCATCCCCGACCCCGTCGAGGTCGCGGCCGTCGACCCTTCCGAGGCCGTGCGCTCTGCCGATATAATTAAGGTCGTGAGTCACTACTTCGACGTCGTGGAGCACAACCCGGCCGGAGGCACGGTCCTCCAGTTCCTGCTCCACGGGATCGCGGGCAACTTCCGGCCGGAGGACCCGGAGTCGATGAAGGTCCTCGACCTGCTGATCCGGATCGAGAGGACCCTGATCGAGGTCGGCGACATCCAGAGCGACTTCGTCCTCCTGGCGGCCCGCCGGAAGCCGTCTCCGGCCCCGTCCCTGCTGGCTCCCCCGCCCGTCCAGGCCGAGCCGCAGCCCCCGGCGGACGACGCGCGCGAGGAGCTCGAACGGCTCCGCACCGAGCTTCGGAAGATCGAGTCGAGCCGCGCCTGGCGCGCCGTCCTCGCCTTCCGGGCAGCCCGCAGCCGGCTGGGATCGTGGCTCGGCCGGCGTTCCTGAAAACCGCCATGGAGACCCGGACCGCCCGCCTTCTCCGCGCGCCCTTCCCGGTCCTAGCCCTCCTCTTCGGGCTCCTGCTGGCAACCGTGGAGAACGCGCCGGTCCTCCTGGGCAGGTCTCCCCTGCCGGCCGAGATCGTCCTCAACTTCCCGCCCTGGAACGAGATCCGCGGCGGACCGCCGATCGGGATCGCGCACGGCGAGATGGGCGACAGCGTCACCCAGTTCTATGTCTGGCGGATGTTCGCGGCGTCGGCCTGGCGGCAGGGGGTCCTCCCCGCCTGGAATCCCCATCTCCTGCTCGGCACCCCCTTCCTGGCGAACTCGACCTCGGCCCTCTTCTACCCGCCCCACCTCCTCTACCTGCTGCTGCCGCCCCACATCGCCTGGGGGCTCGCCGCCATCCTCCGCACCGCGCTCGCCGTGCTCTTCGCCGCGCTCCTGGCCAAGGAGCTCGGGGCCTCCCGCGCCGCCGCCCTCTTCGCCGGAGTCGTCTACGCCCACTGCGGGTTCCTGGTGACCTGGCAGGTCTGGCCGCAGTCCGACGCCGCCCTCTGGCTGCCGCTCATGCTCTACGGCGCCCACCGCCTGCGCTTCCGGCCCTCCCGGCCGGCCGTGGCCGTCACCGGCTTCGCCTTCGCCATGCCGGTGCTGGCCGGACACCCGGAGGTCGCGGTCTACGTCACCCTGGCGGGGGTCGCCTTCTGGCTCTTCTGCCTGCTGCTCCCGGCCGGCCCCGCCGGAAAGGACGCGGCTTCCCGCTCCCGCAGCGTGCTCCTCTTCACCGCCGCGGGCCTGCTCGCCCTGGGCCTCGCCGCGGTCCAGACACTGCCGACGCTGGAGTGGGTCGGCGAGATCAACCGCTCGACCGAGGCGGTCTGGCACCGGCACAGGCCGCTCGCGGAGATCGTGACCTTCGTCTCCCGCCACGCCCGCGCCCCGGTCAACCCCGTGGGCGTCGGGATCCCGGAGGGCGCGGCCTACGCCGGCCTCTTCACCCTCCTGGCGGCCCCGCTGGCGTTCCTGCCGAACCGGCGCGGCCGGGCCGTGCCCGCCTTCTTCGCCCTGCTCCTGGCCGTGGCGGCCCAGGTGGTCTACGGCCTCGGCCCCGTGTATCGCCTGGCCCTGGCGATCCCGGTCCTCCGGTCGTTTCCCAACAACCGGCTCCTCCTCCTGATCGACCTCTCCCTGGCGGTCCTCGCCGCCCTGGGCATCACGGCGCTCCAGGAGAAGACCCGGGCCCCTTGGGGCCTGCTGCTCACGGCCCTTCCGGCGACCGCCCTGCTGATCCTGGCCACCTCCCTGGGCGGACGCGAGGCCCTCGGCGGGCCCTTCGGGCTCGTCTCCTCCTGGCTCCTGCTGGCCGCCGGAGCCGTGCTCCTGCTTCTCCGGGCCTTCCGTCTCCGGCCGCGCGCCTTCGGGCTCTGTGCCCTGGTCCTCGTGACCGCCGACCTGGCGGGCTTCGCGCTGCGGCACGTGCCCTTCTTCCCCGCCCGGCAGATCTTTCCGGAGCCGCCGGTCTTCCGGCATCTGAAAGACATGGGCTCCGGCGCGGGACCGTTCCGGGTCGCCACCGTCGACTACGTGACCCCGCCGAACGCCGAGATGGCCTATGGCCTGTCGAGCCCGGTGGGCTACGACTTCCTGCTGGAGCGCGCGATGCGCCTCGCCGGACCGTTCACCGACGCGGGCCCGCAGAGAGGCCTGGTCGGCTCCATGATCTCCGACAAGGTCGTCGCCGCCAAAGACCGCAGGCTGGACCTGATGAACGTCCGGTTCCTGGTGTCCACGCGCGCCAACTCCGGCACCGCCAACCTGGAGAGCCGGCCGGAGCGCTTCCGCCGGGTCTACGACGATGGCAACGTCCAGGCCTTCGAAAACCTGCGGGTCCTGCCGCGGGCCTTCCTCGTGCCCCTGCGCGCGGCCCGCGCCCTGCCGGACGACGAATCCATGCTGGCCCGCCTGGCGGCGCCGGACTTCGATCCCGCGGCCGAGGTCCTGCTCGCGGACGCGCCTCCGGCAGTATCCGGATCGGCCGCAGGGGGACCGTCCCGGGTCCTCGGCATCGAGACCGGCATCGGTAGAACCCGGGTGAAAGCCTCCGTGGCCGATGCGTCCATCCTGGTAGTCAGCGAGACCCACTATCCGGGCTGGACCGTGCGCGTGGACGGCCGGGGGGAGACCCTGCTGCGGACCGACTACGCCCTCCAGGGCGTGCTCCTCCGCCCGGGCAGCCACGACGTCGAATTCGCCTTCGAGTCTCCCGTGGTCCGGACGGGGCTGGCGCTCTCCGGAGCCTCGCTGCTCGCCTTCCTGGCGCTCTGCATCCCCTGGACCCGGCTCAGGCGTTATGTCTGAAAAGCATTCTGCTATCCTCTCGATCCAGATGAAAAAGAGTACCTCCGACCCGTCCGCGCCGGAGGCGCAGGTCCAGACTGAAACTGTCGGCGAGTTCTGGTCGCGCAAGCTCCAGGGCCCGGACTTCACGTCCGAGCGCTTCTGGGGCCACGTGCCGGAAGTCGAGCGCCGCGTCCTCCAGCGCGCCTCGGCGGTGGGGCCTGTGGAGAGCTGGGCCGAGGCCTGCGTCCGCGAATTCCTGGCCGGCCGCACCCCGGTCGAGCGGATGCTGAGCGTCGGCTGCGGCACCGGCGAGCTCGAACGCACCCTGGCGCGCCTCAACGCCTTCCGGGAGTGCGACGCCTGGGACATCGCGCCCGGCGGCATCGAGATCGCCCGCAGGCTGGCGCGGGAGGAGGGCTTCCATCAGATCCATTACGAAGTGCGCGACGTCACCGCCGCCGACATGCCGCCGGAGCGCTACGACGCCGTCTGGTTCGAGAGCGCCCTGCACCACATCGAGCCGCTGGAGCGGGTCTGCGAACAGGTCGCCCGCACCCTGAAGGCGGACGGCTTCCTCTTCCTCAACGAATACGTCGGCCCCTCGGCCTTCGCCTTCTCCCCGCGCCAGAAGGAGCTGATCCGCGCCGCCTTCGCCCTGATCCCGGCGCGCTTCCGGCGCTCCTTTCAGCCGGGCGGCCCCGAGTACCTGTCCGCGGCCCCGATCCCCACTCCGGCCGAGGTCCAGGCCGAAGACCCGACCGAATCCGTGCGTTCGGCGGACATCCTTGCGGTCCTCCCCGACTACTTCGACATCGTCTCCCGGCGCGAGACCGGCGGCACCCTGCTCCAGTTCCTCCTGCACGGCATCGCCGGCAACTTCCACGCGGGCGATCCGGACTCCCTGCGCGTCCTGCGCATGCTCTTCGAGATCGAAGACGCCCTGCTCGAGACCGGCGAGGTGCGGAGCGACTTCGTCGTCATCGCCGCCCGGCCGCGCAGACCGGTCGTGGCGAAACCGCCGCGGCCCCACGCTCCCCCGCCCCAGGAGCCCGCCCTGGCGTCCTCCCTTGAAGACGACCTCGCGGAAAAGCGGATGTACCTGATCCAGGCCGAACAGTACGCACGCAGCCTGGAGGCCGAGGTCGCGCGCCAGCAGGCCCAGCTCCAGGAGATCCAGCCCTACGTCCACAAGCTCGAAGACGAGCTCGCCCGCAAACAGGCTCATGCCGGCGAGGTCGAAACCTACGCCAAGGACCTCGAAGCGGGTATGCGCCAGACCGAGACGCACCTGCACAAGACCGAGGCTCACCTGCGCCACACCGAGACCCACCTGCGTCATACCGAGACTCACCTGCGCCACATCGAGGCCCACCTGCACCAGACCAGGGCTCACCTGGAAACCACCGAGACGCACCTGCGGGAGGCCGAGCACCGTGCCGCCGCCCTGCAACAGGAGCTGGACAGCCGCCGCCGGTGCCGCATCCACGCTGTCACCGTCCACCACCGCGGCAAGGACCTCCTGGACCACAGCCTGCGCAGCCTGCTCGACACCCGGGGCGCCGAGATCGACGTCGTCGTGGTCTCCAACGCCTGCCAGGAGCCGCTGCCCGAGCTGATCGGACAGCACCCCCGCATCCACCTCGTCCATCTGGAGACCTCGGCCGGCTTCTCGGAAGCCAACAACCGCGGCGTGGCCTGGGCGCTGGAGCACCTCGGCGAGCCGGACCACTGGTTCTTCGTCAACAACGACGCCGCGGTCGAGCCGGACACCCTGCGCCGCCTCGCCGAGGCGCTGGAGGCGGCTCCGCACGGCGGCATCGCCGGTCCGCTCCTGCGGATCTGGGGCGCGGAAGACCACCTCAACAGCCTGGGCCTCAACGTGACCGCGGCCGGCGAGGCCTGGGACGAGGGGATCGGCCTGCCGCTGGCCGACTATGGCCCGCTCCCCGGCCGCCGCGAAGTGCTCGCCGTGACCGGCTCGGCCCTGCTGATCCGCGCCGCCACCCTGCGCGAGATCGGCGGCTGGAGCGAGCTCTACGGCTACTACATGGAAGACATCGACCTCTGCCTCAAGGCCCGGTCGCGCGGCTGGACCGTGGTCCACGCTCCGGACGCGGTGGCCTCGCACGCCATCTCCGCCACCGCCGACCAGATCTCCGACTTCAAGCGCTTCCACTCCTGGCGCAACCAGTTCGTGCTTCTCCTCGTCCACTGGCCGCTGTCGGCCCTGCTGCGCGTGCTGCCGCGGATCGTCGCCAGCCAGCTCGCCATACATCGCAAGAGGATGGAACACCAGTGCTACGATGATGCCCGTCTGCAACGCAAGGTCTGGACCGGCGCGCTCCGTCTCCTCCCGGCGGCCCTGAGGCAGCGCCGGAAGAGCCGCGGCGACCGGAGCTGGACACGCTTCCTGCTGAAACCGGGCACCGTGCCGGAGATCCGGCTGCCCAAGATCCCTCCCGGGCGCCGCCCCTGGGAAAGGAGCTCCACTTGAGCCGCATCCTTCTCTGTGGTCTCTCCCCGCTGCCCGGCGAGAACACCCTGAAGAGCTACGGACCGGGCATCCGCACCTGGCAGTTCGCCTGGAGCCTCGCGCGCGCCGGACACGAAGTCCACCTGATCGCGATGAGGATCCCCGATGCTTACCGCCCGGGCGAGACCCATCCGATCGAAGAGCGCGACGGCGTCATCGTCGAGCGCCTCTCCGACGCCGAGTTCCTGCACTCCGACCGCGTGAAGAACACCCTCCAGTCCTTCGCGCCCGACGCCGTGGTCGGCGCCACCCTCTACGGTTCCTATGCCCTGTCGCGCCTCAAGCCCGAAATGCCCTTCTGGGCCGACCAGTTCGGCCACGTCATGGCCGAAGCCCAGGCCAAGGCCGCGCTCGACGGCGCCAACCAGGTGCTCGCCTACTTCTGGGGCCTCATCCAGCCGACCCTCCTCTGGGCCGACAAGCTCTCCGTCGTCTCCGAGCGCCAGCGCTACGCCGCCATCGGCGAGCTCGGCGCGGTCGGCCGCCTCACCTACGAGGCCTGCGGCTACGACTTCACCTCCGTCATCCCCTGCGCCCAGATCCCCCCCGAGCCCGTCTCGAACATGCCCGACATCGGCCTGCGGGGTAAAAAGGTCCCGGCCGACGCCTTCCTCGTCCTCTGGAGCGGCAGCTACAACACCTGGAGCGACGTCGGCACCCTGTTCGAAGGCCTCGAAGGAGCAATGCGCGCCAACCCGCGCATCCACTTCGTCTCCACCGGCGGCGAGATCCCGGGCCACGACGAAAAGACCTACCGCGAGCTGACCGACCGCATCGCGCGCTCCTCCCTGCGCGACCGCTTCCACCTGGAAGGCTGGGTGCCCGCCGAGACCGTGAACGCCTACTGGTCCGAATCCGACCTCGGCGTGCTCACCGAGCAGCCGATCTACGAAGGCCTGCTGGGCAGCAAGAACCGGATCGTGCAATGGATGGGCTACGGCCTGCCCGTGGCCTACAACCGCATGGGAGATCTCGGCGACCTCCTCGAGACGAGGAGGCTCGGCCTCACCTTCCGCCCCGGCAACGGCGCCGAGCTGGCCGAGCGCCTCCTCTGGGCCGCCGACCACCCCGCCGAGCTGAAACAGATGGCCGGGCTTTCGAAAGACTACGTGGTCCGCGAGCTGTCCTTCGAAGGCTCGACCCGGGAGCTGGTGGCCTGGGCCGCGGCGCCGCGCCACGCCCCCGACGCCGACTACAAGGGCCGCATCAGCTCGCCCGCCGACTTCGCCACGCCGATCCAGAAAGTCACCGCCGAAGTCCGCCGCGAGATCGCCGAGCGCCTCCCCGCCCTGCAGAGATCCACCACCCTGCGGGCCTTCTGGCGCTGGCTCACCGCGCGGGGCTGACTCTCGACCGGCAGCAAGCCGCCTGCGGCTCAACGGGGCGGCTCGAGCCCGAGCAATCGATCCTGGTACCGCAGATGCTCCGGCAGCCGCGAATCGTCGAGCCGGGCGACGAGGCGGCTGTGGAACACGCCCGGGAAGCGAAGCAGCACCTGATCGTCGTATCCGAATTCAACCGGGCCCGCCTGGGGTATGGCCGTATCGAAATAGGCCTTCACCGACAGACCGTCGTCGGCAATTTCCACGTAGCGCGCCTTGACCTCGCCGACCCGCACGAACGGAATCGAGTTGAAAATCGGGAACTTCGTCCCCGTGAGCTTCAGCCGCAGGTAGAGCCGCTCCTTCCCTTCGTCGGCGCGCACGACGACTTTCGACTCCCACGCCAGCAGCGGGCTTTCAATGGGATAGGTGATCAGGTTCTCGAACATGTCCTTCCCTCCTTGGGTGCGGCACGGCTCAGTTTGTGAATTCGAGACTGTCGATTTCGAGCTCGCCCTTCGCCCTCGCCTGGAAATCGAATGAGATGCTCTTGATCTGCGTGATATCCACCTTGTTCGTGTTGATGACTTCCGTCTGGTAGACGTGCAGGGGTATCCGGACCGTGGAGAGTGCTGTCAGCGTGAACTGGCTGACGCCCCGCTCCTGCTGTGGCGGAATGTCGCCGAAAGCATCCACACGGATCGACCGGGCCTTGTTGCTCACGTCCGTCAGCGTGAGATAGAAGTCCTGCACCTGCCCCGCGGCGTTCTCCAGGCTGCCCACCCGCTGCCCCACCCGGAAGCTGACCGCGAGGAATGCCCCGGCATTGATCGGCGCGTTCGGCGTGTACACGAGCTTGTCCCCGAAGTCGTTCCAGCGCAGCAGCAGGCCGCTGGTGTCGTGAGGGGATTGCGGATCGAGGGTGGCGAGATCGTTCTCCTGCGGAGCCGCGGGGAGAGTCCCGGCATCGCTCACCGAGCCGGCGACCGTGCTCACCTGCCAGTTGTGCGGCATCTGCTCGAAGTCGTCCACCACGCTGGCGACCTTGCCGCCATACTGCACATAGATCCTGTTGAGCGCCGGCTCTGCCTGGGCCACGGACGCCGGCACCCACTCCCCCTTGAAGATCCCCTCGTACTCCGCGGCGCCGTACAGTTGCCAGCGGAAAAAGGTCGTCATGTACGCCTTGGCCGTGGCCATGTGCGATGCCTGCGTCATGATCTTGGGATGGTCCGCCACGGCGTCGATCTTCCACGTATTGTAGTCACCATCCGGATTGATCAGATTGAAGCGGTTGTGGTTTGCGCCATAGAGCCAGAGCATGCTCTTCGGCTCGCCCTTGGCACGGTCGTAGAGGGAGAAGCCCATGAACCCTGGATAGGCCACGTCGCCGTCCATGGCGCCGTGCATCACGAGGTAGGGCGTGGCCCAGGGCGCGGCCAGCGTCTCGTTCGTGTACTGGTCCGTGGGTCCGAGCGAGATGATGGCCTTGATGCCGTGCCCCAGCGCCTGCTGCTGGTTCATCCGGGCCGCCGACACCACACCTTCACCGCCGCGGCTATGCCCCATGATGCCGATCTTGTTCTGTACGTGGCCGGCAAACAGGGTCTTGAGGATCTGGAGGTGCTTGAACAGCACGCTCGCGCGCCCTTCCCCGGCCATGCCGGTGTTCAAGTGGATGCTCGCCGCGATGAAACCGTTGCGCGCCCAGTGTTCGAGCAGATAGGTGTAGTTCTTGTAGTTGTGACCGTTCCCATGCACGCACACCAGCAGCGGATAATCGGCCTGCGCGGTACTGATCTGCGCCGGATCGGTGATACCGGGACTGTCGGCGGGAAAGCGGATCTCCGCCTTGAGATTCACCAGCACCGGCGAGCCGAAATCACCGCCCGGATCGTTCACGTTGATCGACCCCTGGGTGCTCTGGTCGTATTCAAAGACCCCGAAATGCGGGATGTTGGGATTGGTGGCAATGCCAGGGTCCTCGACCACGCGGAAGCCCACGACAAGCTTGCCATCGACCAGGTCGAGCGGTTGATCGAAACTGTGGTCGGGCGCAAAGGCCAGCGGGTCCGCGGTGTCGTTCCCAAAATCGGCGATGACGTCGTATTCGCCCACCTGGTTCGCATGGCTCCACAGCAGCCGCGTGTTGTGATTGATGCAATCCGTCTGGGTGAGGAGCTTCTGCACGGCCGCGTTGCCGCCGAGTTGGGGGAGGTGATTGAGCGCGCTGTAATCCGCCACGGGCCGCTTGACCACGTACAGCGCGACCATCTTCCCCTTCTGGTTGGGCAGAAGCGCCGCGGGGTCGAGAGCGCCGTAGACGTCTTCGCCGAGTTGGAAGGTATCCGCATATTGAAAATAAGGCGCGCCGAAAACCTTCCTGCCGCTGATGTTCTGCGTATTCGTGCAGCCACCCAGCACGGCCTTCCACTTCATGAACTCCCAGCGCACGACGAGGCCCGTCAGAACGCGCGTCGCAAGGTCCGAATCGCGCAGGACGAAATCCTCGTCGTCCTCATACCCGTAGCGCAGCGGACGGATGATGTAATCGTACGCTCCGGGCATCAGCTCGGCGGCGGCGGCGACCCGGTGAGTGAACGAGCTTTCGGCCCCGGCGAGCTCGACGTCCGAAAACCCGGCGCGCCCGCTCGCGAGCGTCACCGGCTGGAAGCGGTCTCCCGCGAACCAGTTGTGCTGGCGCGGCACGAGATAGATGCGCGAGACTCCCCGGTGGGGCACGTTGTAGGCCGACACGACCGCGTCGTGCTGCCCCACCTCGAATCCGTTGAGCACGAAGCCGCCCGGATCCGTATTCAGGATCAGGGGCCGCGTAAAGTGCTCGGCGATCGGAATGGCATGCTCCAGGACCTGCCTGCCCCGCTCCCTGACCTGGAGCCTGAGCCTGCGCCCTCCCCACCTCTGCTGCGCCTGCGGCACCGTGAATTTCTCGCCGGTGATCAGATCGCTCAGCCCGAGCTGCGGCCAGAGCAGGGTCGGCTCGATGTCGCCCTTCCGGTTGGCGAGCAGACTGCTGTTGAGGAGCGGCTTCCCGGTTTCATCGCTGAGCGTGAAGTCGTAAACCATATCCGCTTCGAGGCCGCGGACTCCGACCGTCAGCGACTCGCCGGGGTCGTAGTTGTCCCGGGGCCGGCCACGGTCGTCGACGAGCGTCACCTGCTCAGGAGGCTCGCCCTTGCCTTCCCGGGCCCGGAGGACGATCTCCACTTCGGTGATGCCGTCGGACCTGATGTTGACGATCTGTCGAACCGGCAGGAAGGACGGCGCCTCGACCGCGAGCTGGTAGAGTCCGTCCGGAGCTGGCCTGAGATGGTCCACCCGAATGGCCCTCGAAGCGTCGACGTCCTTGAGGACCGTTCTTTCGGTGGCACCCCGTTCGT
>DATANP010000621.1:0-6978 GCA_036266195.1 Thermoanaerobaculia bacterium | reverse complement strand
GACGATCAAGCTCAGCTCCTCGGACGTCATCCACAGCTTCTGGGTGCCCAACCTGCACGGCAAGAAGGACCTGATCCCGGGCCACGACAATTCGATTCAGATCCAGGCCGACCGGCCGGGCGTCTACTACGGGCAGTGCGCGGAGTTCTGCGGCTTCCAGCACGCGCACATGGGCCTGATCGTGGTCGCCGAGCCGCCGCAGGAGTACCAGGCCTGGCTCGACGGCCAGCGCCAGTCCTCCGTCACTCCGAAGACCCCGCAGCAGCTCCGCGGCCAGAAGCTCGTCGAGCTGCTGCCCTGCGCCAACTGCCACACGATCCGCGGCACCCAGGCCTCCGGCAGGACCGCCCCCGACCTGACCCACCTCGCGAGCCGCCGCACCCTCGCGGCCGGCACGCTGCCGGCCACCCGCGGCCACCTCGGCGGGTGGATCGTCGACCCGCAGGGCGTCAAGCCCGGCAACCTGATGCCGCCGAACCCCATGGACTCCCGCGACCTGCAAGCCGTGCTCGACTATCTGGAGATCCTGAAATGATCGCACCGGAGCTGCCAATCCCTCCGGAACCCGACGAAGAGTTTTTCGAGTCGACGCCCGACCGTATCAGCGAGCGCGACCGCCTTCGGCTGGAGAGGACCTGGAGGACGCCGCGCGGCCTCTACGGCTGGCTCGCCGAGGTGAGCCACACCGCCCTGGGCAGGCGCTACGTTGTCACCGCCTTCGTCTTCTTCGCGCTCGGCGGCATCGAGGCCGCGCTCATGCGCCTCCAGCTCGCGAAGCCGGAGAACAATGTCCTCGGCCCGGACACCTACAACCAGGTCTTCACCATGCACGGCAGCACCATGATGTTCCTCTTCGCCGTCCCGGTGGTCCTGGGCCTGGGGACCTACCTGGTGCCGCTCATGATCGGCGCGCGCAACATGGCGTTCCCGCGGCTGAACAACCTGTCCTATTTCACCTACCTGACCGGCGGCGTCCTGCTCTACGCGGCCTTCTTCCTGCGCTTCGGGCCGGACGTGGGCTGGTTCGCCTACGTGCCGCTCTCCGGCCCCGAGTTCTCGCCCGGCAAGCGCGCCGACGTCTGGGCCCAGATGATCACTTTTACCGAGATCTCAGGCCTCGCCGTCGCGGTCAACCTGATCGCAACCATTTTCAAGCACCGGGCGCCGGGCATGTCGCTCAACCGCATGCCGCTCTTCGTCTGGTCGATGCTGGTGACCTCCTTCATGGTGGTCTTCGCCATGCCCTCGGTCATGCTGGCGAGCGGCTACCTCGCGCTCGACCGGCTGGTGGACACCCACTTCTTCAACCCGGCCGAAGGCGGCGACGTGATCCTCTGGCAGCACCTGTTCTGGTTCTTCGGCCATCCGGAGGTCTACATCATCTTCATTCCGGCCCTGGGTATGGTCTCTTCGATCATCATCGCCTTCACGCGGCGCGAGATCTTCGGCTACCTGCCCATGGTGCTGGCGCTGGTCGCGACCGGGTTCATCGGCTTCGGCCTGTGGGTCCACCACATGTTCGCCACCAACCTGCCGCAGCTCGGGCAGAGCTTCTTCACGGCGGCGAGCATCATGATCGCGGTGCCCAGCGGGGTGCAGATCTTCTGCTGGATCGCCACGCTCTGGTCGGCCCGGAAGATAAGGTTTTCAACGCCGCTGCTCTACGTGCTCGGCTTCTTCTTCATCTTCGTGATCGGCGGGCTCACCGGCGTGATGCTTGCCGCGGTGCCGCTCGACCTCCAGGTTCACGACACTTTCTTCGTGGTGGCCCACTTCCACTACGTGCTGATCGGCGGCTCGGTGTTCCCGCTGCTCGGCGCGGTCCACTTCTGGTTCCCGAAGATGACGGGCCGCAAGATGTCCGAGGCGCTCGGCAAGCTCTCGTTCGCGCTCGTGCTCGTGGGCTTCAACCTGACCTTCTTCCCGATGCACATCCTGGGTCTCCAGGGCATGCCGCGCCGGGTGTACACCTACCTGCCCGAGACCGGCTGGGGCGATCTCAACCTCCTGGCCACGGTCGGGGCCGGGATTCTCGCTCTCGGCGTGCTGGTCTTCGTGATCAACGCTCTCAAGAGCCGGGTGGCCGGCGAGCTGGCGGGCGACAATCCCTGGGGCGCCGACGGCCTCGAGTGGGCCACGGCCTCGCCGCCGCCGAGCTACAACTTCTTCTACCTGCCCACGGTCCAGGGCCGCTACCCGCTGTGGAAAGGTTTTGAAAATTCGCCCGTCGTGACGGGGCTGAGCCTGGACAAGCGGGAGGTCCTGGTCACGCGCGTCCTCGACGCGGAGCCGGACCACATCACCGAGCTGCCGAAACCGACGATGTGGCCGTTCTGGGTGGCCTGCGCCATCGCGGTCACCTTCTCGGTGTCGATCTTCACGCCATGGGGCATCCCCATCGGCATCATTCTCACCGCCGTGGCCTTGATCGGCTGGTTCTGGCCCAAGCCTCCCTACAAGGAGCTGCTGGAGGAGCAGCCATGACGAACCGTCCGGCTCTGGATGTCTCCGAGTTGCCGCGGGTGGTGCTCGGGCACCGCGACCCTCTCTGGTGGGGGGTGGTGGGGCTCATGGCCATCGAATCCACCGTGTTCGCGCTCACGGCCGTGACCTACTTCTACCTGCGTGGCAGCTCGGCCATATGGCCGCCGCCGGGAGCCGAGATGCCGCTCGCCATCGGCGCCGCGAACCTGATCGTGCTGATCGCCAGCGTCTTTCCCATGCACCTGGTGAACAAGCACGGAGGGGCCGGAGAGATGATGAAGGCCCGCTTCTGGCTGATCGTCGCCACCGTGTTCGGGCTCGCCGCGCTCATCCTCCGGTGCTACGAAATCGGGGGGATGACCTTCCGCTACAACAGCCACGCCTACGGCTCGATCGTCTGGACGATCTTCGGTCTTCACACCCTCCACCTGCTGACATCGGTGGGGGAGAACGGGCTCTTCCTCACCCTGCTGTTCAAGGGTCCGATCGAGGACAAGCACCGGGTCGACGTACAGCTCAACGGCCTTTACTGGTACTTCGTGGTGGCCTCGTGGGTCTTCCTCTATGCCTTCCTGTATTGGGACCCGGGCCTGTTCCGGCGTTGAGAGGAAAGAAAGGATATGGAAGCGACGCGCATCTCCGGAAACGAGACGGACGCGGGCCGGGTGTTCCGGGTCCTGGCGCCACCCCTGATCTGGGCGGCGCAGCAGCAGGCGAGCTACGCTCTGACGCCCTCCGCCTGCGCGGCCGGCGCCGAGGGCTGGCTTCACCTCATCTCCCTGGCCGCATTGGTGGCCGTGCTCGCCACCGCCTTCCTCTCCCATCGGGACTGGAAGCGGCTGCCCGAGGGATCGACCGACGAGGGAATGCCGGGGGCCAGCCGTAGCCGGTTCCTGGCTCTGAGCGGAATCGTGATCGGTCTGTTTTTCGCGCTGGTGATCGTGGCGACGGACGTGCCGAACTGGATTCTGGGGGCTTGCTCGCGATGAGGCCCCTCACCCCCTGTCCCCCTCTCCCATCGCACTCCCGCCCACCCGGGAGAGGGGGGACCCAGGCGAGCCATCTTCGTTGCCTTCAACCTCAAACACCTGCAGATGTCTCCCCTCTCCCGGTGGGAGGGAGGGGATGGGAGAGGGGGTTAGGGGGTGAGGGGCTCGCTGCGGCGCTCGTCGCTTCGATCTGTCTCTTCCTCCCCTCGGCCGCCCAAGCCCACGGTGGCGAGCAGCACCTCTCCCAAGCCATGTGGTCCTGGTGGACGTGGGACCCTCTGGTGATCCTTTCGCTGGCCGTCTCCGGCTGGCTTTACGTTCGCGGCCTTCGGCGGCTGTGGGCGCGGGCCGGGGTGGGGCAGGGGATCCGGCGGTGGGAGGCGGCGGCGTTCGGATTGGGGTGGGCTTCGGTGGCGGTCGCGCTGGTGTCTCCCCTGGATGCGCTGTCGGACATCCTGTTCTCGGCCCACATGGCTCAGCACGAGGTGCTGATGCTGATCTCGGCGCCTCTCATGGTGCTCGGCCGGCCTCTGATGCCATTCCTCTGGGCCTTCGGTGGAGAGCGGCGCGAGCGGATCGGGCATGCGTTCCAGGCGCCGGCCGTGGTTTCGAGCTGGCGGGCGATCACCGGGCCCCTGACCGTCTGGGTGCTGCACGGCGTGGCTCTCTGGGTGTGGCACATCCCGAGCCTGTACGAGGCGGCGCTCCGGAACGACGGCATCCACGCGGTGCAGCACCTGTGCTTCTTCGTCACCGCGGGCCTGTTCTGGTGGGCGCTGGTGCATGGCCGGTTCGGCCGGGCGGGCTATGGGGTGGCTGTGTTCTACGTGTTCACGACCGCGCTCCACAGCAGCATCCTGGGCGCGCTCCTTACCTTTGCGCCGCGCCTGTGGTATCCACTCTACGAAGCGCGGACGCTGCGCTGGCACCTGAGCCCGCTGGAGGACCAGCAGCTCGCGGGGCTGCTCATGTGGGTGCCGGCGGGCGTGATCTTCCTGATTCTGGGCCTGGCGCTGTTCGCCGCCTGGATGGGCGTTCTGGAGCGGCGCGTGGCCCTCACCCGGAGCGAGACCCTGGCGCAGGCCGGAGGTGCGAATGAGTGAGAGAAGGCTGGGGCTCGTCCTGCTCCTGGGTTTGCTTGCAACCGGATGCAACAGCGCGGAGGAGACCGCCCGGCGCCTGACCGGCGGCGAGCCGGAGCGCGGCCGGGCCCTGATCCGCGGCTATGGCTGCCAGACCTGCCATACCGTCCCTGGCGTGCCGGGAGCCGATGGCATGGTCGGTCCGCCGCTCGACCGTATCGCCAGCCGCACCTACCTGGCCGGCCGGCTGCCGAACACGCCGCAGAACCTGATGCGCTGGATCCGGGATCCCCAGGGGATCTCGCCCGGCACGGCCATGCCGAACCTCCACGTTTCCGAGAAGGACGGCCGCGACATCGCGGCGTTCCTCTACACCCTGAAATGAACCGTCGCGAGTTTCTCGTCTCGATTGCCGGGACCCTGCTGGCGCCGCGTCTCCTGGCGCAGGAGCCCAGGGTCCTGAGAGTCGGTCATACCCTGAAGGACGACTCCGCCGTCCGCGGCGCCCAACTCGGAGCCGAGGAGGCCGGCCGTACCGCCGAGCTGCTGGGAGCCCGCTTGGAGCTCGTGAACGGAAAAGACGGCGTCCTGGCCGTGGTCGGAGACCTGGACGGAGAGTCGGCAATTCCCTTCCTGAACATCCGATCGACGGAGGAGCGGGTGCCGATGCGGCCGAACGTCTTCCACGTGGCCTCCAGCATGGCCGAGCGCCGCGAAGCCCTGGAGCGCTGGCAGGGTCCGAAGTCGGAAGGCGTCCGGGTCGTGGACTGGCACCCGTCGCTCACGAAGTTCGGAGCCGAGCAGCTCAACCAGCGTTTCGAAACCCGCTTCGGGTCACCCATGGACGAGCGCGCCTGGGCTGCATGGCTGGCCGTGATGGCCGCCGCCGAAGCCGCGCTGCGCAACACCACCCTGGAGCGCCTGCGCTTCGACGGCCACAAGGGAGCGCGCCTGTCGTTCCGCTCCGAGGACCACACCCTCCGCCAGCCGCTCTACGTCGTGGCCGGAGACAAGGTGCTCGGCGAGGTGGGGGTAGAAGAAGAATGAAGAAGCTCGCCGCCCTGCTCCTGGTCGCGCTCCCGGCCTACGCCGCTCCGTTCGCCTACGTGAGCAGCGAGCATTCCGGTACGGTGACCGTCATCGACGTGGCCACCCGGAAGGCGGTCGCGACGATCAAGGTCGGCAACCGTCCGAGGGGCATCCAGGTGAGCGCGGACGGCAGCCGGATCTACGTGGCCGTGAGCGACACCGCGACCCGCACCCAGAGCCAGGCGGACGCCATCGTGGCGATCGATCCCAGGACCCGCAAGGTGCTGGGGCGCTACCCCGTCGGCAGCGACCCCGAGCAGTTCGCGATGAGCCGCGACGGCATCACCCTCATCGCCTCGAACGAGGACGCCGGCACCGCCAGCCTGATCCGCCTGGACCAGAAAAAGGTTCTGGCGAGCCTCATCGTCGGCATCGAGCCCGAAGGCGTGGCCCTGAGCCCGGACGGCCGCTGGGTCTATGTGACCGCCGAAACCAGCAACACCGTCTCCGTGATCGATACAAAGGCCAGGAAGGTTGTAGCCAGCTTTCTGGTCGATCCACGTCCAAGAGCCGCCGCCTTCTCACCGAAGGGAGACCGCGCCTGGGTGACCGCGGAGATCGGAGGCTCGGTCTCCGTCGTGGACACGGCCACGTACGAAGTGATCGACGTGATCGATCTCGGAGGCAACGCGAAGCCCGTCGGAATCGTGGTCGCGCCGGACGGCCGCCGCGTCTACGTCGCGAACGGCCACGGAAACAGCGTAGCCGTGATCGATGCCGCAAAAAGAAAGGTCATCGCCACCATCCCTGTCGGAAACCGTCCCTGGGGCATCGCCGTCACGAGAGACGGCCGCTACGTCTACACCGCGAACGGCCTGGGCAACAACGTTTCAGTGATCGACACCGCCGCGGGCAGGGTAATAGCCACGATTCCGGTGGGCGGGGGGCCATGGGGAGTGGCGATCGGGCCGTAACCTATCGAACGCGCTCCCTGGGACCGCCGGCGCCCTCGCCGGCGGTATCCCTCCGAATCGTCGGCTTTCGGGGTTTCCGGACCTCCTCTTTGGCCGCGGTTTCGCGGAAGGCAGGGTCCTCCTCGAACGACGGTCTCTCCAGCCCGGCGCGGCTGATCGACGTCATCGAATCCAGCATCCGCCCAAAGCTCTCAAAGCCCGCGACAAAGGCCAGGTCAAAAGCAGCCGCCAGTCGTTGAAGGGTCCGCAGGCTCCAGCCCGAATAGTCCGCCTGCTCCATGGCAGAGATCCTGGACTGCTTCATACCCGCACGCTGAGCCAACTCTGCCTGGCTCCATCCCCGCTGCTGGCGAAGCGTCTTGATCTGGAGAGCGATGTATGAGTTGAGGAACTCCTCCCCATAGTCGCGGCGCGCCTCCG
>DATANP010000620.1:0-2811 GCA_036266195.1 Thermoanaerobaculia bacterium | reverse complement strand
TCGATCGTATAGACGTCGGCCCGCACGGCGGCGGCGGAGGTGGCGATCAGGGCGGCGGCAAGCAGGGTTTTACGGAACATTGGCGTTATCTCCTTGATCTTGCAACGTTTGACGAGTCAACTAACCGAAGAAAAATTTTTTACTGGTGGCCGGCGCGGACGGCGTCCAGCAGCCGGATCATCTCGACCTTGTCCTCTTCCGAGAGCATCCCGAGACCCATCTCGTCGGCCTGATCCATCTCGCCGTCGATGCGGCCGAGAAGCTCCAGGGCTTCCGGGGTGGCGTAGCAGAGCACCTGCCTGCGGTCCCCGGGACAGCGCTCCCTGCGGACCAGGCCCTTGGCCTCCAGGCGGTCGAGGAGCCGGGTGATTCCGGGCGCCTCCTCGATCATCCGCTCGCTGATGGCCAGCGTCGGGAGGCCCTCCGGACCCGCCCCGCGGAGAATGCGCAGCACGTTGAACTGCTGCGTCGTCACCCCGTGAGGCTCCAGGACCCGGCCGATGTAGCGGCGGACCACGTCCGCGGTGCGCAACAAGGCCACGACTCCCTCCTGGCTCCGTGTCCGGAACGGCTTCGTCTGGTGGATCTCGCGCTGAATCGCGCTCTCCCGTTCGCTCACGAGAGGAACTATACGGATGAATGGTTGACGTGTCAAGTGTCCTTCGATTGCGAGATGCGAATGGTACGGCTCTTGCTCTCTTTCCGCTCTACGATGTTGGTGTATGGAGACTTGACTCTAGAGGAAGACACGGCGGCCAGGGCGGAGCGCATCCGTGCCGGGCTGGCTGCTCTCGAAGGGATGCCGGCGGGCATCGAGCGCCACGCGGAGATCGCGGCCCTTCTGGTGGAGATGGGGGAGCTGGAACAGGGGCTGCTCGACGACCAGCTCCAGTTCCTGGGCCGGGAGCGGCCCACGCCACTCGCCCAGTGGTCGGCGTCCACCACGCGCGGGATCGCCGAGGCCCTGCTCTGGTCGTTCCGCTTCACCGGCCAGCTCCCCTCGTGGGAGGGGCGCCGCGCCTCGCCGCCGCCGCTGGTCGGCCTGATGTCCGCGGCGCGCGCGCTGCGCCGGCTGACCGCCCTGCGCCTGCCGGAGAAGATCGACGTCGTGACGCCCGAGGGCTACGCCTTCTATGGCCTCTACCCGGAGACCTACCTCCGCGCCTCCGAGTTGCTGCGGGAGGACTGGCAGGGGGTGCTGCGGGTGATCGGCATCCGCAGCATCGGCACGAGCCTGGCGGCCATGGTGGCGGCGGCGGGGAGGGGAGAGACCTCGGCCAGCGTGCGCCCCGGCGGGCATCCATTCGCCCGCACGCTCTCGATCGGGGTACGGATGGCCGGGCGTCTCCTGGCCGCGGCCGACGCGCCGGGCGCGCGCCGTCCTCTCTATGCCATCGCCGACGAGGGGCCGGGGCTCTCGGGCAGCTCGTTCGGCGCCATGGCGGACTGGCTGGAGGAGCACGGGGTGTCGCCGGACTCCATGGTCTTCTTCCCGAGCCACCGCGGGCCCCTGGGTCCGAAGGCGAGCGAGGCCCACCGCCAGCGCTGGGAGCGGGCGCGCAAGTACGTGGTGGAGTTCGAGGAGATGTTCCTCGGGCCGGCCGCGGCCTGGCCCCTGGAGCGCTGGGTCGAGGACCTGACCGGTCCGGCCGACGGTCCCCTGGAGGATCTGGGTGCCGGCCGGTGGCGGGACCGGTTTTTCAAGGACGGCGACCGGCCGCCGGCCCACCTCCAGCAGGAGCGGCGCAAGTACCTGCTCACCTCGCGCGGCAAGACCTGGCTTCTCAAGTTCGCGGGCCTCGGCCGCTACGGCCGCGACCGGCTGGAGCTGGCCGGGGAGCTGGAGAAGAGCGGCTTCACCACGCCGGTCATCGGTCTGCGCCACGGCTTCCTGGTCAGTCCCTGGCTCGACCGGGCGCGGCCCCTCCCCCTGGTGCCGGACGTGAACCGGGAGGACCTGCTGGACCGGGTGGCGCGCTACATCTCCTTCCGCGCGCGGCGGCTGCCCGCGACCGGCCGTCCCGGCGCCGGGCCCGCGAAGCTCCTGGAAATGGCGGCCTTCAACGCCGGCGAGGCCCTGGGTCCGCAGGCCTCCGAGGCGCTCGGGGTGTGGAAGGAGCGGCTTCCGGAGCTGTCCTCCCTGGCGCGCCCGGTCCTGACCGACAACCGCATGCACGCCTGGGAGTGGCTGGTGACCCCCGAGGGCAAGATCCTCAAGTCCGACGCCGTGGACCACCATGCGGCCAACGATCTGGTCGGAGCCCAGGACCCGGCCTGGGATCTGGCCGGCGCGATCGTGGAGCTGGACCTCTCGGAGGACGAGCGCGGCCGTCTGGTCGAGATGCTGGAGCGTTCGCGCCGGGTGAAGACTCCGCCGGACCAGCTCCGCTTCTACACGCACGCCTACCTCGCCTTCCAGCTCGGCTGGCACACCCTGGCCGCCGAGGCGCTGGAGGGGATCGACCCGAACGAGGCCGCCG
Organism: Thermoanaerobaculia bacterium; assembly: GCA_036266195.1. Taxonomy (GTDB): domain Bacteria; phylum Acidobacteriota; class Thermoanaerobaculia; order Multivoradales; family UBA5704; genus DATMER01. The sequence continues at coordinate 331 of DATANP010000620.1, read as the reverse complement.
CCATGCGCCGGCAGGCCGGCAGATACGCGGAGCGCCTGCGCCGGGAGCTGTGACCGGGCCGTCCGGGCAGGTCGCGGCGAGGTCCGTGCAGGGGCGTGCGAGAGCACGCCCCTGCCGTTTCCTGAAAGATCAGGAGCCGCGCGGCCTCGATCAGGAGCCGCCCGGACTTCTTCAGATCGTGCGCCTGTCTGCTCAGGAATCACGCCGCTGCGTTCAGGAGCCTCCGGGTCCGGTTCAGGAAGCCCATCGATCCGATCAGGAGCCTCAAAGATCGCGGCAGGAGGCGCACAGATCCGGACAGGAGCCTCGCGGACCGGAGCAGGCGACGCAG
>DATANP010000619.1:0-1780 GCA_036266195.1 Thermoanaerobaculia bacterium | reverse complement strand
GTCCGGCACCCGGCAGAGCGACGCCGGCTTCACCTTCACCGGCGACGACGTCTACATGGGCGACTACCTGCGCTCGGAGCTGCTCGCCGGGATCTCAGCGAGGGAAGCGTCGTTTCTCGCCCGCACGTCGGTCCTCGAGCGGATGTGCGGATCTCTGTGCGACGCGATCTTGGAGCAAGAGGGATCCGGAGCCGTCCTCGAGCAGATGGAAGCCAGGAACCTGCTGGTGCTCCCGCTCGACCGCCACCGTGAATGGTACCGCTACCATCACCTGCTCCGGGACCTCCTGCGGTCAGAGCTCCAGCGCCAGGAACCAAGTCTGGTCGCCGATCTCCATTTCCGGGCGGCGGCCTGGTTCGAGGCGAACTCCATGCCGGAGCAAGCGATCGGCCACGCCCAGGCGGCCGGAGACTATGACCGGGTGGCCCGGCTCATCCTCCAGCTCCAGCAGCCCGTCTGGGCCAGCGGCCGTGTCGAGACCGTGCTGCGCTGGATGGAGTGGCTCGGGGATGTCACGTCAGCCGAGCACTACGGGGCGATCGCGGTGCACGGCTCATTGATCTTCGCGCTCCTCGGCCGGCCCAGCGAGGCCGAGCGCTGGGCTGCCGCCGCCGAACGTGCGTCCGCGGCCGGGATCCTTCCCGACGGCAGCACGATGGAAGCCACACTCGCCTACCTGCGCGCGATCTTGTGCCGCAAGGGCATCGGCGAGATGCGGCGCGACGCGCAGCTCGCCTGGGAGGGGCTGAGTCCGGCCAGCCCTTACCGGGCGACAATGCTGTACACGGAGGGCGTTTCCTTCCTGCTGGAAGGCGACCCGACCCGAGCCGGGCCCATTCTCGCCCGCGCGCTCGACCTTGCCACTGCCTCCGGCAGCTTGCCCCTGGCCGGCCTGATCCTGGCCGAGCAGTGCGGCGTGGCGGCTGAACGCAATGACTGGGCCGAGGTCACGATGCTCGCGGAGCAAGCGGCCGCGATCGTGGAGAACGGGCACTTCGGTGACTACTGGACCAGCGCTCTGGTCTATGCGTGGGCGAGCCGTGCCGCCGCGCACCGGGGAGACGTCTCCCGGGCGCGGTTCTACCTCGGGCGGGCGTCCCGGCTCAGGCCCCTGCTGACCTATGCCCTGCCCGTCGTGTCAGCCCAGGCACTTCTCGAGATGACCCGTGCCTACATCATGCTCGCCGACCCCGGGGGGGCCGCGGCTGTTCTGGCCCAGGCCCACGACATGCTCCAGCAACGACCCGACCTCGGCGTCCTGCCCGAGCTGGCTGGCCAGTTGCAAGCCGGTCTCGCCACCGGCAACGCGCGCTCCGTCGGCGCCTCGTCGCTCACGGCCGCCGAGCTGCGACTTCTGCCGTTGTTGTCCACGCACCTGTCGTACGCCGAAATCGGCGAGCGGCTGTATGTCTCCAAGAACACGGTCAAGACGCAGGCCTACTCCGCCTACCGGAAGCTTGGCGTCTCCTCGCGCAGCGAGGCTGTCGTCCGCACGCGTGAGCTCGGCCTGGACGCCCTCTGACCACGTCTTCCGGCCAACTCGCGCCTGATCGCGCGGATTGTGGTTACCCGGCCTGTGCGGGGGTAGCGGCGCAGGATGCGCTGGCGCCAGGCTTTCATGGCCGAAGTCTCCGAGACGCTTCAGCGGCTCGGTCTGAAGGCTTGTCCCGTGTGCGGCTCTCTAGAGTCGCTCGAGATGAGCCACTTCCCGGTGTTCCTGGCCGATGGCAGGTTTCCTGCCGAACCCGGCTCTGACCTGACCTTCGCCGTGCGGGTCGAA